>NZ_CP081844.1:1574837-1887921 GCF_019803445.1 Caenibius sp. WL
ATCGAGCGTGACATGGAACTGGTTGAGCTGATGGAGCGGCTCGACTTTGATGAAGCCTGGATCGGCGAACATCATTCAGCAGGTTTCGAACCCATTGCGTCGCCCGAAGTCTTTATCGCCGCCGTTGCGGAGCGGACCCGGCGGATCAGGCTGGGCACCGGGGTCAGTTCGCTGACCTATCACCACCCGCTGATTTTGGCGGACCGAATCGTGCAGCTTGATCACCAGACACGGGGGCGAATTATGTTGGGGGCTGGTCCGGGACAACTGCCCTCCGACGCCGCCATGCTTGGTATCGATCCCGCACGTCAGCGTGACATGATGGGGGCGGCACTCGAAGCGATTGTTGATCTTCTCGATGGTAAGGTCGTCACGCGTGATGAGGGGTGGTTCACCTTGCGCGATGCTCGCTTGCAAGTGCTGCCCTATCAGCAGCCACGGATGGAAGTGGCGGTGGCCTGTGCGGTTACACCGAATGGCCCGGTTACCGCTGGCCGAATGGGGGCGGCCATGCTTTCTGTGGCAGCCTCAAGCGGTGCGGGATTCGCTACACTCCCCGATCACTGGCGCATCTGCGAAAAGGTTGCGCAGGAAAGTGGCCGTGCCGTGCACCGCAACAACTGGCGGATCGTGGCCCCGATCCACATTGCCGAAACGCGCGAACAGGCGATGGCGGATGTCGCCGCCGGAATCATGCCCAACGTGCTAGACTATCTCCGAAAACTGGGTGTGCAGATGCCCTGTCTGGAGGGAATCGAAAGCGCGGAAGACGCTGTTCGGTCATGGTGCGGCAACACCTGGGGCACATTTGGCCGTCTGACCTGCGGAACGCCGGACGACGTTGTGGAATGCATCGAAGGCATGCTCGATCAATCGGGCGGCTTCGGGACGTTCCTGCTGCTGGCGCACAATGCGGCCAATTGGGACGCTACCTGCAAAAGCTACGAGCTGTTCGCACGGTACGTGATGCCAAGGTTCCAAAACCGCGATCGCCGCGCGGAATCGCTCGCCTGGGTCTCAACCCACAGCGTGGACCTGATCGGGTCCGTCGCGGCAGCAACCCGCAACGCGCTCGATCAGCACAAAAACCGTCTGTGATCCGACACTGGCCCCGCAGAAACGGACAACCGATCAACATAATATAATTAAAGGTGGGAAGATGAAGACCGCGAAAATTGCGCTTTTGAGTGGAGTGGCTCTGCTCTCTTTTGGGTCCGCTGCACAAGCACAGGATGCATCGGAAGTCAGTGAAGCCGGAATTGCCGACATTGTCGTGACAGCGCAGAAGCGCGGCGAAAATCTTCAGCGAATGCCGGTGGCCATTTCGGCGTTCACATCCGAACAGCTCGACTTGCAAGGCATCTCCGAAACCAAGGACTTGTCAGCCATTGCGCCCAACGTCGCGGTACTCGGCGGGACGACCAACGCCACCGCATCGGTGGTGACAATCCGGGGCATCCCGACGTCTTCGGATGAATCGATGGGTTACGATTCTCCTATCGGGATCTATGTCGATGGCGTCTATCTGGCACGCAGCGCGGCGTCTTCATTCGAAGTGGCGGATATCGAGCGGGTGGAAGTTCTAAGAGGCCCACAGGGAACCTTGTTCGGGCGCAACACCACCGGCGGTGCAGTCAACTTCGTGACCAAACGGCCGACTGAAGACTTCAACCTGTCATTGCGTGCCGGAATCGGCAATTTCGACCAGCGCGTGCTGCGCGGCGTTATCAACACCGGGACGATCGCCGGGATTGCTCGGTCCTCGTTGTCCTATCTCTACAAATCGCGGGACGGGGTGGTCGACAATCTCTTGCAGCCCGACCGGCTCGACCCTGGCGCAGCGTCCACGCACAGCCTGCGCTGGGCGCTGTCGATCGATTTGGCGGACAATGTGACGTTGGCCAACGCGTTCGATTGGGCCCGGATCAAAAGCGTGTCGGCCTTTCAGCAACTGGTCGGCGTGGGCAATGGCAACGTCAGCGATTTCCCTGCCACTATGACGATCGGCGGCAACGTCTTCCCCAAGGTGCAGCCCGCCAATGTTCTTGGTTATCTGCAAAGTGCGACATCAGGCGAAGCGGAATGCGGATCGCCGCTGTCACAGATGTCCAGGACTTGGCGTAGCCGTGTTTGCAACAATTCCAGCAGACCATCGGTCGACAAGGTCTGGGGGAACATGACTCGCCTGGAGGCAAATCTGGATACTGTGACTCTGCGATCGACCACAGCCATCCGCTGGTGGCGAAACACCCTTTTGTCGAACGATCTTGATGGATTGGGTACAGTGCGCGGGCCCGCCTTCACGCAAGATAGTCTGCTCAACGGCATGCCGATCGCGGTGCTGAACCAGATCTCCGGTTTGACCCCGGAGGCACGCGCCGCCTTGGCAGCCGCAGCGGTTCCGACGACCACGCAGGATCTGTTTGAAATCACCGACAAGCGGCGACATCATCAGTTCAGCCAGGAACTGGAAGTGGTCTCGCGCTCGGGCGGGGCATTCGAATGGGTTCTCGGCGGCTTCTTCTTCAAGGAAAAGGGTCGCGAATATAACCCCCAGCATTACGCCTATGTCCTTGATACCGACGCGATCTTCTCAGAAGCCAGTTTCGGGGCGCTTGCACCGGAGTTGCGTGCGGGCAATCCAGCGCGCTTCCGCGCGATGGCGGTTCCTTCGGCATTAGGTTACACCGCCAGCACGCGATCCTATGCGATCTACGGACAGGGAACGTGGCGCCCAGGTGGGCCCGGCGGCCGTATTGGCGTAACCCTCGGGCTGCGTCATTCCTGGGATTCCAAGACGTTGGCGGTGTTCCAAAACGGCATTGCACCGTTTGAGCCAGAAGACCTAGCGCGCAATCGCGGGACGAAGAAGTTCCGCGCGTTAACCGGCAACCTGTCTATCGATTTTCGCGCGACGGACGACATCAATCTCTATGCCCGAGTTGCACGTGGCTATCGGTCGGGTGGGTTCGATGCTCGCCAGGACACGTCGCAGCTCGCTTTAGCGCCGTTCAATTCGGAAAAAATCTGGTCGTACGAAGTGGGTGCGAAGGCCAAGTTGGGCAACCGCGTGCGGATCAATTCTGCGTTCTTTTACAACATCTATAGCGATCAATTCGTGACCGTTCCGGTGCCAGTGGGTGAAGGCCAAAGCTTTGGCAGCATTGTCGTCAACGCGGGCAAGACGCGGTACTATGGCTTTGAAGTGGACGGCAAGGCGCTAATCGCCGATGGTTTCGAACTCGATGGGGCGTTCGGATACGTAAAGGCCGACCCGGTGACATATCTGGCTGGTGATATCGCGCATCAGCCGCACAATGTCGCCTCGGTAATTAAACTGAACTATGCGCCGAAAGTGACGGCGAGTGCCGGGGCAAGCTATCGCTATGATCTTGGAGGCAGCCAACTCTTGTTCCGATTGGGATACGCTTATACCTCATCGTTCTATATGTTCGGGAACCCGCTGACAGCGCCGTTTTCACAAGCCACTAAAGGTGATGCGCGAGGGCTGCTTGATGGGCAAATTCGCTTGGATCGGATCAATCTTGGCGGTGGCGAGCTGAGCGTCACACTCTGGGCGAAAAACCTAACGAACAGGCACTATGCCAGCCGCGCGGTGGATTTTGGCCAGCTTGGCTTCTCGACGGTTAGCTTTGGTGATCCCCGTACGTTTGGTTTGACCCTCGACGGCAAGTTCTAAGTGGGGACGGCCGAACAAAGGTCATTCATATCGATCGAGGCCTAAGGGGCAGGGCTCGGACATGTACTTCTGGGCCCTGACGTATTTCATGGTAGGGCGTCGTCAACGCGAACGAATCTGATTGGCTGAGCAGCAACTAAGATATGTCAACGGCAGCTTCGTTGGCGTGTCCGGAATCGCAGCCTTCTTTGTAGATCCGGATATAGCAACCCTCGCAATAAGGTGACAGGGAGGGAAGCCGTCGAAGATTGCGTTCAGTCGGCTTCCCAAACAAGCTGAAAAGCTGACGTGCACTCAAATTTCGATTCTTTCAGACAAGGTCAACGCATCATCGACGTCAACACCCAAATAGCGCACTGTATTTCAATATTGGTATGACCTAGCAATACTGCACGGCGCGCAGGTTTCCCGTTGACTTGTATTAGCGATGCCTTCGTTCAGCGCAGTGAATGGGTCCATACTCTCGCTGGTCGAGGCCGACGGTTGAAACACATTCATCAACCAATCGAGCATATGCGGTGTGCTCAGGTGTCCGAGGTATTCTACACGGCTTGGGAAGAGGGAGTCGCGGACGTTGCCGCGACGTCGCTAACCACGCTGAGGCTGTTTCCAGCTTCCGTCATTATCTCGAACTGCACAGGTCGGCCGGTCTTCTGTCGGTATCTGCCTACCCCTGCTCAAACGCAGCGAACTCGAAAGCGGTGCGTGTGTGATCGGGATTGCCTCGCTCTGTAAACCCCATCGCGCGACTTCATGACGCGTATCGGGAGAATTTCCGCATAGTCCCCTACGAATTCGCACTTGAGCTGTAAGTGGATGGCCAAGGATGAGGCAGGCTCACCTGGCTTGGATAAAGCTAGGATTCTGCCGTTTTCCAAGCTTCTCTAGAAGCCTCTGGATGTCATCGGAAAGGGAATGGTGCCCAAGGGCGGAATCGAACCACCGACACTGCGATTTTCAGTCGCATGCTCTACCAACTGAGCTACTTGGGCATTGCTTCGAACGGGTTCCGAAAGGAACCGTTGAGCGGTTGGAGGCGCGCCTATGGCGTGGCGCGGCGCGCTTGGCAAGGGGGAATTATCGTTCTTTGTCGAGTTCGTCCGGAGAAGCGGGTGGACCGGGCAGGGCGTAGCCGTCGTTGAACCATTGCGCGAGGTCGCGATCACGGCAGCGCGAGGAGCAGAACGGGGTGAATTGCTCCACCCGCGGGCGTTTGCAGATGGGGCAGCGCTTCTGTTTGAGCTGGTCGGTCATAAGGCGACGGCCTGCGCGAATCCGGCTTCGAGCGCAAGCGCGGGATCGTTGGCCAGGCGAATTTCGCGCCCGGTGCGCCGGGCCAGTTCCGCGATCCGGGAATCGGTGAGGTGGGCCCGCAGCGCCGGATGGCCGGTGAGCAGGATCGCGCCGGGATCGGCGATTCCTTCCGCCCGGCGCAGCAGCAGGCGCGCGGCGGCGGCGGCGCGGTGGCGCTGGAGCCGATGGAGCAGCGAGGGACGTTCCAGACGGGCGACGATCTGCACGAAGCCGAAGCCGTTCATCGCCGTGCGTTCGTGCGCCCATCCGGTCAGCGCATCCTCCAGCGCGGCATCGACCGCCCGCCGGTCCGCCTTGTCGGGCAGGGTGGGGAAATCGATGCCGAGCGAACCGCCAAGATCGAATCGCCGGATCGCCCCGGCAATCGCGGGGATCGCGGCCAGACACAGCGCCCGCGCGGGCAGGGCGCCGTCGATATCGACCAGCGTCATCGCGGGTGTGGGGGAAAGGTGCAGCATGCCGCCGTCGAACGCGATTTCGCCGCTGAACGCTTCGGCGGCCAGGTCGTCCCAGCCGGATACGGGGAAGCGGTGCACGCGCCGCACGCTGTGTCCTTTGGCTTCCAGCGCGGCGAGGAGATCGGGTGCGGGGCGGAGCGATTTGTCGGCCGGGCGGGCATGGGCGAGCTTGGTGCGGCCGGTTTCGGCAATGGCGGCGCGGATCACTTCCAGCCGCAGCGTGGCGCCTTCGCTCGCGCTTTTGGGCAGGCGGTCGACCAGGGCTTCCTCGCCGCTGGCGAAACGGGCGGTGCCGCGCGTACTGCCCCCCGCGCGGGCGATCAGCCGCGCATTTTCCACCTGTCCGGCGGTCAGACTGCCGGGCCAGTGGAGCCGGGCGGCCACGATGGTGTCACCGGCGAGGCGGATCGCGCGTTGTTCGGCGATCCCATCCTCGATCAGCCACTCAGCCAAGGGAAAACCCGGCGGATTTGAGCAGTGCGCGCGTTTCGAACAGCGGCAGGCCGACGACGCCCGAATGGCTGCCCTGTATCCAGGCGATCAGCCCTTCGGCGGAGCCCTGGATGGCATAGCCGCCTGCCTTGCCGTGCCATTCGCCCCCGGCGATATAGGCGTCGATCTCGGCATCCGAGAGGCGCTTGAAGCGCACTTGCGTTTCGCTCAACCGTTCGCGCACCGTGCCATCGGGCGCGCGCAGGGCGATGGCGGAAAGTACGCGGTGGCGGCGGCCCGACAGCAGCGTGAGGCACTGGCGCGCGGTCGCTTCGTCTTCCGCCTTGGGCAGGATGCGCCGCCTGCAGGCAACCACGGTATCGCCCGCGAGGACGAAAGCATCCGCATCCGCCGCGGCGAGGGCTTTCTCGCGCGCCATGCGCTGGGCATAGACGCGGGGCAATTCGCCCTTGTGCGGGGTTTCGTCGATATCGGCGCCGCCCACGCGGACAGGTTCCACGCCAAGCCGCGAGATCAGTTCGCGCCGCCGGGGGCTGGCCGATGCAAGGATGAGCTGCGGCGCGCCCATCAGGCGCAGCCCGCCTATTGCGGGCCCGGGCCGCCCCGGCCGGGCATGAAGCGGTAGGTGATGCGGCCCTTGGTCAGGTCGTAAGGCGTCAGTTCGACGAGCACTTCGTCGCCCACCAGCACACGGATGCGGTTCTTGCGCATTTTTCCCGCCGTGTGACCGAGGATTTCATGGCCGTTTTCGAGCTCGACCCGGAACATCGCGTTCGGCAGCAATTCCACCACCTTGCCGCGCATTTCGAGGAGTTCTTCTTTCGCCATGTATGCCCAGATTCCGTTTCGCTAGGGTTGCCTTGGTCGCGGCCCATAACGGCGCAACCGGCAAAAAGCAAAGAAAAGCGATCAGCAATTGTCGCAAGGTATGAAGCAATCGCGACATTTTGATACTTTTTATGCACTTGCGCGGGTTGCGACGGCCAGCCTATTGCACGGCGCAGGGCAGGGGAAATTCACGGCCGGCGGCCCAAAAGCCGGGCTTGCATTGTTGAGGATTGTCTCTTGCGCTTCTTGTCTCTGCCGCTTCTGGCGCTCATCCCCGTCGCCCCCGCCTTCGCTCAGACCACGGGCGCCGAAACCGGCGCGGAGGCCGAGGATACGGATGAAATCGTCGTCATCGCTGATCGCTATCCGGGCGAAGTCAATGCGCCGCAGCCGCCGATTCTGGAACTGGACGAGGAAGAAATCGCCTCCTATGGCGCGGGTTCGCTCACCGAACTGATCGAGGCGCTTTCGCCGCAGGTATCCTCCGGCCGTGGGCGGGGCGACGGGCGGCCGGTGATGCTGATCAACGGCCAGCGCGTGTCGAGCTTCCGCGAAATGCGCAATTTCCCGCCCGAGGCGATCCGCAAGGTCGAAGTCCTGCCCGAGGAAGTGGCGCTGCGGTACGGCTATTCCGCCAACCAGCGGGTGGTGAACTTCATTCTCAAGCCTAATTTCAGCAGCCGCACGGTGGCGGGCGAATACAGCGCGCCCACACGCGGCGGCACCGCCGACAGCGAATTGCAGGCCTCGCTGCTCAATATCAGCGGGCCGCGCCGGCTGAACCTGTCGGTCGAACTGAAAGACACCTCGCTGCTGACCGAAGCGGAACGCCCGCTGATCCAGCCCGCCGGCAACATTCCGACCGTGGCGGGCGATCCCGATCCGGCCCGTTATCGTTCGCTGGTGGCCGATAGCCGCGATATGACCGTGGAAGGCACCTGGTCGACCGGCCTCGGCAAGGAAGGCAGTGGCGGCCAGCTTAGCCTCAACGGCAGTTTCAACCGCGCGGATTCGCGTTCGCTCGCCGGGCTCAACATGGTCATGCTGACCGATCCCGACGATGCAACCGCGCTGCGCAGCCTGCCCGGCGCACTGACCCGCACCACCCGCACCGACACGTTCCAGGCGGGCGGCACGTATAACCGGGCGCTCGACGGCTGGCAGCTTACCGCCACGGTCGATGGCACCCATGCCGAAACCACCACCCGGATCGACCGCCGGGCGGACACCGGCTGGCTGGTGGACGATGCCGCCGGCGGGCTGCTGGACATCACCGGGCCGCTGCCCTCGATTGCTTTCACCGGACGGGATGAGGCGAAAGCGACCAGCAATTCGCTGTCGAACAAGATCACCATGTCGGGCAGCCCGCTGCTGCTGCCGGCGGGCGAGATGGCGATGACAGCCTCGGTCGGGTTCGATTATACCGGCCTCGATAGCCGTGACACGCGCCTGAGCGAACGGACCAGGCTGAACCGCAAGGATGTGAGCGCGGGGCTCAATCTCCTCATCCCTCTTACCAGCAGACGCGAAGGCGTGCTCGACGCCATCGGCGATCTTTCGCTCAATCTCAGCGGCGGGATCAACCGCCTGTCGGACTTCGGCACGCTGACCAACTGGAACGCGGGCCTCACCTGGGCGCCCACCGAGCGGCTGAGCTTCCAGGCGAGCTATATCGCGGAAGACGCGGCCCCCGGGTTGACCGATCTCGGCAATCCACTGGTGCAGACGTTCAACGTCCCGGTTTACGATTTCACGCTGGGCCAGACCGCACTGGTCACGGTGACGACGGGCGGCAATCCCAATCTGAAAAAGGAAAGGCAGCGCGACATCAAGCTGTCGGCCAACTGGCAACTGCCGTTCCTCCAGCGGTCGAATTTCGTCGTCGAATATTTCCGCAACAGTTCCGACGATGTGACGTCGTCGTTCCCGGTGCTGACGCCGGCTATCGAAGCGGCGTTCCCCGATCGCGTGATCCGCGACGAGAGCGGCAGGCTGGTGGCGATCGACCGGCGCCCGGTGACGTATGACAAGATGAAAAGCAGCAGCCTGCGCTACGGCTTCAATCTGTCGGGCCAGTTGGGCAAGGCCGATCCTGCGGCGGCCGGGCGTGGCGGCCGGGGCGGCATGATGGGCGCCGCGATGATGGCGGGCGGCCCGCCGCCGGGCGATGGCCCGCGCGGGGGCGGCGATGACCGGCCCGGCGGCGGCCGGGGTGACGGTGCGGGCGGCGGAGAACGCCGTGCCGGTGCCGATGACCGCGGGCCGCGCGGTGGCGATGGCCCCGGCAGGGATGGCTCCGGCGGCGGCTTCGGCCGTGGGCCGGGCGGCGGCGGTGGCCCGATGATGGGCGGGCGCGGCGGCGGGCGTGGCCGCTGGAATCTGGCGATCTACCACACCGTCCGCTTTGACGAGACGGTGACGATTGCCCGGGGCGGCCCGGTGCTCGACCTGCTGGATGGCGATGCGCTGACCGATGGCGGCGTGGCCCGCCACGGCATCGAAGTGTCGGGCGGTGCGTTCTACAAGGGCTTCGGCCTGCGCCTGAAAGGCACGTACACCGCGCCGGTGCATGTCAGCGGCAGCGGTATGCAGGGCAGTTCGGATTTGCGTTTCGGCAGCACGTTCGTGGCCAATCTGCGCCTGTTTGCCGATCTCGGCCAGCAGCAGAGCCTGGTCGATGCCTCGCCCTTCTTCAAGGGGATGCGCGTTTCGCTCAAAGTCGACAATCTGTTCGATTCCCGCCAGAAAGTGACCGACAACAACGGCACGGTGCCACTGAGCTATCAGGCCGATTACCGCGATCCGCTGGGCCGCGTGATCGGGATCGATATCCGCAAGATGTTCTGACCGGGTTTCCCGCGCTGTCCCCGCCCCGGGGGGATGGCGCCGGCCCTGCGTCAGCCGTCTTGCGCCCCGGTGGGATTGGCCACGTCCACCGGGTAGGTGCCGTGGCCTTCGATCACCTTGCCGCCTGCGAAGCGCAGGACTTCGCTCACCCGCGTGCCTTTCTGGTTGGTATAGGCGATGACGAGGCAATCGACCCCGGCGAACACCCCCTCAACCGTGAAATGCAGATCGGGAATGCGCGCCAGGCCCGCCGTCCAGTAAGCGCGGATGGCGGCCTTGCCGCGCAGAACGCCGCCGGTTTCCGGCATGACCTGCGCGGCGAAGGGCGAAGTAAACGCCGCCTCCTCATGGAAATGGGCCAGCACCGCCTCTACATCATGGGCATTCCAGGCTGCGGCCCAGCGGGCGGCGAACTGTGCGGGATCGATGTCCATGGATGGCGGGCTCCTTGCAACCGGGCGCAGGATAGCGAGAGACGGCGTAAAGCAAATGCGATTTTCCTACCGGGCCGCGATTTGGCATAGGGGGGCCATGCGCCATGCCGACCGCCCTTTTCCTGCCGGTGTTTTTTGCCCCGTTTCCGCGCGTTTCCGGGGTGGGACATTGGCATCCCTGAACCGTGTCAACTGTGTCAACTTGCCCATCGCGAATCGGGAAATCCGGCATGGCTAAGACCCCGGCCGGAACCCCGCCGCACCCGCAAGGCGCGGACCGTTTCAACGAGGACCGCGCGACCGATACCATGCGTTCTTCGCGCCCCGATCTCGCGGCGGGGGTGGCCGCGATCCGCGAAACGCTGGCGACGCTGAAGCCCAAGCCGGGCGTCTATCGCATGTGCGATGCGCGCGGCGACGTGCTCTATGTCGGCAAGGCGCGCGCGCTGAAGAACCGGGTGGCGAATTATACGCAGGTCGACCGCCTGCCGCTGCGCCTGCAACGCATGGTGGCGCAGACGCGCGGCATGGAAATCGTCACCACCAATTCGGAAGCGGAGGCGCTGCTGCTCGAAGCGCAGCTGATCAAGCGGTTCCGCCCGCCCTACAACGTGCTGCTGCGAGACGACAAAAGCTTCCCGTTCATCCTGCTGCGCGCCGATCACGATTTCCCCCGCATCATGAAGCATCGCGGCGCGCGCAAGGCGAAAGGCAATTACTACGGCCCGTTCGCCAGCGCCGGCAGCGTCAACACCACGATCAACGCCTTGCAGAAGCTGTTCCTGCTGCGCAGTTGCACCGACAGCTTCTTTGCCCGCCGTGATCGGCCATGCCTGCTCTATCAGATCAAGCGTTGTTCGGCCCCCTGCGTGGGGCGGATCGATGCGCAGGGCTATGCCGAACTGGTGCGGCAAGCGAAGGATTTCCTCGGCGGGCGGTCGAACACGGTGCAGCAGGAAATCCAGCGGCAGATGCAGCAGGCCGCCGAAGCGCTCGATTTCGAAAGCGCGGCCATGCTGCGCGACCGGCTGCGCGCGGCGACGTTCATTCAGGGCAGCCAGGCGATCAATGCGCAGGGGCTGGGCGATGCCGATATCTTCGCCATGGCGGTGAAGGGCGGGCACGTCGCGATCCAGGCGTTCTTTATCCGCGGCGGGCAGAACTGGGGACACCGCGCGTTCTTCCCCGCGCATACCGAAGGGGTGGAGGATGCGGCGGTGCTGTCGGGCGTGCTGGCGCAGTTCTATGAAGAAGTGCCGCCGCCGCGCATGATTCTGGTGGACCGTGATTTGCCCGATGCGGCCCTGCTGGCCGAGGCGCTGCGCGAAGCGGCGGGGCACAAGGTGGAAATCGCCGTGCCGCAGCGGGGGGAGCGGCGCAAGCTGGTGGAGCAGGCCAGCCGCAACGCGGTGGAAGCGCTCGACCGGCGGCTGGCCGAACGCGGCACGCAGACGAAAATCCTGCGCGAAATGGCCGAATTCCTCGAACTGCCCGAAGTGCCCCGGCGGATCGAAATCTACGACAACAGCCATATCCAGGGTGCCAAGGCGGTGGGCGGCATGGTGGTGGCCGGGCCGGAAGGGTTCATCAAGAACCAGTATCGCAAGTTCAACATCCGCAGCGCGCAGACGAACGACGATTTCGGGATGATGCGCGAAGTGATGGAGCGGCGCTTTTCCCGCGCGCTGGAGGAAGACCCGGACCGCGCCAAGGAAGTCAACGGCGTGGGGGTGTGGCCCGATCTCGTGCTGATCGATGGCGGCAAAGGGCAGATGAGCGCGGTCAGGGATACGCTGGAGGAACTGGGGATCGAGGACGTGCCGCTGATCGCCATCGCCAAGGGGCCGCATCATGGCCGCGAAGGGCGTGAAGTGTTCCACTTTCCCGATGGGCGGGAAAAGATGCTGCCGGTCAATTCGCCGGTGCTGTTCTATCTCCAGCGCCTGCGCGATGAGGTGCACCGCTATGCCATCGGCGTCCACCGAGACAAGCGTAGCCGGGCGATCACCGCCAGCCCGCTGGACGAGATTCCCGGCATCGGCCCGGCGCGCAAGCGGGCGCTGCTGCTGCATTTCGGCACGGCAGGCAAAGTCCGCGCGGCATCGCTGGAAGATTTGCAACGCGCGCCGGGCGTGAGCGCGGCGGTGGCGCAGACAGTGTACGATTTCTACCACCCCGGCGGGTAGTGCGGGGCTGAGGCTTCCCCGGCGCGCTCAGTCCTGCTTCACCTCGCGCAGCACGCCTTCCTGCGCGGTGCTGGCGACCAGCCGCCCGTCACGCGTGAAGATCTGCCCCCGGGTGAAACCGCGCCCGTTGCCCGCCCATGGGCTTTCGGTGACGTAGAGCAGCCATTCGTCGGCGCGGAAGGGTTCGTGGAACCAGATCGCGTGATCGAGGCTGGACCCGCGCATATCGCCGCGCACCATCGATTTGCCGTGCGGGCGCAACGCCGTCATCAACAGTTGCATGTCGCTGGCATAAGCCAGCACGGCGCGGTGCACGCGCGGATCGTCAGGCAGCGGGGCGACCGCGCGGACCCAGGTATGCGCCACCGCTTCGCTGCGTTCGCCGGTCAGCCAGCAGGGTTCTTCGACCGTGCGGATATCGAAAGCGAGCGGGCGCTTGATCGGCACGGGCTTGGTCGTCCCGCACCGTTCGGCGAAGCGGACGAGCTGGCGCGACATCCGTTCCAGCCCTTCGGGTTCCTCCACCATGGGCATGGGCTGGCGCTGGTGTTCCACCCCCCGTTCGCCGACATGGAACGAGGCGGTGAGGCTGAGGATCGGTTCGCCCTGCTGGCTGGCGACGACGCGGCGATTGGAAAAGCTGCGTCCGTCGAAATCGTTGGTGACCATGTAACTGATCGGCAGTTCGCTGGAGCCGGTGCGGAGGAAATAGGCGTGCAGCGAATGGGCGGAACGATCCTCATCCACAGTCCGTTCGGCGGCGGCCAGCGCCTGGGCGATGACCTGCCCGCCAAACAGGCGGCCGGGCGTCAGCTTCCAGCGTCGGCCTTCGAAACGATTGGCGCCGCGCGGCTCCATGTCGAGAAGGAGAACGAGATCCGCGACCAGCCGTTCGGGTGTCTCTTCAAGCAACATGCTGTCTACATGCGCCTCGCCGCATGCGCCGTCAACGCGTTGCTGAACGGGCGGTGAAATTTGCTGGCAGTTTGCCGGACAAGGAAAACCTCCGCCCGGATAATGCCGGGCGGGGGCTTCCTGAAATGCACTGCTTGGGGTCAGCCCGCTGCAAGCACCGCGAGCAGGAGAAGCGCCACGATGTTGGTGATCTTGATCATCGGATTGACCGCCGGACCGGCGGTGTCCTTGTAGGGATCGCCCACCGTGTCGCCGGTCACCGCGGCCTTGTGGGCTTCGCTGCCCTTGCCGCCGTGATGGCCATCCTCGATATACTTCTTGGCGTTGTCCCATGCGCCGCCGCCCGACGTCATCGAGAGCGCGACGAACAGCCCGCCGACGATCACGCCCAGCAACAGCGCGCCCAGCGCGGCAAAGCCGTTCTCCGGCCCGGCCACCAGGGTGATGACGAAATAGACCGCGATCGGGGCCAGCACCGGCAGGAGCGACGGCACGATCATTTCCTTGATCGCCGCCTTGGTGACGAGATCGACCGTGCGGGCATAATTGGGCTTGGACGTGCCCGCCATGATGCCGGGATCGTTTGCGAACTGATCGCGCACATCCTTCACCACATCGCCCGCCGCGCGGCCGACCGCCGTCATCCCCATCGCGCCGAACAGATAGGGCAGCAGCGCGCCCAGCAGCAGACCGACGATGACGTAGGGATTTTCCAGGCTGAAATCGACAGTCAGATCGGGGAAGAACTCCCCAAGATCGGTGGTATAGGCGGCAAACAGCACCAGTGCGGCAAGGCCAGCCGAACCGATGGCGTAGCCCTTGGTCACTGCCTTGGTGGTGTTGCCCACGGCATCCAGCAGGTCGGTCTTTTCGCGCACGCTGTCATCTAGGCCCGCCATTTCGGCGATGCCCCCGGCGTTGTCCGTGACCGGCCCATAGGCATCGAGCGCGACGACCATCCCGGCCAGCGCCAGCATGGCGGTGGCGCCATAAGCGATCCCGATCAGCCCGGCGAGCTGATAGGCGATGACGATTCCGGCGACGATGACCACGGTAGGCAGCGCGGTCGCTTCGAGGCTGACGGCGAGGCCCTGGATCACATTGGTGCCGTGGCCGGTTTCGCTGGCCTTGGCGATGGAACGGACCGGACGGTAATTGGTGCCGGTATAGTATTCCGTGATCCAGATGATCAGCCCGGTGATGACAAGGCCGAGCATCGCGCAAAGGAACAGCTGCACCCCGGTGAAGCCGCCCAGCGCGCCCGCTTCGCCCGCGGAACCCGGTGCGGCGCCGATCACCGCATGCATATCCCCCAGGGCATAGGAGGTGGCGAACCAGATCGCCGGAATGGCGAGTACGGCGGAAACGAGGAAGCCCTTGTACATCGCGCCCATGACATTGTTCGATTTGCCGAGGCGGACGAAATAGGTGCCGATGATCGAAGTGACGATGCACACGCCCCCGATCAGCAGCGGCAGCGCCATCAGGTTGGGCAGCAGATCGCCCACGCCCTTGAGCAGCAGCGCGGTCAGCACCATGGTGGCGCCGACGGTGACGACGTAGGTTTCGAACAGGTCGGCCGCCATCCCGGCGCAATCGCCGACATTGTCGCCCACATTGTCCGCGATCACGGCGGGGTTGCGCGGATCGTCTTCGGGGATGCCCGCTTCGACTTTGCCGACGAGATCCGCGCCGACATCGGCCGCTTTGGTGAAGATCCCGCCGCCGAGACGGGCGAAGATCGAGATCAGCGAAGCACCGAACGCGAGAGCGACGAGGCCATCGACCACTGTGCGGTCATCGCCGCCGATGCCGTAGCCGCCGGGGCCGGTGAGATACCAGTAGAACACGGAGATCGCGAGCAGCGCGAGCCCGGCCACGAGCAGGCCGGTGATCGCCCCCGCGCGAAAGGCGAGAGTAAGGCCCTGTTGCAGCCCGGTCTGGGCGGCGGCGGCTGTGCGCACATTGGCGCGGACCGAGATGTTCATCCCGATGAACCCGGCCACGCCGGACAGGATCGCGCCAATGATGAAGCCGATGGCGGAAATAGCGCCCAGCGTTCCGGCGATAATCGCGGCCACCACCACACCGACAATGGCAATAGTGCTGTACTGGCGCTTCAGATAGGCTTGCGCCCCTTCCTGTATAGCGCCAGCGATTTCCTGCATCTTTTCATTGCCGGGGCTAGCGCCCAGCACCTGACGACTGGTGATGAAACCATAAAGAATGGCCACCAATCCCAGGATAATTGCGATGAGTACCAGGTCCACGCCTTACCCCTCCTTTTGAACGTTCCCGCTTTTTGCGGAATACTTAATTGAGGGGCATAGTCTTAAGGCCGCTTGGGCGCGGCGCAAGCCCCAAACCTTGCAAGTGCAATGTGGAAGATAAAAAATTGTAATCGTTTAAAATACTGTGAAAGCATGACGCCGTGGGGCGGCAATTCAACCAATCTCAGGCAACCATCCGCTCTTGGGTATGCATGGTTTGCAAAACATGCATGCCTCGGCACAATTTCCGCTCAGCCTGAGCTTGTCGAAGGCTGCGAGCAACGGAAGCCTCCTGCTCTGGCAAGGTCCTGGCCACACGTGTGGTGCGTGGCCTTCGACAGGCTCAGGCTGAGCGGGTGGGGTATTTGCAAATCACACAATCGCCGTCTGCTTGTCCTTTTTCGTTTTCGCAGGAAGGAAGATGACGGGGCTAGGGCGCGCCGCGATGCTGATAGCCGAGCCCTTCCGCCGTGGCGTAGGCGATCCCCCCCGCGATCAGGGGGCTTCCGCCCGGCGCCAGAACCCGCCCGATCGCGGCGCAGGGGAAGGGAAGGGGGGCATCCTGCGGCGCGGCGAGCAGAAGCTGGTAATCGTCGCCCCAGCGCAGGGCATCCTCGCGCCGGTTCTCCGGCGCGGCGATGGGCACGGCGTCGCTGTCGAGCGCGATGGTCACGCCGCTGGCCCGCGCCATGCGCCAGCTATCGAGCAGCAGCCCGTCCGATACGTCCATCATCGCGTGGACATGGGGGGCCAGCGCCCGGCCCTCAGCAAGCAGCGGCACGGGGCGGCGATAGGCCGCGCTGTCCGCGCCGGTGCCGTCGCGCAGCGCCTCGTACCCCATCATCGCCGCGCCGACCGGGCCGGTGAGGTAGAGCGTATCGCCCGGCCGTGCGCCGCTGCGGGCGGGAACGGGGCGATGCGTCGCCCGCCCGAGAGCGGTGAGGCCGAGGACTTGCGGCCCCGTTCCGCCGTTCGTGCCCCCGATCGTGTCCCCGCCGAGCAGCGGCGTGTCGAACGCGGCGAGGACTTCGCGCAGACCGGCAAGGAAGCGCGTATCATCCGCCCCCAGCATATAGCCGAGCAGCACGCCCAGAGGTTCGGCCCCCTTGGCGGCAAGGTCGGACAGATTGGTGGCGACAAGCTTCCATGCGACATCGGCCGGGTCCTGCCCGGGCAGGAAGTGCACGCCTTCGGCCATCGCATCGTGCGTCAGCACCAGCGTTTCGCCCCCAAGGTCGAGCACCGCGCAATCGTCCTCCAGCCCGCGCGCGGCGGGATCGTGGGCGAGTGCGCGCAGCGCGGCGATGAACCCGGCTTCGTTCATGGCTGCCCCGTCAATCGCCGCCCGGCGTGGGGCAAGTTGACACAGTTGACACGGTTCAAGGAGTGGCGGTTGTGGCTGCGTTTGATGCGCCCGTGACCACCGGGTTCCCGCCTGCGCGGGGATGACGAATATGGAGAGTGAGGAACAAGAGCGGCGCGGTCATGGATGCGCGGGTGCGGAGCAAGTTGACACAGTTGACACAGTTCAAGGTGTGGGAATTGCAGTGAAGGCAGGGCGGCCCAACTCCGGCGTTGCTGCTGGCTCCCCGCCTGCATGGGGATGCCAAAAGAGCGAGGTGCCGCGCGTCGCCTTGCACAATCGTCATCCCCGCGCAGGCGGGGATTCAGTCCGGCGCCGCGGCAGCGGAAAGGTGGGCGAGGCATGGCATGGGCGCGGGACATCCGCCCTCTATGCCAAATCGGCGGGGTGTAGGAAAATGGCTTTTGCCGCCGGGGAAGAGGGATGGCCCTTAGCGGACGGCCTTCGCCACCGCGTCGAGCACACCGTTCACGAATTTCGCTTCGCGCTCGTCGAAGAAGGCGTGGGCGACATCGACATATTCGCTGATCGCGCTGGCCGTGGGCACATCGGCGCGGGCGACCAGTTCATAGGCCCCGGCGCGCAGGATCTGCAGCATCGTCTTGTCGAGGCGGGCGAGAGTCCAGCCCTGCGCCAGCTTGCTTTGCACCAGCGCGTCGATTTCCTCGCGCCGGGCATCGGCGCCGCGCACGATATCGTCGAAGAAGGCGACTTCGGCCTCGGCCATCTGGTCGCCGTCCACTTCCGCGCCCAGCCGGTGCTGGTGGAATTCGTCCAGCAGGCGCGCCAGCGGCGTTTTTTCCATGTGTTGTTGATAGAGCGCCTGCACGGCGGCGAGGCGCGCGGCGGAACGGGCGCGCGCCTTGGGATTGGGAGCGTTCATGACAATCTTTCCTGTACGGAGCGGGCGTGGGCGGGCAGCCCTTCGGCCTCGGCCAGCGCCACGGCGGCGGGGCCGATGGCGCGCAAGGCGTCTTCGCTCACGGCGATGAAGCTGGTGCGCTTCATGAAATCGAGCACCGAAAGGCCGCTGGCGAAGCGCGCGCGGCGGCCGGTGGGCAGGACGTGGTTGGGCCCCGCGACATAATCGCCCACCGCCTCGGGCGTATGGCGGCCGAGGAACACGCTGCCGGCGTGGCGGATTTCGGCAAACAGCGCCTCGGGATCGTCAGTCGCGATCTCGACGTGTTCGGCGGCCAGCGCATTGGCGAGGCGCGGCGCTTCGGCCAGATCGGCCACAGTGATGATGACGCCGTGATCGTCCCAGCTCTTGCGTGCGGTCTTGCCGGTGGACAGCATCGCGCATTGTACGTCGATCCGGTCTTCCACCTGTTCGCCGAAAGCGGCGTCGTCGGTGATGAGAATAGATTGCGAGGAGGGATCGTGTTCGGCCTGGCTCAGCAGATCGGCCGCGATCCAGTCCGGGCTGTTCCGGCCATCGGCGATGACGAGGATTTCGCTCGGCCCCGCCACCATGTCGATCCCGACCACGCCGTAAAGCTGGCGCTTGGCTTCGGCCACCCAGGCGTTGCCCGGCCCGGTGATGACATCGACCGGGCTGATCCGGCCGGTGCCATAAGCCAGCGCGGCAATCGCCTGCGCGCCGCCCACGCGCCAGATTTCGTCCACCCCCGCCAGATGCGCGGCGGCCAGAACCAGCGGATTGACTTCGCCCCCCGGCGTCGGCGTGGTGACGACCAGCCGCTCCACGCCCGCGACTTTGGCCGGAATGGCGTTCATCAGCATGGAGGAGGGATAAGCCGCCCGCCCGCCGGGGACATAGAGCCCGGCGGCATCGACCGCGCGCCATTTCGCCCCCAGCCGCACCCCGGCGGCATCGGTGAAATCGCGATCCTTGGGCAACTGGTCCGCGTGGTAGGCGCGGATGCGCTCCGCCGCCAGTTCCAGCGCGGCGCGAAGCGTCGGGTCGAGCGCCTCGAACGCTTCGCGGCAGGCTTCGGGGGCGATGCGCCAGTCGGTATCGGCAACCAGACCGTAACGGTCGAAACGCTGGGTGTATTCGACCAGCGCGTCGTCGCCCCGGGCGCGCACTTCGTTGAGAATCGTGCCGACAGTCTGCGCCACGTCACCCGCGCTTTCGCGGCGGTCGGCGACGATGCGGGCGAAGCGGGTTTCGAAATCGGGATCGGTGGTGGACAGGCGGCGCATCAGTTCGCCCCTTCACTTTGACAGGCCTTGCGGAAGGCATCGACCAGCGCGGCCACCCGGTCATCGGTCTTGAGCGCGGCGCGGTTGACGATCAATCGCGCGGAAATGCGCAGGATTTCCGCCGTTTCGACCAAGCCGTTCTCGCGCAGCGTGGTGCCGGTGGAAACGAGATCGACAATCCGCCCGGCCAGCCCCAGCGTCGGCGCCAGTTCCATCGCGCCGTTCAGCTTGACGCATTCGGCCTGGATGCCGCGGCTCTCGAAATAGCGGCGGGTGAGATTGGGATACTTCGTCGCCACGCGCAGGTGGCTGGTGTGGCCGCCGCCGTTGCCGGACGCCTGTCCCGCCGTGTCCTTCGGTTCGGCGATCGACAGGCGGCAGTGGCCGATGTCGAGATCGACCGGGGCATAGAGATCGGGGTAGTTGAATTCTTCCACCACGTCCGAACCGACGATCCCGGCCTGCGCCGCGCCGTGGGCGACGAACGTGGCGACATCGAACGCGCGCACGCGGATGATGCGCGTGTCGCCGCTTTCGGTGGCGAAGCTCAAAGCGCGGTTCTTCTTGTCATGGAACTCCGCCGCCGGAACGATACCGGCGCGGGCCATCACGGGCAGCGCCTCGTCCAGAATTCGCCCCTTGGGCACGGCAAAGGTCAATGGCTTGGTCATAATGACCGCGCACTTAGTGCCTGATTGGCATAAAATGAAGCGCGGATTGCATCGGGCCGCGCCTTGGCGCAGGCTGAAGCCGCCCGATGCGGCATTTTGGCACGGGGCCAGCGCCCGAAGGACAGCACGATGGACAGCGAACGACCCGCCGATGACATGCCCCACGCGGCGATCGAGGCGATCCGGTGGCAGGCGGAATACTGCCAGCGCAACGCGGCCCCGATCACGGCGCGGGTGGTCATGGCGGAACTGGCGGTGCTGAACAGCGATACCCGGTGCGGGCGCAGGCTGCGCGAATGGCGCGATGTTCGCCCGACCGATGCGATGCCGCTGCGGCTCGCCGGGGGGCTGCACCATCTCCATCTCACCGGGGCGGAGGCGCGGCTGGCCCCGGTCTATACCGGGGAACTGGCCGATCAGGCCATGGTGGACGATGTGGTGCTGGCGGTGGTGCGCGATCACGATGCGGCGCTGCTGCCGTGGCTCGACGGCCCGCCGCAGACCAACGAGGCGGGCCGTTCCGCCGGGATCATGGCCGGGCTGCTGTGGCTCGCGCCGCGTCTGGGGCCGCGTTTCACGCTGCACGAGATCGGGGCGAGCGCCGGGATCAACACGATGATGGACCGTTTCGCGTTCGATCTGGGCGGCGTGCGCGCGGGGGCGGCGGAGTCCCCGATGCGGATCGTGCCCGAATGGCGCGGGCCGCTGCCGCCCGCCAGCCGGGTGGAAATCACGCGCGTGCAGGGCAGCGACATCGCCCCGATCGATCTGGCCGATGCCGAAGCGGCGGTCCGCCTCAAGAGCTATGTCTGGGCCGATGCGCGGGAACGGATGGCGCGGATCGATGCGGCGGTGGCTCTGGCGCAGGCCCGGCCGCCGCTGCTGGAACGCGCCGATGCCGCCGACTGGGTGGAAAGCTGGCTCGCCATCCCGCAGGAACAGGGGGTTACGCGGGTGCTGTTCCATTCGATCGTCTGGCAATATCTGCCGGTGCCGTCGCAATTGCGGATCGAACAGGCGATGGAACGGGCCGGCGCGCGGGCCAGCGGGGACCGCCCGCTCGCCTGGGTGCAACTGGAAACCAACCGCGAAACCTATCGCCACGAACTGCGCGTGCGCTCATGGCCCGGCGCGGACGTGCCGGATGGCGAATGGGTCGTGCTGGGCACGGCCCATGCCCACGGCGCATGGATCGAATGGTTCCGCGATCCGCTCCACGCGGAATGATCCGCGCGCCTATTCCCCTGGGGCCACGGCCCTGATCGCCACGGCGTGAACCCGTTCGCCGGGAATGTCGCCCAGGGCGCGGTTGACCATGCGTTGCCGTTCCAGCCGCGATTTGCCCGCGAACCGGGCGCTTTCGATCAGGATGGAAAAGTGGGATTCGCCGCTGCCGTCATCGCCCGCATGGCCGTGGTGGCGGGCGCTGTCGTTGACGACTTCCAGCCGTTCGGGGGCGAAAGCGCTTTCAAGTAGGCGTTCCATTTCTTGTTGCAGCGGGCCAGCCATGAAATTTCTCCAGATTCGCGTTGCGGGGGTTCCATTATCGGGATGCATTCCCCATCCTGAAAGGCGTGAGACAGACAAAATTCCAAGGCCGGTTTGAAAGTCAGGGGCGCCTGTGCCAGGCGCCGGGGTGCGAGGAGGCGGGCGAATTCCGCGCGCCCGGCACCCGCCCCGCCGGTTTTGACGGGCCGGGCAGCTACCGCTGGTTCTGCCTCGATCACGTGCGCGCTTTCAACGCCGGATACGACTGGTTCGAGGGGATGAGCGCGGAGGAAATCCTCCACGCGCAATCCCCCACGGCGGGCTGGGCCACCGAAACCCGCGCGTTCAGCGCCAGCGCCACGGCGGGCGGCATTCCGCGCTGGGCGGACTTCGCCGATCCGCTGGACGCCATCGGCGCGCGCGCGGCGGAAATCAAACGGGCGGCAGCGGGCAACGCCAGCATGGCGCGCTTCACCCCGCGCGAACGGGATGCGCTGAACGTGATGGGGCTGGGCGGCGATGCCGACCGGCATGGCCTGCGCCGCCGCTATTCCGAACTGGTGCGCCGTTACCATCCCGACCGCAACGGCGGCGACCGCAGCCACGAAGGCCGCCTGCAGCGGGTGGTCGAAGCCTATCAGGTGCTGCGCCAGGCCGCGGCATTCGCCTGATTTTCACGCCGTGTCGGTTGACGGGGAACGGCGTTGAAGTGCGTATTGGGTTTGTCCAGCTGCGTTTATAAAACAGCGACTTGCGTGGTGCTTCTGTATTTTCTTGTGTGACTTTTCGTAGCCTGACCTTTCCGCACTGGAATGCTTCGATATTTGATGCGTGAGTGCCTCTGCCTGGCACCCCCTTCGTCATTCCCGCTTTCGCGGGAATGACGAGGATTGCTTGTTCCAGTGGGACAATCGCCAAACGAGTTCAGGGTGACGAAGTATTCGTCTGTAGGAAAGCGGAAACGGTGGGCTGCCTTCCATCCGCTACGCTCAATCCTTATTCCCGCGCAGGTGAGGCCTTGCCGATCACAGAGCCTCTTCCGCCCCATAAGGCCGGGTGATCATTTCGAGCAGGTGCCCGTCCGGGTCCTCGAAATAGACGCCGCGCCCGCCCCAGTGGCGGTTGATCGTGCCGGGTTGGCTGCGCGCCGGGTCGGCCCAGTAGGTCAACCCCTGGTCCGCGATCCTGGCCATGCCCGCATCGAATTCCTCCTCGCTGACAAGGAAGGCATAATGCTGCCGCGCGACGGGGCCGGTCTTTTCCATGAAATCGAGCGAGACCCCGTTGGCCAGCGGCACGACAAGGAAATGCGCAAACGGCTGCGCGGGCGGCAGGCCGAGCATAGTGGTGAGAAAATGCGCCGAACGCTGCTTGTCATGGCACCAGACGATGGTGTGGTTGAGCATGGCGGCCATGGCGGTTCTCCTCGATCAATCGCGATCCGGTGCGCCAAGCGGGAAGAAGGCGCGATAGGGCCGGGCGGCTTCGACGCAGCGGCTGACGGCGGGCAGAGCGAGCAGTTCGGCGCGCAGCGCGGCAAGACGCGGGCAATCCTCGGGAATCCGTTCCACCCAGTCGGCATAGAACAGCGAGGGCGCCGCGGCGCAACTGACCAGCGAGACATGCTGCGGCAGTTGATGGCTGGAAAGCCAGTTTTCGAGCCAGTGATAAGTGCGCTGCAACGCGGCCTTGCCCGCCGCGATTTCCGCCGGATCGGGGTTTTCCGCATCGGCCAGATAGGCGTTCACCACCCGCTGCATGCTGGCCATCACGTAGTTGTCGAACACGCGGTCGATCATCCGCACAGTGGTCGCCGCGAGCGGATCGGCCGGGATCAGCGTGCCGCCATCGGGGTGGCTGGCGGCGAGGTATTCGACGATCGCGGTGGCTTCGATCACGGTGCGTTCGCCGTCGCGCAGCACGGGGAATTTGCCCGCCGGATGGGCCGCCTGGACGAAGGCGGCATTGTCCGGATGATCGGCGCCGACTTCGCGGAATGCGTATTCCGCGCCGATGGCATGCAGCGCGATCTGCGCTTTCCAGGTGTAGGAGGAAAAGGGGTGGCCGTAGAGTTCCATCACCAGCGTCCTTCCGCCATGGCCTGCCGCCGGGCGCGTTCCTGCGGGGAAGGTTCCCCCGGAGTGGCGAAGGAACCGCTGTCCGCCAGCGGCCCGGCCGGTTCGTAAGTCGCCATGGCGATGCCGTTGCGCGACAGCCGGTGTTCGATCATGCGCAGCGCGCGCGGCGGCGTGCCGTCGCCGAACAACCGCTTGCCGCCGCCCAGAAGCACCGGCGCGATCATCAGCGTCACCCGGTCGAGCAGCCCGCGTTCGAGCAACTGGGGATAGAGTGTCGAACTGCCCTGGATGATGAGATCGGGCCCGTTCTCGGCCTTGAGCGCGGCCAGCGCGTCCATATCGGGCAGGCGGTGGCTGCCTTCCCATTCCAGTTCCCTGTCGGAGCGGGTCAGCACGTATTTGCGGGCCTTGGCGAACCCGATGGCGATGGATGCATCGGGATCGGATTCATCCTGCGGCATGAACGGCCAGTGGGCGGCGAAGATGTCGTAAGTCCGGCGGCCGAGCAGCAGATCGTATTCGCGGTCGAACAGATGGTCGATTTCCGCGCCCAGTTCCTCGTCGAACACACTCGTCAGCCATCCGCCATGAGTGAAGCCGCCGGTGGGATCTTCCTCCGGCCCGCCCGGCGCCTGCATCACGCCGTCCAGTGACAGGAAGACGCCGCCGATGATTTTGCGTGCCATGATGCTTTCTCCTCGTTCCAATGTTCGGGCCGGGATCGGTGCCCGGCGCTGTTTCGTCGCTCTGAACCTGGCTGGCGATTATGTTCTACTCCCCTTTCGTCATTCCCGCCTTCGCGGGAATGACGAAAGTTATGTGTTCCAGCGGGATAGTCGCCAACCAGCTTCAGGGTTCATGCCTTCTCACCCCGCCACGGCCGCTTCGATGGCGGCGATGTCGATCTTCTTCATCGTCAGCATCGCTTCCATCGCGCGTTTGGCGGCGGCGCGGTCGGGGCTGGCCATGGCCTCGGTCAGCGCGCGGGGGGTGATCTGCCACGACAGGCCCCAGCGATCCTTGCACCAGCCGCACTGGCTTTCCTGCCCGCCGTTGCCGACAATCGCGTTCCAGTAGCGGTCGGTTTCCTCTTGCGTGTCGGTTGCGATCTGGAAGGAGAACGCTTCGGATTGGCGGAAGGCCGGGCCGCCTTCGATGCCGATGCAGGGAATGCCCATCACGGTGAATTCCACGCTCAACACATCGCCCGCCTTGCCGGAGGGGAAATCCGCCGGGGCGCGGTGGACCGCGTCGAGCGAGGTGTCGGGGAAGGTTTCGGCATAGAAGCGGGCAGCGTGGTCCGCGCCGCTTTCGAACCATAGCGAAACGAGGGCTTTTCTAGGCATGGCTTTGCATCTCCGCGATCAGGGCGTTGTCGATGGCCTTGCCCGCCTGATAGGCCGGGCGGGCTCGGCAGCGTTCGGCATAGGCGGTGAAGGCGTCGCGTGCGGGGAGAGAGCCGAACGTCAGCCCCCAATCGATATGGCTGCCGACATAGACATCGGCCATGGTGAAGCGTTCCCCGCACACATAAGCGTTGGCCTGCAAATGGTTTTCGAGCGTGCCGACCGTCCGTTCGAAACTGCCGAACCCGGCCATGATCTGCTGGCGCGCATCCTGCGGTTCGAAACCGAGCTGCCTGGCCAGAACCGCCGTTTCCAGCGGCCCGGCGGCAAAATACATCCAGCGCAGATAAGGCGCGCGTTCCGCCTCGCGCGGGAGCAAGTCCTTGTCCGGGTGGGCGAGCGCGAGATAGGCGCAGATCGCGGCGCATTCGGTCACCACCTGATCGCCATAGGGGGCATGGTGGATCACCGTGGGCACTTTGCCCATCGGATTGGCGGCGAGGAAAGCGGCGGGCTTGTCCTGCCAGTCGACGATCACCGCTTCGTAATCCGCGCCCGCTTCGTGCAGCGCCCAGCGGGCGATCTGCCCGCGCGACATCGGGTTGGTGTAGAACGTGTAATCAGCCATGGTCATATCCCCTGCGTGCTGACGAGGCCGAACGCCGCGTCTTGCGGATCGCGCCCGACGATGATCCATTCGCCGCTCGGTACTTCGTGCGGGCCCATCAGAACCGCGCCGCCGCCCGCTTCGACCCCGGCTTTGGCTTCGGCAATGGCGGGGACGCGGAAATAGGGCAGCCACCCGGCCGGGGCGGCGGGATCGGGGCGCTGCATCATCGCGCCGAGCCGTTGCCCGCCGTGGTCGATGAAGCAGTAATCGCCGAGATCGCCCATCGGCATCGCTTCGTTGAACGCGAAACCGAAATGCCGGGCATAGAATGCTTTCGACCCGGCGAGATCGGGGCTGGCCAATTCGTTCCAGGCGACGCGTTGCGGCGCGGTGGGGGAAAAGACGTCGCTGGTGGCGTCGGGATTATCCGCCGGGGCGCGCGGGGTCATCACATAGATCGGCACGCCCTGAGGATCGGTCAGCATGGCGATCACGCCGACCCCGATATCGGTGGGCGGCATCATCACCTGCCCGCCGTCCTTGCCGATGCTGGCCACCGCCGCATCGATATCGGTGACGTAGAGATAGGGCAGCCAGCAGGGATGGGCGCCCGCATCGCACATCTGCGCGGTCAATTGCAGCACGCCGCCGTTGGCGCCGCCATCGCTGCGGATGATGTGGCGGTAATCGGGGCCTGCGGGATCGGGTGCGGGGTCTTTCACCACGTCCCACCCGATGATCGCGCCATAGAAGGCCCCGGCCGCATCGGCATCGGTGGTCATCAGTTCGTACCAGATGAAGCCGCCCGGCGGATTGCCCATGGTTCAGGCTCCCACGCTTTGCCGGGTCAGTTCGACCACCGGCCGGAACCCGCCATAGACCATGCGCTTGCCGTCGAACGGCGGTTCCACGCCCGGATTCTGTTCCATGAACTGTTTCATCCGTTCGTCCTGCATCATCTTCTCGTGCGAGGCGTCGCAGACTTCGCGCGATTGCCACTCGATGAGCGAGAAGACGACCACTTCGCCCGGCTCCGCCTTGACCGAGCGGAAGAAGTCGGTCTGCTTGCCGTGGGGCACGTCGTCCTGCCAGGCCTCGATCACCCGCGCGGCGCCATAGTCCTTCATGATATACCACATTTCGAGCGCGGCTGTGCGATAGGCTTCCTTGTTGCCTTCGGGCACCGGCACGATGAAGCCCTGCACATAGGGATCGGCCACCGCCTTGCCTTCGTCGACCAGCGGGGTGAAACCGCCGTAGATCATCCGCATGCCGTCGAACGGCATCGGGTTCTTTTCCGGATCGAAGCGTTCGTCGGTTTTCGAAAGCTCTTCCATGCGGCTTTCGAGGGCGGTGTAGGTGGCCTTGTCGGGCCATTCGATCCAGCTGAACACGACCGATTCATCATCCTTGCAATCGACTGCGCCGAAGAAATCGGTGGTGTGGCCTTTCTCGACATTGTCCTGCCAGCATTCGAGAATGCGGGTGGCCCCGTGCTCGATGAACAGCGGATCGGCGCTGCCGGCATGATCGATGAACTTCTGCTTGTTCGCGGTCGGCACCGCGATCACGAAACCCTGAATATACGTCATGATCCATCTCCTTCACGAAAAGGGGCGCCGGTCCGCGGCTGGGGGAGGGATGGGGCGGACCGGCGCCCTGGCGCTTTCAGGCGGCCGCCGGTTGGGGCGTGTCCCTGAAAGCGTCGAGCTGTGCTGTCAGCGCCCGTTCGAACGCGGGGCGCGAAAGGGCGCGGGCGAGGTAGGCGGCCAGATTGGCGCGGCCGGACACCAGATCGGTCTTGTCCGCTTCGCGCAGCACGGTGGCCATCGCGATATCGGCGATGCTGAATGGCCCGGCGAGCCATTCCCGCTCGCCCAGTGCGTCGGCCAGCCGGTCGAACCGCTGCCCGGCAAACGCCATCAGGCTCGGGCGGCGCAGTTCGGCCCATTCCTCACCCTTGGCGAAGATATCGATGGTCGACAGTTCGAAGATCAGCGGCTCCACACTGTTGAGCGCGGCGAACAGCCAGCTTATCGCCCGCTGGCGCGCCTGCGGATCGCGCGGCAGCAGCCGTTCGTCCTTCTCTCCCAGATGGAGCAGGATCGCCCCGCTTTCGAAGATTTCGAGGCCGTCTTCCTTCAGCACCGGCACCTGGCCCCAGGGCTGTTCGGCGTAATAGCCTTCGGGGCGCGGCCCGGCGGGGTTGATCAGCCGTTCGCTATAGGCAAGGCCGATTTCCTCGCAGGCCCAGCGCGGGCGCAAGTCCCGCACGAACCCGCGCGCGAAGCCGGGCACCCAGTCGAACGCGGTGATCTCGATGGCGGCATCGGGCTCTACAGGCATGGCACGGTTCCTTTTCGTTCGCGGCGCCGGATGATGGCCGCGTGTTGCAGTGGTCTGGCGCTCAGGCGCTGCCGGGCTGGCCGCACATCGCATCCTTGGCCGCGGCGCGCACTTCGTCCTCACTCAACGTCTGGAGCGTGTGGGCGATGGACCAGGAATGGCCGAACGGGTCGGCGATCTGGCCGTAACGGTCGCCCCAGAACATGTCCTGCGCGGGCATGGTGACAGTGGCCCCGGCCGCTTCCGCCCGGGCGATGGCTTCATCGGCATTGGCGACGGCGAGATGCAGGATCACCGGCGTGCCGCCCAGCGCCTTGGGGCCGAGCGTGCCGAACTCCTTGCGTTCATCGGTCAGCATCACCATCGCGCCGTTGATGGTGAGCGCGGCATGCATGATCTTGCCGTCCTCCCCATCGAGACGCATCAGTTCCTGTGCACCGAACGCGTCCTTGTAGAAAGCGATCGCGTCCGCCGCGCCGTCGCACACCAGATAGGGCGAAAGACCGGGAGCGGGGGCTGCGGGGCTTGCAGAGTCTGCCATGAATCTCTCCTCTCGTGTTTTCTTGTGTACCGCCCGTTTGCCGGGCGGGGCGGGTTCAGTCCGCGACTTCCGGCAGCTCGGCCTCACCTTCGGCAACGGCGGGGTCCATCCACATCGGTTCCCACACATGGCCATCGGGATCGGCGAACGCCCGGCTCATCATGAATCCATGATCCTGAGACGGATTCACATCCGCAATCCCGCCATGGGCCGCCGCGGTTTCGGTCAACCGGTTCACTTCCGCGCGATTTTCGCAATTGATGCACAACATGACTTCGCTGGCGTCGGCGGAGGGAATCGGGCGGGTGGTGAAGCTTTTCCACTTTTCGTGCGTCAGCAGCATGACAACGATGGTGTCGGACCATTGCATGGCAGCGGCGGTATCGTCGGTGAAGCGCGGTTCGTTCACGAAGCCGAGCGCGGTGTAGAAAGCCTTGGCACGGGGCAGGTCCGTCACCGGCAGATTGACGAAAATCATTCGCGGCATGGCACGCGTTCCTCTCTCTTGCATATTGTCCGAATCACTGTTGCATCTCTCTGCGCCTATGGGTTACTAATAGCAACCATGAAGTTACAAAAAGAAACTAAAGAGTCGGCAAAAGCGGAACGGGCGCATGGCGTGTGGTATGATGACGCCTGCGGCACTGCGTTTGCACTGGAGTTGATCGGCGAGCGTTGGTCGCTGCTGATCGTCAGGGAACTAATGCTTGGCGCGCGCCGTTTTTCCGACCTGCGCGCCAGCTTGCCCGGCATCAGCGCCAAAGTGTTGACCGACCGGCTGGAAGGGCTGGAAGCGGCCGGGGTGCTGCTGCGCCGCAAGCTGCCGCCGCCCGCCGCGGCGCAGGTCTATGAACTGACTGAATGGGGCTATCTCGCCGAACCGGCGATACAGGAACTTGGCCGTTGGGCGGCCCGTTCGCCTGCGCACGATCCGCGTCTGCCGCTGTCCCCGGTCTCGCTGATGCTCAGCCTGCGCACGATGATCGATCATGCCGCCGCGCGCGCCCTTGCCGCGACGATCGCTTTCGATGTGGGGGGCGAGCGGTTCCTTGCCCGCCTGGCCGGTGGCGAACTGGCCATCGCGCGCGCCGCCGATGGCGATCCCGCACCCGATTTCACTGTCACCACACCCGTGGCGCTGCCGTTCCTGCGAGTGGTTTACGGCAAGCAGCCGCTGGGCGAGGTGATGGCCGAAGGCGAACTGACCGTCACCGGCGACCGCGATCTGGCGGAACGGGTCTTCGCCCTGTTCGCTCTCCCGCCCAAATGCGGCTGAAAGGCCATTGATGTGGGCAAAGGTTGTTGCAGCGCATCGCGCGCGCGTCTAGGTCGATTCCCGCGATGAATGACATGACCGACAAAGCTTTCGAACATGGCGCCCGCACGGCGTTGCCCGCGCCCGATACGGAAATCAGCGTGCGCGATGTTTTTGGCATCGACATCGATATGACCGTGCCCGCTTTCTCCGTCGCGGACGAACGCGTGCCCGATCTCGATCCGAACTACGTGTTCGATCCCGATACCACGCTGGCGATTCTGGCGGGGTTCGCGTTCAACCGCCGCGTGATGGTGCAGGGCTACCACGGCACCGGCAAGTCGACTCACATCGAACAGGTCGCCGCGCGCCTCAAATGGCCGTGCATCCGCATCAACCTCGACGCGCATATCAGCCGGATCGACCTGATCGGCCGCGATGCCATCGTCCTGCGCGATGGCTTGCAAGTCACCGAATTCCGCGAAGGGCTGCTGCCCTGGGCGCTCCAGCACCCGGTGGCGCTGGTGTTCGACGAATACGATGCGGGCCGCCCCGACGTGATGTTCGTGATCCAGCGCGTGCTGGAAGCCGAAGGCAAGTTGACGCTGCTGGATCAGAACCGCGTGATCCGGCCCGATCCGAATTTCCGCCTGTTCGCCACGGCCAACACCGTGGGCCTCGGCGATACCAGCGGGCTTTACCATGGCACGCAGCAGATCAACCAGGGCCAGATGGACCGCTGGAATCTGGTCGTGGCGCTGAACTATCTCTCCGCCGAAACCGAACAGAAGATTGTCCACGCCAAGAACCCGGACACCGATCCGGCGGTGATCGCGCAGATGGTGCGCGTGGCCGATCTGACCCGGCAGGGCTTCATCAACGGCGATATCTCCACGGTGATGAGCCCGCGCACGGTCATCACCTGGGCGCAGAACGCCGCGATTTTCAAGGATATCGGCTTCGCCTTCCGCCTCAGCTTCCTCAACAAGTGCGACGAAGCGGAACGGATGCTGGTGGCTGAATACTATCAGCGCGTGTTCGGCGCCGAATTGCCGGAAAGCGTCGTTTCCAAGGCCTAGGATCAAACATCATTGCGAGCAGCCGGAGGCTGCGCGGCAATCCAGGGCGTAATGTCGGCTGCTCTGGATTGCCTCGCCTGTCGGCTCGCAATGACGGTTGCTTTCTTCATTCGCCATTTCCCACGCTTCTCTCGTCATTCCCGCTTTCGCGGGAATGACGAGAGAAGCTTCACCCATTCGGCACGATCAGCACTTTCTCGCCCGTTCGCATCTGGGCGTATTCCGCCACCACGGCGCGGTCGAGCATGTTCAGCAGCGGCACTTTGGCGGAATAGCCGCTGGCGAACGTGGTTTTCAGGCCGGCGACCACCCGTTCGCGCGCCTGGGCCATCCATTCGGGCGGGGCCTGCATCAGGAAATCGGTCAGGATGTAGCCGCCCAGTTCCCAGGTGAAGCCGAAATCGCGGGCGAAGCGGGTCGGCCCGCGATCCAGCATGCCGTAGATGTAAATCTTCTTGCGCGTGTGCGTGCCATAGGGATCGTAGGGCGCATCCAGCGCGGCGACTTCTTCCATCGCGTTGAAAATGCGGCCCACCAGATCGCCTCCGCCGATGGCGTCGAACGCCAGCATCGCCCCGGTCGCGCGGATCGCGGCGACGAGCTGTTCGTGGAAATCGGGCGCGCTGGAATTGCACACATGCTCCGCCCCGATCCCGCGCAGCAGGGCAACGTGTTCCTCCTTCCGCACGATATTGACGAGGGGGACGCCATCCTCCTTGCAGATCTTCACCAGAATCTGCCCGAGATTGGATGCGGCGGCGGTGTGGATCAGGCCGGTGAAGCCCTGCTTGCGCATGGTTTCGACGAAAGTCAGCGCGGTGATCGGATTGACCACGCTCGACGCGCCGGTGGCCGCATCGACCCCATCGGGCAGGGCGAGGCAGGCGCGCGCATCGACCAGCCGGTATTCGCTGTACATTCCGCCTTGCAGGCAGGTGACGGTCTTGCCCAGCAGCGCCTGCGCTTCGGGCGCATCGCCCGCCGCGATCACCGTGCCCGCACCTTCATTGCCGCAAGGCATGGGATAGCCGATCCGCTTGAGGAACGGCGGCGGCGGTGCGCCCTCCATCCGGGCGACGATCCTGCCCGGCGTATAGTCGGCACCCGCAATATCGAACGGCCCGAACATCACGCCGAGATCCGATGGATTGATCGGCGATGCCTCCACCCGCAGCAGCACTTCATGGCCGGTGGGGGCAGGCAGCGCCTGTTCCACGAATTCGACCGTCAGCGTGCCGTCGGCCGCATATGTCGAGGCAATCGCTTTTCCGGTAACGCTCATCCTGTTCTCTCCCTTTTTCCTGTTGTGTTATGCGTCGGGGTATCGGGCCGCGACGAAATAGAGCCCATCGGGCGGGGCATTGAGACCCAGCGCCTGCCGCTGCCGCGCGGCCAGCGCTTCGCCCACCTGTTCCTCGCGCCACTGGCCGAGCCCGACCAGCGCCAGCGTGCCGACCATGGAACGGACCTGATGATGCAGGAAGCTGCGCGCCGCCGCTTCGATCAGCACATGCGCGCCTTCGCGGCGCACATCCAGCCGGTCCAGCGTCTTGACCGGATCGGCCGCCTGGCAATGGGCGGAACGGAATGTGGTGAAATCGTGCCGCCCGACCAGCGCCTGCGCCGCGCGGTGCATCGCGTCCGCATCCAGCGGGCGAGCGAGATGCCAGGCACGCCCTTTCTCCAGCGTCAACGGTGCGCGGCGGTTGACGATGCGATAAATGTAGCTGCGCCCGATGCAGGAAAAGCGGGCGTGCCAATCGTCCGCCACCGCTTCGCAGGCGATCACCGCGATGGGGGCAGGGCGCAGCAGCGCGTTCAGCGCCTCCATCAGGCGGAACGGGGTGATCGCCTTGGCGATATCGACATGGCTGCGCATGGCCAGCGCGTGGACGCCCGCATCGGTGCGCCCGGCCGAATGCATCCGCACCTCTTCGCCGGTGACGGCCAGCACCGCCTCCTCCACCGCTTGCTGGACGGACGGGCCATGCGCCTGCCGCTGCAAGCCCATGAAAGCGCCGCCATCGAATTCGAGCGTGAGAGCGAAGCGGGTCATGGCTGGCGTGTGGGCTCCGACAAGCTCGCCCTGAGCGGAACTGGGTTCTTGGACGGGGCTGGTGCTGTGTTCGGTGCCGAAATTATCCGCAACATCCGCTCGTCCTGAGCCTGTCGAAGGAGGCACATTATCATCACCGCAGCACCGTGCCCGCCGGAATCGCGTAGCCGCGCAGCAGGGCGGCGGTTTCCATCGCCGGTTTGCCCGCGCGCTGGATCAGCGTCGGGCGGATCGCGCCGTGCCCGCAGGCAATGGTCAACTGGTCGTCCAGCACTGTGCCCGCCGCGCCTTCGCGGCCGATCACTTCGGCGGCGAGCACGCGGAAACGGTCCTGCCCCACTTCGAAGAACGCGCCTGGCGCAGGGGCGAAAGCGCGCACCTGCCGTTCGATGAATTCGGCATCGCGGTGGAAATCGATCCGGCTTTCGGCCTTGTCGATCTTGGGCGCGTGAGTCGCTTCCAGATCGTCCTGCCGCACGGGATGCAGCGCCTTGAGATCGATCAGCGTGCCGACCATCAGTTGTGCGCCCAGTTCGGCCAGTTCCGCCGTCAGTTCGCCCGCCGTCTTGCGTGCGATCGGCGTGCGCACGGTGGCCAGCATCGGGCCGGTGTCGAGCCCTTTCTCCATCTGCATGATCGTCACCCCGGTCACGGCATCGCCCGCCAGAATCGCCCGCTGGATCGGCGCCGCCCCGCGCCAGTGCGGCAGGATCGAGGCGTGGACGTTGAGGCAGCCGTGGCGCGGCGCTTCGAGCACCGGCACCGGCAGAATCAGGCCATAGGCCGCGACCACCGCCACATCGGCATCGAGCGCGGCGAAATCGGCCTGCGCCTGCGCGTCCTTCAAAGTGACGGGGCAGCGCACTTCGATCCCGCGCGCCTGTGCCGCCTGCTGGACGGGGGAGGGTTGCAATTGCTTGCCCCGGCCCGCCGGGCGCGGCGGCTGGGTATAGGCGGCCACGATAGTGTGGCCCGCATCGTGCAATGCGGTGAGAGTCGGCACGGCGAAGTCCGGCGTTCCCATGAAGATGATGCGCATAAGCGGGGCAGGTGGCCTTTCGTGTTCGGGGGGAAAGCCCTATCTCCACCCCCATGGCATCGCAAGAGATCGAGACACTCGCCGCCGCCCTGGCGCGCCTTCCCGGCCTCGGCCCGCGTTCGGCGCGGCGCGCGGTGCTGTGGCTGGTGAAACGGCGCGAAACCGCGCTGACCCAGTTGCTCGGCGCGCTGGCGGCGGTGCAGGAAACGCTGGTCGAATGCGATATCTGCGGCAATGTCGATACCCGCGACCCTTGCGGCATCTGCGCCGATCCGCGCCGCGATCCCCGCTCGCTCTGCGTGGTGGAGGATGTGGCGGACCTCTGGGCGCTCGACCGGGCGAAGCTGTTCACCGGCCAGTATCACGTGCTCGGCGGGCGGCTGTCCGCGCTCGAAGGGGTGCGGCCGGAAGACCTGACTATCGCCAAGCTGATCGAGCGTGTGACGGCGGGCGGGATCGACGAAGTGGTGCTGGCGATGAACGCCACGCTGGAAGGGCAGACCACCGCGCATTACATCGCCGAACGGCTGGAAAGCTACCCCGTGCGGATCACCCAGCTGGCCCACGGGTTGCCGGTGGGGGGCGAACTCGACTATCTGGACGAAGGCACATTGGCGCAGGCGTTGCGCGCCCGCCGTCCGGTCGGTTGAAACCCTTGCGAAACGCCGCTTTCGCACTTATTTGCGCCTCATGGCTATTCGCGAAATCCTGGAAGTGCCGGACCCCCGGCTGAAAACCGTCTCCAAGCCGGTCGACGTGTTCGATGACGAGTTGAAAACGCTGGTCGAAGACATGTTCGAAACGATGTACGACGCACCCGGCATCGGCCTTGCGGCAATCCAGGTCGGCGTGCCGCTGCGCGTGCTGGTGATCGACCTGCAACCGGACGATCCGGACGCCGAACCCGAAGTATGCACCGCCCACGGCGGCCATCACCACACCCACCAGCCGACGAAGAAGGAACCGCGGGTCTTCATCAACCCCGAAATCCTCAACCCGTCTGAAGATCTGTCGGTTTATCAGGAAGGCTGCCTTTCGGTGCCGGAAATCTACGCCGACGTGGAACGCCCGGCGACGATTCGCGCACGCTGGCAGGATCTCGATGGCACCGTGCACGAAGAGGATATGGACGGCCTGCTCGCCACCTGCCTCCAGCATGAGATGGACCATCTCGAAGGCATCCTGTTCATCGACCATCTCTCGCGGCTCAAGCGCAATATGGCGCTCAAGAAACTGGAAAAGCTCCGCCGCGCGGCGTGATCGGTTTTTGTGACGAGGCTGCTTCTCGTCACCCCCGGGAGTCATTCCCGCGCATTATTCGGTCATCCCCGCCTTCGCGGGGATGACGGACCAGAAGGCAAGGCTTCCTCTGTGGGTAGAGTGCACTCCGCTCTGGCGTTCCTGATCCGTTCCGTCTAGATTCGCCAGATGGATTCCTCGCTTCTCGTTATCGTTGTTCTGCTTGCCGGCCTTGCTCTGGGGGCAGGGGCCGGCTGGTTCTTCGGTTCCCGCCCCGCTGCCGAATGGCGTGCGCGGCATGCGGAGCGCGACCGGGACGCGCGCGAGTTGGACGAGAAATTCCGCGCCGCGATTCGCGATCTCGCTTCGGCGAGCGAACGGGCCAGCCGTGCCGACAGCCTGGGCGAAGCGCTGGACGAAGCCCGGCGCACGGCGGGCGAAGAGGCGGAGCGGCTGCGGGCCGAACACGCCGCGGTGCTGGAGCGGACGCGCGGCGATCTCACCCGCGTGCTCGAACAGACGCGCGCGGAGCATGCCGCGCTTGTCGATGCCCTGCGCCGCGAACAGCGCGAACTGGCCTCGGAACTTGCCACCCTGCGCGAAAAGTCCGCCAATTTCGACGAGCAGAAGCAGCTTCTGATCCAGGCGCGCGAGGAATTGCTCAAGGAATTTCAGAACACCGGTTCGGCGGTGCTATCCAAAGCGCAGGAAGCGTTTCTGGCGCGGGCCAGCGAACGCTTCGGCCACGCGGAAAAATCTTCGGAAGACAAGATCAAGGCGCTCCTCCAGCCGGTCGGCGACCGTCTCAAACGCTATGAGGAGCAGGTCGAAACGCTGGAAAAGCAGCGGGTGAACGCGTTCGGCGAACTGACCGGGCTGATCCAGTCGATGCGCGAAGGGCAGGAACAGGTCCGGCGCGAGGCGCAGCGGCTGGGCAACAGCCTGACCAATGCCCCCAAGGCGCGGGGGCGATGGGGCGAGCAGCAGCTCAAGAACCTGCTCGAAACCTGCGGCCTGTCGCAGCACACCGATTTCGTGCTCGAACACTCGATCGAAACGGAGGAGGGGCGGCTGCGCCCCGATGCCATCGTCCGCATTCCGGGTGGCAAGCAACTGGTGATCGATGCCAAGGTTTCGCTCAATGCTTATCAGCAGGCATTCGAAGCGGACGGAGACGAAGCGCGCAAGCTGGCGCTGGCGGACCATGTCCGTTCGATGCGCAACCATGTGCAGCAGCTTTCGGCCAAGAGCTATCAGAGCCAGTTCGCGGATGCGCCCGATTATGTGGTGATGTTCGTGCCGGGCGAACATTTCGTGGCGGCGGCGCTGGAATTCGATCCGGCGCTGTGGGACTTCGCGTTCGAAAAGCGTGTGCTGCTGGCCACCCCCACCAATCTGGTGGCTATCGCCCGCACCGTGGCGCAGGTCTGGCGGCAGGATGGGCTGGCCAACGAAGCGCGCGAGATCGGCCGTCTGGGCAGCGAACTCTACGATCGCATCGCAATTGCCGCCGAACACCTGAAACGGGTGGGATCAGGGCTGGACACGGCGGTAAACAATTACAATAAGTTTGTCGGCAGCTTCGAGCGCAATGTGCTGTCCGCCGCGCGCAAGCTGAAGGACAAGGGAATCGAGACAGGCCGGCGCGATGCCGAGGATGTCCCTCTGGTGGAAAGCGCGCCGCGCTACACAGGCGTGCAGGACGAATAGGCTGGTTGGAGACGCGCCGCGCGGCGTTTCTTCCCGCCGCCGCGATGGAGCGATGGAATGAAACGTTTGACGGCTCTGGCCCTGATCCTGGCGCTTGCGGCGTGCAAGCAGGATCAACCGCCGCCGTCGCAGAAGATCGCCCAGGCGGCCGACCAGCTTATCGCCAAGGCTTCGGGCATGCCGCCCGCGATCATGCTGGGCGAAGGCGCCTATGCCCCGCGTGACGAATGCGCCGCCATTCCGGGCGCGGCCGAATTCCGCAAGCAACTGGCCGCCGTGGTCGGCGAGCGCGATGTCGAAGGGCTGGTGGCATTGGTCGCCAACGATGTCCGGCTCGATTTCGGTGGCGGGGAAGGGGCCAATCTGCTGCGCGCCCACCTGCTCCAGTCCGACCGCAGCCTGTGGGACGAACTGGACGATGTGCTGGCGCTGGGCTGCGCCGGGAACGGGCAGGGCGGAATTACCCTGCCATGGTATTTCGAACAGGATTTCGGCAGCATCGACCCGATGATGGGGATGATCGTGCGGGGTGAGAAAATCCCGCTGCGCAGCGCGCCGGAGAAGGACGCGGAGGAAATGCGCGCCCTCTCATGGGATGTGGTCCAGTTGGTCGATGGTTTGCAGCCGGGGGCGCCGTTTCAGAGAGTGCGGCTGGCCGACAAGACCGAAGGCTACATCGAAACAGCCCAGTTGCGCAGCCTGATCGGTTATCGCGTGATCGCGTCCAGCCGCAACGGCAAATGGAGCATCACCAGCCTGGCTTCGGGGGACTGACGCGGCGGGCCGGGGGCGCTGGTGCGATCAACGTTTGGCGCTGTCCGCGGCGCTTTCGGGGATGCGTTCGAGTTCCGCCGAATGGCCGCTGGAACGCAGCACCAGCCGGTCGCCTTCTAGTTCGAACTGCGGCGCGGCGGAAAGCAGTGTCGCAACCGCCACTTCATCCTTCCACACCGGCCCGTCGCAATACATTTCCGTCTGCGCCAGCGGGCCTGCCAGCAGGCGTTCCTGATCGATCCGCCAGGGGCCGCCCATGCTGTTGCAGCCGACATTGGCGCCCACTCGGTCTTCGGCGAATTCCAGCGTCGCGCGCGGCGATGTCGCCTGGCTGCCATCGATCGTGACGAAGCGCCAGGTGCTGCCTGCCAGCGAATGCGCCGGTTCGCCCTGCGCGGCGCAGCCTGCGAGAGCAAGGGCGGCAAGACCGCCGATCAGGGAAAGCACGATACGCATGCCGGGCATTATGCCCACGCGATGCTGAGCCCGCGGTTAACCGCCGCGGCCATCCAGCGTGGCCAGCACTTCGTAGGCCAGCACCGCCCCGGCCACGGCGGCGTTGAGACTGTCGGCCCGGCCGCGCATCGGCATGGTCACACGCAGGTCGCAGGCCAGTTCGTAGTCTTCGGGCAGGCCGCGCGATTCGTTGCCCACCATCAGGAAGCACGGGGCCTGATAGGGCGCGCCGCGATACGGCACCGCATCGCGCAGCGAGGCCGCCACCAGTTGGCCGGAGCCGCCGCGTAGCCAGGGCAGGAATTCGTCCCAGCGCGCGCGGACCACCGTCTGCGTGAAGATCGCCCCCATGCTGGCGCGCACCGCCTCCACCGAGAAGGGATCGGCGCAATCGTCGATCAGGATCAGGCCGCCCGCGCCCACCGCATCGCCGGTGCGCAGCATGGTGCCGAGATTGCCGGGATCGCGCAGCGCCTGCGCCACCAGCCAGATCGGCGCGGCGGTGCGATCGATCCGGGCGAGCGAGGTATCGAATTCGTCGAACACCCCGGCAACCGCCTGCGGGTTGTCCTTGCCGGTGATCTTGGCGAGCACCGCTTCGTTCACTTCCAGCACTTCGCCACCGGCGGCCTGCACCGCCTGTTCCAGCGTGGCGAGGAGGGGGTGGGTATCGCGCCCTTCGGCCATCACCAGCGTTTGCGGGAGAACGCCGGATTCGCGCGCATCGGTCAGCAGCCGCAAGCCTTCGGCGAGGAAGCGCCGTTCGCGTTTGCGCAGGCGGGAATCGCGCAGTGCGCGCAAGGCCTTTACAGTGGGATTGGACAGGCCCGTTATGCTGCGCCGCGCGCCGGGCCGGATATCGGAACTGTTCACTCTTCGCCGAAGCCGCCTGCCACCAGATCCACCAGATCGCCGAGAACGCTATCGGCGTGGCTGCCGGTCACCGCGATTTCGATGGTATCGCCTTTGGCCGCGCCCAGCATCATCAGGCCGAGGATGGAATTGCCCGCCGCATCGTGGCCATCCTTGGCCACCCGCACGGAATTGCCGCTGGGAACCCGGCTGACGGCTTCCACGAATTTGGCGCTGGCACGGGCATGCAGCCCGCGCTGGTTTACAATGATCACCTGTTGCGAGAGTGTTTCCATCCTTGTCTCCCCATTCGTATCCCTCAGGCTTCCTGGCCGAGGAATTCCGACGCCACAGTTATATAGTTGCGGCCCGCATCGCGCGCGGCGGCCACGGCGTCTATTATCGGCATCGCCTTGCGCGCGCCAGCCAGGCGGATCAGCATCGGCAGATTGATCCCGGCGATCACTTCCACTTTGCCCGCTTCCATCAGGGAGATGGCGAGATTGGACGGGGTGCCGCCGAACAGGTCGGTCAGCACGATGGCGCCATCGCCGCTGTCGACGTCGCCGATGGCGGCGCGAATTTCAGCGCGGCGGGCTTCCATATCGTCATTGGGGCCGATGCACACCGTCTTCACCGCCGATTGCGCGCCCACCACATGTTCCATGGCATGGACGAATTCATCGGCCAGGTGGCCATGAGTCACCAGAATCATTCCGATCATGTGAAGAGAAGGCTCCAATTCGGATGCTGAGCAGTTTCGTTACCGGCTAGTTCCGCAAGGCTCATGACTGGGGAGGCCCCTCGATCATCTCAGCAGCTCGGGCCCCCAGATTACGATGGAGGACAGTGGGCGAAAATCCGGCGTTGTGCAAGGCTTTCGCGATCTGTTCGGCCACGAAGACCGACCGGTGGCGGCCCCCGGTGCAGCCGAAGGCGATGTTGACGTAGCTTTTGCCCTGCTTTTCGTATCGCGGCAGCAGCAGCAGCAGCAGATCGCGAATCCGTTCGAAACTCTCGGCATAGGCGGGATCGCGCATGATATGTTCGCCCACCGGCGCATCCTTGCCGGTCAGCGGGCGCAGATCCGGCTGCCAGTGCGGATTGTCGAGAAAACGCATGTCGAACAGCAGATCGGCCATCGGCGGCATGCCGCGGGCGAAGCCGAAGCTGCTGACTGTCACGGTCATTTCGCGCGCCGCGTCATCGGCGAACTGGCCGCGAATCGCCTGTTGCAGATCGTGGCTCGAAAAATCGGTGGTGTTGATGACCGCATCGGCCCAGTGCCGCAACTGTGCCAGCAGCTCGCGTTCGGCGGTGATGCCGACAGCCACTGGCTTGCCATCGGCCAGAGGATGGCGGCGGCGGTTTTCGTTGTAGCGGCGTTCCAGTTCCTGACCGGAACAGTCGAGAAACAGCGTGGAGATCACCAGATCGTCCCGCTGGGTCAGTTCCTGCACCTGCGGAATGATCTTCTCGGGGTCGAAGCCGCGCGTGCGCGTGTCGAAGCCGATGGCGAGCGGCGCGCGCGCGCCTTCGGCGGCGGGGCTGCCTTCTTCGCGCAGGAGACGCGACAGCAGGCGGACCGGGAAATTGTCCATCGCTTCCCAGCCCAGGTCTTCCAGCACGCGCAGCGCGGTGGTCTTCCCCGCGCCCGACATGCCGGTGATCAGCAGAATACGCTGGCGATCATCTTCTGATTTGCGTCCCATCGCCGCTCTCTGCGCTGAACCGTTCGGAAAGGGAAGGGGCCATTATCGCCCCGTCCCGGAAACGGGCAGACCATACTGGCGCAGCGCCATTTCCGCCCTGAGCGCAAGCACCGGGGAATCCGGCCAGAGCGCGATCAGGGGCAAGGCGATGCCCAGCCTTTCCGCGCTTGCCGGCTGTTCGATATAGCGCGGGGCGGCGGGTGTCAGATGCAGGATCAGCGCCACCGGCGCTTCGGTGCAGGGCATCGGCACCAGCCCGAGATTGCGGATTTCCATCAGCCCACGGGTGTGAAGCGTGGGCGCGGCCCATAGGTGCCCCGCGCGGGCGGACAGGGCCACCCCGTCATCGCCCACCAATATGGCCCCCCGGTCGATCAGGGCCAGGGCGAGGCTGGATTTGCCGCATCCCGGCGCGCCTTCGATCAGGATCGCCCGTCCGTCCAGCGCCACTGTGGTCGCCTGATGCAGATGCTCCGCCATGCCGCCTCTCAGACGCCGTGCCGCAGCGGCAGATTGAGCACGAGGCAGGCCCCGCCTGCGCCATCGGGGCGGGCGGTGGCGGACAAGGTGCCTTCGTGCGCTTCCGCGATCGTGCGCGCGATGGCGAGGCCCAGCCCGCTGTGCTGGCCGAAATCCTCCGTCTCCGGGCGCACCGAATGGAACCGTTCGAACACCTTTTCCCGTTCGCTTTCCGGAATGCCGGGGCCGCGATCGCAGACGATCACCTGCACCCGTTCCTGCGTGGTGGCGAGAATCACGTCGATCCCACCATCGGGCGGGGAGAAGGACACCGCGTTGTCGAGCAGATTGACGATGGCCCGCTCCAGCCGCATCGGTACGCCCAGCACCACCGCCCGGGTGCCGCCGCGCCGCTCGAAGCGGATGGTGTGGCCGCCATTTTCCCCCCGGTCGTTCCGCGCGGCGAGCGTGTTGCCGATCAGGCGTTCGAGATCGATCGGCTCGAACACCGCGCGGCTCAGTTCGGCATCGACCCGGCTGGCATCGGCGATTTCCGTCACCAGCCGGTCGATCCGGTGGACATCGTGAAGCGCGATGGCGGTCAATTGCGCGCGCAGGCCGGCGTCCTGCACCCGGTGAAGGGAATCGAGCGCACTGCGCAGGCTGGCCAGCGGGTTCTTGATCTCATGCGCGACATCGGCCGCGAAATGTTCAACCGCGTCGATCCGCTGGCGCAGGGCGGCGGTCATGTCGGAGAGCGCGCGGGCGAGCATCCCGATCTCGTCGCGCCGTTCGGGCAGGCGGGGCACTTCCACTTCGCGCGCGCGGCCAAGACGCACCCGCACCGCCGCCCGCACCAGCGCGCGCAGCGGCTGCACGATCGTGCGGGCAAGGAACAGCGAAAGCTGGATCGATACGGCAAAAGCCAGCGCCACGATGATGGCGAGAGTTTGGCGCGCGGCGCGGACGTTTTCGGTGATATCGATCGCGTTGCGCGTGGTCAGCAGCATCGCCCCGTCCTTGCCCACCGGCACGGCGGCGGAAATCATCGGCGTGCGATCGGGGGCGTAGCGCAGGGCGATCTGATATTGCATCGTGGATCGCGCGCGGTGCAGTTCGGGCCAGGCATCGGCGTTGGAGGCGATATCTGCCGGTTCGCGATAGGCCGGAATTTCTGGCGTGCCGAGCAGGGCATCCATCCACCGGTCGAGAAGCCGCGCGGCGTCCTGATACCAGGGCTCTGTCGCCGGATCGATCAGGCGGAAGGACGGCGGGGCAAGCGCGAAGCTGTCGGCCACCAGCTTGCCCTGGGGGTTGTAGAGCCGCAGGCGCAGTTTCTGTTCGGTGCCGACTTGCGCCAGCAGGGCGTTGCGCCGGTCGCGGGAAGGGATGACCAGCAGCCCTTCGGCGATGATCTGCGCTTCGCTGCGGGCCAGTTTGAAACGCTCGTCGAGCAACTGCTTGCGGTAGGAATCGATATAGAACAGGCTGCCAGCCATCAGCCCCAGCGCAATGATGTTGACCGCCAGGATACGCGCGGTCAGCGAAGCGCGCCGCGTCCAGAACAGGCGCTCGGGCTTGCCTTCGATGGCGGGCGCGCGGATCGGCGGATCAAGCGCCGTCAAAGCTGTACCCGGCGCCGTAAAGCGTTTCGATGGCGGAAAATTCGGGGTCGATGGCGCGGAACTTGCGCCGCATCCGTTTGATATGGCTGTCCACGGTCCGGTCGTCGACGAAGACATCGTCGGGATAGGCCGCGTCCATCAACTGGTTGCGCGACTTGATCACCCCCGGCCGCGTCGCCAGCGCTTCGAGCAGGAGGAATTCGGTCACAGTCAGCGAAACGGGCGTGCCGTTCCATGAAACCTGATGGCGCGCTGGGTCCATCGCCAGACGGCCCCGGACCAGTTCCTGCGCATCGTCTTCGCTGCCGGTCTGGCCCTCGTCGGGCGCGGCATCGGCGGCCAGCGGAGGTTTGCGGCGCAGGATCGCCCGGATGCGCGCCACCAGCAGGCGTTGGCTGAACGGCTTGGCGATATAATCGTCCGCGCCCATGGCCAGGCCCGCTTCCTCGTCCTGCTCGTCATCCTTGCTGGTGAGGAAAATCACCGGCAGGTCCGAGGTTTCGCGCAGCCGCCGCAACAGCTCCATCCCATCCATGCGCGGCATCTTGATATCGAACACGGCGAGATCGGGCGGGTTTTCCGTCAGTGCCTTGAGCGCGGCGCTGCCATCGGAATAGACGCGGGTGACGAAACCTTCCGCCTGCAGCGCAATGGAAACGGTGGTCAGGATATTGCGATCGTCATCGACCAGCGCGATGGTGCGGGGCGGTTCTGCGGAACAGTCGGAAGCCATGCGGCAGGCCCTGGGCAACTTCTTCTGGAGGGGAACGGGTGCCCGAGAATCTAGCGCGGCCTGCCGCATGTTACAATCCGGCCGTTCCGGTCCAAATCCACGCTTTCCGTAGGCGTGCGGTAAAAGGATGAAACGGAACGGTAATTTTTGAAGGTTTCGTGAAAAATTGACGGGAAGCCTCTGCGCGACTATGCGCGAGCCAGCCGCTGCCGGGGTCCCGCGCGAAACATCGGGCGCCTTTCCCGGCAACAACGCCTTGCTTGCGCCAGTCTGGAGACGACCTTGACGACATCGCTTTCCTTGCCCCTCGATAAACAGGGGATCAACACCAACGCCACGATTTACGCCAATCTCGGCACCGCTCCGCTGGTCGAGCACGCGCTGGCGAATGGCGAAGGCAAGCTCGCTGCCGATGGTCCGCTGGTCGTCGAAACCGGCAAGCACACCGGCCGTTCCGCCAAGGACAAGTTTACCGTCCGCGACGCGGAAACGGAAAACACCGTGTGGTGGGGCAAGAGCAACGTTCCGATGACCCCGGAACATTTTGCCGCGCTGAAGGCGGATTTCTTCGCCGCGCTGGGCGAAAAGGACAAGCTCTACGTCGCCGATCTGTTCGGCGGTTCGCAACCCGAACATCGCGTCAAAGTCCGCGTCATCAACGAAATGGCCTGGCACAACCTGTTCATCCGCACGCTGCTGGTCCGTCCGACCGCCGCGGATCTCGAAGGGTTCGCCCCGGAATACACCATTATCGATCTGCCCAGCTTCCGCGCCGATCCGGAACGCCACGGTTGCCGCAGTGAAACCGTGATCGCGGTCAACCTCTCCGAAAAGCTCATTCTCATCGGCGGCACCCGCTACGCCGGCGAAATGAAGAAGAGCGTGTTCGGCATTCTCAACTACCTGCTCCCCGCCAAGGGCGTGATGCCGATGCACTGTTCCGCCAATATCGGCGCGGATGGCAAGTCGGCCGTGTTCTTCGGCCTGTCGGGCACCGGCAAGACCACGCTTTCGGCCGACGCCAGCCGCACGCTGATCGGCGATGACGAGCATGGCTGGTCGGACACCGCCGTATTCAACTTCGAAGGCGGCTGCTACGCCAAGATGATCCGCCTTTCGGCCGACGCCGAACCGGAAATCTACGCCACCACCAAGCGTTTCGGCACCGTGCTCGAAAACGTGGTGATGGACGAGGCCACCCGTCAGCTCGATCTGGACGACAACACGCTGGCCGAAAACACCCGTGGTGCCTATCCGCTGGAGTTCATTCCGAACACGTCGGAAGCGAATCTCGGCCCGGTGCCGTCGAACGTGATCATGCTCACGGCCGATGCTTTCGGCGTGCTGCCTCCGATCGCGCGCCTCACCCCGGATCAGGCGATGTATCACTTCCTGTCGGGCTACACCGCCAAGGTGGCCGGCACGGAAATCGGCGTGACCGAACCGGAAGCGACGTTCTCCACCTGCTTCGGCGCGCCGTTCATGCCGCGCCACCCCTCGGTCTATGGCAATCTGCTCAAGGAACGCATCGCCAAGGGCGGCGTGTCCTGCTGGCTGGTCAACACCGGCTGGACCGGCGGCAAATACGGCGTGGGCAAGCGCATGCCGATCAAGGAAACCCGCGCCCTGCTGAATGCTGCGCTCGACGGCAGCCTCAACAATGTGGAATTCCGCAAGGACCCGAATTTCGGCTTCGACGTGCCGGTGGCCGTGCCGGGTGTTGACACCACGATCCTCGATCCCCGCTCGACCTGGGCCGACAAGGACGAATATGATGCGACCGCCGCCAAGCTGGTCCAGCTTTTCGTCGACAACTTCGCCCAGTTCGAAGACCATGTGGACGAAAGCGTGAAGCAGGCGGCGCCCGCCGCCTGATTTCACCAACAGACGAAATGATCGCGGGGCGGGAACCACCAGGGTTTCCGCCCCGTATTCGTTAATGAGGCCAATAGGTGCCGGGGTGACTGCTTTTTAACTTGTGTGCAGGGACCGGCGGTGCATCATTGCCTTCTCTGCTGTGGAGTTTGGAAGGAATTCTCCGATGAGCATTTTCGATTCGATCCTCAAAGGCATCGGCGGCGCGCCGGACGATGTGACCAATCTGGCGACGAAGCTCGGTATCGATCCGGCCATGGCGGAAAAGGCGATTGCCGCGCTGGGCAAAGCGCATCAGGCGCCGGGCGATACGGTGGAAACCGCCTCGGCGGCGACCGGCCTGCCCACGGATACGCTGAACCAGATCGTTGCCGCGATCGGCGGCGAAGGCTCGCTCACCGAATTCGCCAACATGCTGGACCGCGATGGTGACGGCAATCCGCTGAACGATATTCTCGGCATGGCCAAGGGGTTGTTCGGCAAACAGTAACCGGAATCGAAACCGGGAGGCGGGCACCGGCCTGCACGGCGGAGCGCGACCCGCCTGCCTTCCGTGAACGAAACATGTGATAATGGACTGTTTTTATAAAGGTAATTGCAAATTAACGTAATAAAGATATCTTAACGCGAACGATTTGAAAATCGTCCATAAGGTCGCACGATTTCAAGCAGGAATTATCGCAATGAATATGCTCGATATGCTACGCCGAACCGGCGGGCTGTCGGCTTTGTCGAACAGGCTGGCGTTGACGCCAGCCCAATCGATGCAGATTGCAGGCACGTTTGTGCCCTATTTGCTTGCCGGGTTTGGCCGCGCGTTTCGGCGTGAAGGGAAGTCAGCTTTTCTGACCCGGCTTCGGCGGCTGGGCGGCGCGGATATGGCGCAGCGCGCGCTCACGCCTGGCGCGATTGCTCCGTCGTTGGGCGATGCCGTGCTGGCCGTGGCATTCTCCACCCCTGCGATCGTTGGCCGGGTCGAACGGGTCCTGCGCGATGCGGTGGCTATCGGCGCGGGCGATTATCGGGAAGCCATGCGGCTTCTGGCGCTGCTGCTGGGCGGCTATCTGTCCGCGCGGGCGGAACAGGTTGAACTGGGCGTGGCAGACGGTATCGAAGCCCTGCTGGATCAGGCGGCGGACGATCCGCTGGCCGCGATCGAGACGGAAGAGCCTTCGGGGCAGGGAGAATGACGCTTGGGTACGGTTCTGTCGCTGCTGGTGCTGATCGCGATCGCGTTGCTGATCGGCGCTTTTGTTCTCTGGCGCCGGGGTGGCCCGAAGCGGCAGATCGTGCTGATGGTGATCCTCGCATTGGTGGCGATCGTCAATGTCGCGATCTGGACCATGCCGACGGCCGAAGGGGATAACCCGCTGGCGCAGATCAACCGGCAACAGCAGCAGCCCGCGCCCTGATCCGCACCGGAAGGGTGGCCGAATGCCGCCGCTGCTTTGAACCAGGCTCAGGGGCCAGCTTTTCAGATTGGAAAGCCGCGTGCGGGGCAAATGGAACTGAACCAAGTTCAGCATGACGAAGAGGGATGCGGCATCATCTTTGCAGCCTCTGACAAAAGGGCCGCTTCGCCGGGGAGGCAAAGCGGCCCTTTTTGATGCGTGAAGGGGGGGCTTACTTGATCGGGCAATCCGGCGCGAGGCGGAAGTCGAGGTAGTTGTCGACCGATTTCATCAGGTCTTCCAGCTCGTGCTCGAAGAAGTGGTTCGCGCGCGGAATCTCGTCGTGATGGATGGTGATGTGCTTCTGCGTGCGCAGCTTGTCGACCAGCTTCTGCACGGCAGACGGCTGCACCACCGTGTCGCCGGTGCCCTGCACGATGATCCCCGAGGCCGGGCAGGGGGCCAGGAACGAGAAATCGTACATGTTGGCGGGCGGAGCGACGGAGATGAAGCCACGGATTTCCGGGCGGCGCATCAGCAGTTGCATGCCGATCAGCGCGCCGAAGCTGAAACCCGCGATCCACGTGGTCTGTGCTTCGGGATGGATCGACTGCACCCAGTCGAGCGCGGCGGCGGCATCGGAGAGTTCGCCGATGCCGTTGTCGAAGCTGCCCTGGCTGCGGCCCACGCCGCGGAAATTGAAGCGCAGCGTGGCGAACCCGCGATCGACGAACGTCTTGTAAAGCCGCTGTACGATGCGGTCGTTCATCGTGCCGCCGCCCTGCGGATGCGGGTGCAGGATCATGGCGACCGGCGCGCGCGGGCGCGTGGCGGGCTGGAAACGGCCTTCGAGACGGCCTTCGGGACCGGGGAAAATGACTGACGGCATGGGTGACCCCTGAGAATGCTGATGTCGCACGGGTAGCGCGCGGGAAGTGCAGGGCTATATAGTGTGCGTTCCATTTTTCGCAATTCCTACGCAAGGAACAGCTTTTGCGCATTTATCTCGATCACGCGGCAACCACTCCGGTCCGGCCCGAAGCGCGGGCCGCCGTGGCCGATGGTCTAGCGCAATGGGCGAACCCTTCCAGCCCTCATGGCGAAGGCCGCGCGGCCCGCGCCCTGCTGGAGGATGCCCGCGCGCGCATCGGCAAGGCGCTGGGCTGGACAGGCGAAGTGATCCTGACCAGCGGCGCCAGCGAAAGCGCGCAGATCGCGCTCACCCGGGCGAAAGGCGGCGCCCGGCTGGTGAGCGCGGTGGAACACGAGGCGGTGCTGCGTGTCCTGCCCGATGCCGAAGTGCTGCCGGTGCGGCCCGATGGCGCGCTCGATCTGGAAGTCCTCGCCGAAGCGGTCGATGGCCGCGCGCCGGTGGTGGCGGTGCAGGTGGTCAATTCCGAAACCGGGGCGGTGCAGGATATGGCCGCGATTGCCGCCGTCGTGCATGGCGCGGGCGGGCTGCTGGTGGTCGATGCGGCGCAGAGCGCGGGCAAATGGCCGATCCCGCCGGAAGCCGATCTGGCGATCGTATCGGCGCACAAGCTCGGCGGCCCGCCGGGAATCGGGGCGCTGCTGGTGCGCGATTTCGCGATGCTGGAGCCCATCGGCGGGCAGGAGCGCGGCTATCGCCGGGGAACGGAGAACCTGCCCGGCGCGCTCGGTTTTGCTGCGGCGCTGGAAGCTTGCGCGCAGCCCTATTGCGATCCCGAGGTTCTTGCCCCGATTGGCGCGCTGCTTGCGCCCGCGATGGCGGAACTGGGCGGCGTGCGGCTGGCGGAGCGGCTGGCCAATCCCAGCCCCTATATCGAGGCGCTGGCGATGCCGGTGGTATCGGGCAGCGCGCAACTGATGCGGTTCGATATGGCGGGGTTCGCGGTCAGCCAGGGCTCGGCCTGTTCCTCGGGCAGCCTGAAACAGAGCCACGTGCTGGAAGCGATGGGGCTCGATCCCGCGCTGGCCAGCCGGATCATCCGGGTCAGCTTCGGGTGGAGCACCACCCGGGCGGAAGTGGAAGCGTTCTGCGCGGCGTGGATCGCCATGGCCGAGGAAGCCAGGGCGCGCGCGGCATGATCTATTGCGATTATCAGGCGACCACCCCGCTCGCCCCCGAAGCGCGCGAGGAGATGCTGCGCTGGCTCGATGGGCCGGATGGCGCTGGATTCGGCAATCCGCACAGCCCTCACCGGCTGGGACGCATGGCGGCGGCGGCGGTGGATCTGGCGCGTGAGCGGGTGGCCACGCTGTGCCCCCCCGGCGGCCGGGTGATTTTCACCGGCTCCGCCACCGAAGCGATCAATCTCGCTCTGCGCGGCAGCGCCTCCCGTGGCGATACGCGGCCGGTCGCGGTTTCGGCCATCGAACATGCCGCCGTGCGCGACACTGCGGCCGATCTCGGTTGTCCGGTGACGCATCTGCCTGTCGACAGGGAAGGGCTGGTGGCGCCGGAGCCCGAATTGCCGCGCGATGTGCGGCTGGTGGCGGTGATGCAGGTCAACAACGAAATCGGCACGATCCAGCCGGTGGAGCGGATTGCCGCGCGGGCCCGTGCGGCAGGGGCGCTGTTCCTGTGCGATGCGGTGCAGGGCGCGGGCAAGATCGCGCCGCCTGCCGGGGCGGATATGATCGCGCTTTCCGCGCACAAGCTTTACGGGCCGAAAGGGATCGGCGCGCTATGGGTGCGCGACGGGATCGAACTGGCCCCGCTGATCACCGGCGGCGGGCAGGAGCAGGGCCTGCGGTCCGGCACGCTCAGCCCGGCGCTCTGCGCGGGCTTTGGCGTGGCGGCGATGATCGCGAAAGAGCGGGAAAAAGCTGATGCCAACCATGTGGAGAGCCTGTGGAAAAAGGTGGGAGAACTTTTTTCCGGCTGGACGCTGAACGGCAGCGCCACGGCACGCTGGCATGGCAATTGCAATCTGCGGCGCGATGGGCTGGATGCCGCCCGGCTGATGGCGGATGTGCGCACAGTGGCCTTTTCCGCCGGGTCCGCCTGCGCCAGCGGGTCGGGGCGGCCCAGCCATGTGCTGCGCGCCATCGGGCTGGACGACCGGCAGGCGAAAAGTTCCATCCGGCTGGGTTTCGGGCGCTATTCCACCCTTGCAGAAGTGGAGGAAGCAGCCGAAAGGATCGTTGCGGCCGCACAAATGCAGGAATGAAGCATGATCCAGGTCAATTTCATCACCGCTTCGGGTGACAAGGTCACGGCGGAGGCGGAGGAAGGCTTCTCCCTGCTGGAAGTGGGGCAGGCCGCGGGCATGCCGCTGGAAGGAACCTGCGAGGGGCAGATGGCCTGTTCCACCTGCCATGTCATCGTCGATCCGGAATGGTTCGCGCGCCTGCCCGAAGCGGGTGAGGAGGAGGAGGATATGCTCGACCTTGCTGCCGGGGTTCAGCGCACCAGCCGCCTGTCCTGCCAGATTGCGCTGACGGGTGATCTCGACGGGCTGGAAGTGCGCATCCCCGCCGAAAGCCACGATCTGCAGGGCGTCTGAGCCGGTTTCAAGGGTTGTCCGGCCCGGCTTGTGCGTCCGTCATCTCCCCCACGGTGATGGCCGAAGCGCTTGCGGCCCGGAACCGGCGAATCCGGCGCACAGCCCACAGGATCGCCACCAGCAAGGCGGCAATCGGGATCAGCGCCGTCAGCACCACGATCAGCCCGGCAATCACAGCGCCCAGAATGGCTCCGAGCGATCCGAGCGCGCTGCGGATCGGGCTCATGAAACCGCCCGCGCCGGGGGCGGCGGAGCTGTAGTTCACGGTCACGCGGCTGAAATCCACCCGCCCGCGCATTTCGGCCAGCCAGCTTTGCGCCTGATCGATTTCCTCGTTCACCTGGGCCACGCCGCGTTCGGCCTCCACCAGTTCGGCCACGCTGCCCTTGCGGGTCTGGAGGATTTCCATCAGCCGGTCACGCAACAGGATGCGCGCGCGCAGGCGGGCCTGCGTGTCGACGATCTGTTTCGACAGGTCTTCCCCGGCAATCGCGGCGGAAACGGGTTTGCCGTCGGCATCTTTGGCGACCCTTTCCAGTTCCCCGGTGAAAGCGCGGGCCTTGTCGGCCGCCACATCCAGTTCCAGTGTGCCGCTGCCGTAATCGCCTTCACCGCCGGAATTGCTCATCGCGATAATCCGGCAGACGTGCGGCCCCTTGCGTTCGCACAAGTCGGTGTGGCGCCGTTGCAGCGGGGCGATGGCCTCACCCGCGATGCGGAACCCGTAGGTGTAGGTATAGGCGATCTGCGGCGCGCGCGGGGCCTGTTCGCCCGCTTGTGTCGCCTTGGCGGCATCGTCCACGGTGAGCGGTTCGGCCTGGGCCGCGTCCGCGCTGTCCTTGGCCGGGGCGGCGGGCGCGGCTTCCTGCGCGCTCATCTCCGCCGTGCCAGGTTCGTGCGAGGCGCTGCATCCCCCCAGCGAGAGTGATAAAACGGCCAGTGGAATCAGGAAATTGCGCATGCCGCCTCCTCGTATTCGCGCAGCATGGCGAAAGGCGCGGGGCGAGGCAACTGCCCAGTATGGCCGGGAGCGGGCTCGCCGTGGTGAAATGCGTGGGCCGCGAAGCGCGCGAATGGGGATTGCCCGCACGCCGTGCTAGAGCCTTGGCCCATGGCCTGCTAAGCCAAGGGCGATGGATACCACCACCACTGACGATTCCTCCGATCCGTTCGACGCGATTGTGGATGCCCCGTTCGATTCCGCCCTGTCGGAGCGGTATCTGGTCTATGCCCTGTCGACGATCACCGCGCGTTCGCTGCCCGATCTGCGCGACGGGTTGAAACCCGTCCATCGCCGGCTGCTGTGGGCGATGCGGCAGTTGAAGCTCGATCCGGGGCAGGCGTTCAAGAAATCGGCGCGCGTGGTCGGCGATGTGATCGGCAAGTATCACCCGCATGGCGATACCAGCGTCTATGACGCGATGGTTCGCCTGGCGCAGAATTTCGCGCTGCGCTATCCGCTGGTCGAAGGGCAGGGCAATTTCGGCAATATCGATGGCGATAACGCCGCCGCCTATCGCTATACCGAAGCGCGCCTGACCCCCACCGCCATCCGCCTGATGGCGGGGCTGGACGAAGGCACGGTCGATTTCATCCCGACTTACAACGGGGAAGAGGAAGAGCCCGATATCTTCCCGGGCCTGTTCCCCAATCTGCTGGCCAACGGGGCCAGCGGCATCGCCGTGGGCATGGCGACCAATATCCCCAGCCACAACGTGGCTGAAATCGTCGATGCGGCATTGGAACTGATCGACAATCCCCATGTCGAACACGGGCAATTGATGCAGGTGTTCCAGGGGCCGGATTTCCCCACCGGGGGTGTGATCGTCGACAGCCCTGAGGTGATTTCCGCCGCGTATGAAACCGGGCGCGGATCGTTTCGCGTGCGCGGACGGTTCCATGCGGCCGAAGCGAAGGAGGAAGCGGATCAACTGGCCGGGATCGAGCGGCTGGGCGGCGGGCAGTACCAGCTCATCATCTCCGAAATCCCCTACATGGTGCAGAAGGGCAAGCTGATCGAGCAGATCGCCCAGCTTATCGCCGACCGCAAGCTGCCGATCCTCGAAGATATCCGCGACGAGAGCGACGAGCATATCCGCATCGTGATCGTGCCGAAAAGCCGGAACGTCGATCCCGAACTGCTCAAGGAAAGCCTCTACAAGCTGACCGATCTGGAAACGCGCTTCGGCCTCAATCTCAATGTGCTCGACGCCACGCGCACGCCGATGGTCATGGGGCTCAAGGAACTGCTGACCAACTGGATCGCCAGCCAGATCGACATTCTCCAGCGCCGCGCTCGTCACCGGCTGTACAAGATCGCCTCGCGGCTGGAACTGGTCGAAGGCTATATCGTCGCGTTCCTCAATCTCGACCGGATTATCGAGATCATCCGCACCGAGGATGAGCCCAAGGCCGTGATGATGGCCGAATTCAACCTGACCGACCGGCAGGCCGAAGCGATCCTCAACATGCGGCTGCGCAGCTTGCGCAAGCTGGAGGAAATGGAACTGCGGCAGGAACGGGACGATCTGCTGGCCGAACGGGACGAACTGGAAAAGCTGCTCGACAGCCCGGCCCGCCAGCGGACCCGGTTGAAGCGCGATCTTGCCCAGTTGCGCAAGGAATACGGGGCGGACACGCTGCTCGGCCGGCGCCGGACGACGATTGCCGAAGCCGCGCCGACCGTCGAATTCAGCATGGATGCGATGATCGAGAAGGAACCGGTGACGGTGATCCTGTCCCAGCGTGGCTGGGTGCGGGCGGCGCGCGGGCATGTGGCGCTCGATTCCGATTTCAAGTTCAAGGAAGGCGATGGTCCGGCTTTCGCACTGCACGCGCAGACCACGGACAAGCTGCTGGTCGCGGCGGATAACGGCCGGTTCTACACCATCGGGGCCGACAAGCTGCCCGGTGCGCGCGGGTTCGGCGAACCGATCCGGACGATAGTGGATATCGATGCTGATGCGCAGATCGTCAGCGTGCTGGTCCACCGGCCCAAGGGGCAGGTTCTTCTCGCCAGCACGGCGGGCAAGGGCTTTGCGGCCGAAATGGACGAATTGCTGGCTGAAACCCGCAAGGGCCGCCAGGTCGTCAACGTCAAAGGCGATGTGAAGCTCGCGATCGTGCGCGAGATCGCCCCTGAGCACGATCATGTCGCCGTGGTCGGCGACAACCGCAAGCTGGTGATTTTCGCGCTGGAGGAACTGCCACTGATGGCGCGCGGGCAGGGGGTCACTCTGCAACGCTATCGCGATGGCGGGCTTAGCGACGCCACCACGCTCAAGCTCGAAGAGGGGCTGAGCTGGACGATGGGTGGCGAAACCGGGCGGACCCGGACGGAACGCGATGTCATGCTGTGGAAAGTTGCGCGCGGGGCTGCCGGGCGTCTGCCGCCCCAAGGCTTCCCGCGCGACAACAGGTTCTGACCGCACTTTCGGAAGACAATCTTTCAAAGAAAAACCCCCTCACGCCGGTGAGGGGGTTTTCTGTCATGGGCCGTCAATCCGGCCCGACGGGGGCCATGTTATCAGCCCCGCGCGATCAGCCCTGCGGGGTCTGGCCGGGCTGTTCAGCCCCTGCGCCAGCACCAGCGCCGGCTGCTGCGCCAGCCTGGTTGTTGGCGGCTTCGATGGCGGCGTTAAGCTGATCCTTGTTGTAGGCGATGGTCGGGCCCTTGTCGCCCGCGGTCAGTGCCGAGGCAGGCAGAGTGGCGCGGTTGGTGCCGGTGTCGATCACCACGTTGCCGGCATCGACCGAAACCACCTTGGCGACCTCTTCGCCCTGCGGGCCATAGACGCTCTGACCCGCTGCGACAGTTGCCGAGGCCGCCGGAGCAGCCGGGGCAGCCGTTGCCGGGGCACCAGCATCAGGTGCCTGCGCTTCCTGCGCAATGGCGGCGGCTGGCAGGCTCGCAGCAGCGATCAGGGAAGAAATGGCGACCAGTTTCGAAATTTTCATATCCAACTCCAAATATTCTGTATCGGACATCGCCCGACACGATGTGCACCCCACAAAAATCGCGGGATATTTGAAAGATAATGAGGCGCCCGGCAGCACATCCCTGCCGACTTTCCACTTCCCCGCCACACTTCGAATGCGAAGCAGCGGCGGGGCCAGTACACCCCGGCCCCAGCGAAGGGGGCTGTATGAAATGCCCGCGAAAAGGGGATTTCATGACTTATAAATGGGCGAAAGGGGCGATCAGTTCCAGTTCCGGGGGCCATTTTTTGCCACGCTTTAGCGTGTTTGAGGGGCGGTTTCCCGATTCTACCCTTCGGCGCTGACGCATTCGGCGAGGATTTCGGCGACGCGGGCGGAATCGGGGAAACCCTCCGCAATCCAACGGTTTTCGACCATTCGCAGCATACGCGCGACGCGCGGCCCGGCGGTGATTCCGGCGGCCACCACGTCGCCCCCCTTGATCGGCAACTGCGGGATGGCCCAGCCATCGAGCGCGCCGACCGGCAGACCGGCGATCAGCAACCGGTCATGCGCGCATTCCATGCCCACGCGATAGGCCAGCAGGCGGGGATCGTCGCCGTCGCTGCCGTTCCGTTCGGCGACGCAGGCCAGCCGTTTGCGCTGCTTGCCCGAAAGGCGCAGCCGTGCCGCGACGCTTTCGGCGGTGCCTTCGGTGGCGGGCAGCAGGGCGGCGAGGCGGCGCATCGGATCGGGGGCGATGCCGGCCATGCGTTCCGCCGCGATCAGCCGTTCCAGCGTGGCGATTTCGCCGGGGCCCGTTTCCGGCAGGATCACCGGCAGAATGCCCAGGCTATGCATGCGCGCCACCGTGGCCGCCGGATCGGGCAGGCCGAGCAGATTGAGCAGTTCCATCGCCACGCGTTCGCGGCTCAGCCCCTTCAACGTTTCGGCCAGTTCGGCGCAGGCCTGCTCCGCCGCCGGATCGAGCGCCGCGCCGAAGCGCGCCTGGAACCGGAAATAGCGCAGGATGCGCAGGTGATCCTCGCGAATGCGTTCGCGCGCATCGCCGATGAAACGCACGGTGCGGGCGGCCAGATCGGCCAGGCCGCCGTGATAATCGAAAATTTCCCGCGACTGCGGATCGGCATAGAGCGCGTTGATCGTGAAATCGCGCCGGGCGGCATCGTCGGCCCAATCCTGGGCATATCGCACGGTGGCCCGCCGCCCATCGGTGGAAACGTCATGCCGCAGAGTGGTCACTTCGACCGGCCCGCCAGGCAGCAGCACCGTGACCGTGCCATGGTCTATCCCGGTGGGCACGGTGCGCAGGCCCGCCTTTCTGGCGCGTGCGATCACTTCCTGCGGCGGCAGGGGGGTGGCTCCGTCGATATCCTTGACCGGAATGCCCAGCAGCGTGTCGCGCACCGCGCCGCCGACCCAGCGCAGATTGCCGGGGCCAAGCGCTTCGACCAGCCCGGCCAGATCGGCGCGCGCGGTCCATTCGGCGGGGGGCAGAGCGTCAACCATGGCGGGGCCGATCCCAGGCAATCCGTTTGGAAAGATTGGCGATGATGCCCGCGGTGACGCCCCAGATACGATGATCCTGCCACATGATTTCGGTGAAAGTCCGCCGTTTTCCGCCCCATTCGGCGGACTGGCGGTGCTGGTTCGCCGGATCGAACACGAAATCGACCGGGGCTTCGAACCATTGCGCGACTTCGCTGGGATTGGGCTGCAACTGCAAATCGGGGGGCACCACCGCCAATACCGGCGTGATCGCATAGCCCGATCCGGAATGGTAGACATCGCTTTCGCCGATGATCGTCACATCGCGTTCGCGGATGCCGAGTTCTTCCCATGCTTCGCGCAGGGCCGCTTCCACCGCCGATTCCGTGCCGTCGATCTTGCCGCCGGGGAAAGCCACCTGCCCCGGATGGGCGCGCATGTTGCTGGGCCGGTGGATGAACAGGAAGCCGGGGCGCTCCCGCTCCGTCACCGCCACCAGCACCGCCGCCGGGCGATAGGGCTGCGTGAAATAGCCGCTTTCGTCATGCAGGTCGGCCACGGCGGCATGGCCGGTGACATGCAGATGGCGCAGGCGATCGGCCAGCCCGCTCATGCCTCGGGCACCAGCGAAAAGCGCATGCCCTGGCTGGTCACGGCCAGATCGCCGTTCGCCAGCGCCAGTTCGGCCAGCTGGGTGTAGGTGCTCCGGTTGAGGCGGGCTTCGGTGCCGTGGCGCACGGCGAGGTAGAGCGCGGGCGTATCGGCATCGCCGCGCGCGATGATGGGATGATCGGGGCCGGCGATCAGCGTATCATCGGTGTTGAGCCGGAACGCCAGAGTATCGCCCTGCCGCACCATGTCGGTGGCGATGAACGCGGCATCGTCCACCGCTACCGATTGCTTTTCGTGCGGGGTGACGAGCCAGTGCTGCCCCGCATCGTCACGCCAGAGGAGCGAGGAAAAGGCCCGCACCATCGCCGGGCGGGTGATTTCTCCGCCATCGTGGAACCAGCGCCCATCGGCCGCGATCCGCATCAGGCTGTCGCCGGTGTGCGCCGGTTGCCACCGGTCCACCGGCGGCAACTCGCGCGCCTGCGCCAGCGCGGCGATTTCGCCCGGCGAAAGCGAGGCAAGGTCAGGGGGAGGTTCGTATGGCATCGTTTGCGATCGTCAGAGCGACTCGATGCCAGAACTGGTCAGCCGCGCCAAGGCCCCAACGTGCCTTCGCGGGGCAGCACGGCCGGATTGTCGCACCGCACCAGCAGCCGTTTGTGATCGACAGGACCGGGAACCTGCCATTGCTGGGTGGGGGCGGCGGTGAAACCGAAGAAGCGGCCATAATATTCGGCATCGCCGATCATCACCAGCGGCAGCGGCGCCCGCTGGTCGAGCGCGCCGATCAGCGCCAGCATCAGCGCCTGGCCATAGCCTTCGCCCTGCCGTTCGGGCACCACGGCCACCGGGCCGACCATGACCATCGGATGGGATCGGCCATCGGCATCGGTCAGCGCCACCGGCCACGACTGGATCGTGCCGACGAGATAGCCATCGGCATCGATTGCCGCGAAGCTGAGCCCGGGCAGCCAGTCCATCCCTTCGCGGATGCGATAGGCGGTGCGTTTCTGGCGGCCCGGCTCGAATGCCCGGTCCAGCAGTTCCTCGACCAGCGCGGGATCGATATCGGCAAGGGGAATGAGATCAGCCATGGATCGCGCGCGGATAGGGTCGCGGGCCCGCGTTGTCGATAGCTTTCCAGCATCGCCGCCGGTTTCGGGACAGGATCACCGGCGGTGTCTAGCGCGGTGTCACTTTCAGTAGGCGCGCGCCTTTGCCGTCTTCCGCCACCCACAGCGCGCCATCCGGGCCCTGAATCACCGCTCGCAGGCGTTTGCCGAAGCGGTAGCGGGCTGCTTCGTACGGGGCGTTGCCGTCCACGGCGACACGCACCAGGCCTTCGCTCATCAGGCCGGAAATGATCGCCTGCCCCTGCCAGTCGGGGAACAGCGCGCCGGTGTAGAAGATCATGTTGCCCGGCGCGATCACCGGCGTCCAGCTGACCGCCGGGGCGACGTATTGCGGCCCGGTGGCGTGGCGGGGAATCGGCTTGCCATCATAATGATCGCCGTTCGATACCAGCGGCCAGCCATAGTTCTGCCCCGGTTCGACCAGATTCAGTTCGTCCCCACCGGCAGGGCCATGTTCGAGATCCCACAGCCGCCCCTGACCATCGAAAGCGAGGCCAAGAATGTTCCGGTGGCCATAGGACCAGATTTCAGGCGATGCGCCGCTTTTCTCCGCAAAGGGATTGCCCGGCGCAGGCTTGCCATCGCGCGTCAGCCTGACGACGGTGCCAAGCGTGTTGGAAAGGTCCTGCGCCGGGGCCATTTTCTGCCGGTCGCCCGAAGCGATGAACAGGTGGCGCGCATCGGGCGAAAAGGCGATGCGGTGGGAATAATGCCCTTGTCCGGTGACTTTGGGCGTCTGCCGCCAGATCACTTGGAGGCTGGAAATGGCGCAATCGCCGCCGGGCGCGCATGTCAGCGTGCCTTTGCCGACCGCCGCGCCGCGCGTGTCGTTCCCGCCCGCTTCGGCCCAACTGAGATAGATCGGCCGCGGCCCTTGCGGATCGGAGGCGTCGGCCGGATCGAATGCGATATCGCCGAGCCCGCCCTGGCCGCCATAAGCCACCTCGGGCGCGCCGGTGACGGTGAACTTGCGGCCCGTCTGCGTATCCCAGCCGGTGATCGACCCCGCCTTCTGCGTGACCAGCAAAGTTTGCGTGCTGGGGATGAAGGCCATCGCCCAGGGTTCGTCCAGCGTTCCCTGTTCCGCGATAGTGAATGTCTTGGCGGCGTCGGTTTCGCTGGAGCGGGACGGTGTGGCGCCGTCCGCCGTTTGCTTGTCTTCTGGCTCGGCGGCACAGGCGGTGGTGGCGAGAGCCAGCGAGGCAAGGAAGGATGGGAAGGGTCTGTTCAACATCGGTCTGTCTCTCCTTTCCCCATCCAGCAACGATACTAGGCAGGCATGGCCCCGATGTGCAAGACTACGCGGGCAAGGTCAGGCCGGGGCGGACACAGCGCCGCGTATCGGAAAGTATAGGCCGGAAAAGGGAAAAGAGGCGCATATGGGGTTCACGGCAGGCGATGTGCCGTCGCAGCAGGGCAAATGTTTTATCGTCACCGGCGCCAACGCCGGGCTGGGGTTCGCGGCGTCTTCGGTGCTGGCGGCGCGCGGCGCGCGGGTGGTGCTCGCCTGCCGCAGCGCGGACAAGGCGCAGGCGGCGATGGCGCGCATCCAGGCGGACGTGCCGGGTGCGGATCTGGCTTTCCTGCCGCTGGATCAGGCCGATCTCGCCAGCGTGCGCGCGGCGGCGGAACAGGCCCATACAGAGCCGCGCATCGATGCGCTGATCAACAACGCCGGGGTGATGTATCCGCCGCTGATCCGCACAGCGCAGGGGTTTGAGCCGCAATTCGGTGTCAACCATCTCGGCACATTCGCGCTGACGGCGCTGTTGCTGCCCAAGCTGGCCGAAACGCCGGGCGCGCGCGTGGTCGTCACCGCCAGTCTGGCGCATCGTTTCGGCAAGATCGACTGGAACGATCTCGATGCGCACAAGAGCTACAAGACCTCGCAACGCTATGCCGACAGCAAGCTGGCCAATATGCTGTTCCTCTATGAACTGGACCGGCGGCTGCGCGCGGCGGGATCGCCGGTCATGGCGGTGGGGTGCCATCCCGGCGTCGCGGCCACGGAACTGGGCCGCCATTCCGGGGCGACGCAGTTTGCGTTCCGCTATTTCCGCCGCTTGCTCAACACTGCGGAAATGGGCGCCTGGCCGGCTTTGCAGGCGGCAACCGATCCGGTGGCCGAAGCGGGCGGTTATTACGGGCCGCAGGGTTTCGGCGAAATGCGCGGGGATTCCGGCCCGGCCAAGCGCAAGGCCACGGCCCGCGATCCGCAACGCGCCCGCCGCCTGTGGGATGTGTCCATCGAAAAGACCGGGATCGATCCAGGCCTGCCGCCTGTCTGAGGGAGGCGGCCATGTGGAAAGGCCGCCGATACCCCCTTGCCATGAGGGCCCTCTGCGCGCGATGGGCAGGGGATGAGCGAGCACGTGATCCTGACCCGGCAAGGCTTCGTCGCGGGTGTCGATGAGGCCGGGCGCGGGCCGCTGGCGGGGCCGGTGGTCGCGGCTGCCGTCGTGCTCGGGCGCGATGTGCCGGTGGGGCTCGACGATTCCAAGAAACTGACGGGCAAGCGCCGGGCGGTGCTGGAAGGCCAGATCAAGCAAAGCTGCCATTGGGCGCTGGGCGTGGCCGAAGTCGAGGAAATCGACCGGATCAACATCTTCGCCGCCACGATGCTGGCGATGACGCGGGCGATGGCCGCGCTTTGCACCGCAATCGGTTGCGATCCGGCGGACGTGCTGATCGACGGCAATCTCACCCCCTCCGGGCGGTGTGATGGCTGGCGCTGGCCTGCTCGCCCGCTGGTGGGTGGGGACGGGATCGAACCGTGCATTTCGGCCGCATCGATCATCGCCAAGGAACACCGCGACCGGCTGATGCGCGAAGCGGCGGCGCGGCATCCGCACTACGGCTGGGAACGCAACATGGGCTACGGCACGAAAGAACATCTTGCCGCCCTGCGCATCCACGGCCCGACCCCGCTGCACCGCCGCAGCTTTGCCCCCGTGGCGCAGCTCGCGCTGCTCTAGCCTCCGCAGGGCCTTCCCGGGTGGCATGAGGCGGCATGGTCTGCTAAAGGCCGTTTCGTATCCGGTTAAAGTGAAGGAGTGCCGCATCGTGAATGACAGCCTGGAAATCCGTTCGATTCCCCACGCTGCTTCCATGGTGCCCTATGCCTTCCTTCCTGACTTTCGACCGCATTGCCGCCAACCGGCCTGACGGAACCCCGCTTTTTTCCGAACTGACGCTCGCTCTCGGGCGGGAACGTATTGGCCTTGTCGGCCGCAACGGCAGCGGCAAATCGACTTTGCTGACCATCGCCGCCGGGCTGCGCGCGCCCGATCATGGCGCGGTCACGCGCCATGGGCGTATCGGCCTGCTGCGGCAGATATTGCCCGATGCGGGGCAGGTGGCGGATGCGCTGGGCGTTGCCCCGGCACTGGCGGCCATGGCCCGGCTGGAAGCGGGGGAGGGCACGGCGGATGATGCCGCGGAGGCGCAATGGGATCTGCCCGAACGGCTGGAACAGGCGCTGGCCGATGTCGGCCTGCCCGGCCTCGGGCTGGAGCGCGATGTCGCGAGCTTGAGCGGGGGTGAGCGCACCCGGCTCGGCCTGGCGGCGCTGTTGCTCGATGCGCCCGATGTGTTGCTGCTGGATGAGCCGACCAACAATCTCGATGCCGAAGGGCGTGCCGCGATCCATGCCCTGCTGGCGCGCTGGCAGGGCGGGGCGCTGGTGGTCAGCCATGACCGGACCCTGCTGGAGGATATGGACCGGATCGTGGCGCTCAGTCCCGTGGGAGTCATGGTGCACGGCGGCGGGTGGAGCAGTTTTGCCGCCGCCCGCGATGCGGCGCGCGAACGGGCCGGGGAGGAACTGGACCGGGCCCGGCGCGCTGTCGGCCAGCAGGCGCAGGCGGCGCAGAGACAGGCCGAGAAACAGGCCCGGCGCGACAAGGCGGGCCGCGCGGTCAAAGCGCGGGGCGATCAGCCGCGTATCCTGTTGGGCAAGCGGCAGGAGCGTGCGGAAAACACCGCCGCCAGCGGGCGTGCGCTGGCCGAACAACAGGCGCAGGAAGCGCAGGGCGCGCTCGATGCGGCCCGGCGGCAGGTCGAAATCGTCACTCCGCTGACGATCGTTTTGCCGCCTAGTGGGCTGCCCGCCGGGCGCACCGTGCTGGCGTTGCATGATGTGGTGGTGGCCCACGCGGGGCAGCCGCTGTTCAAACCGGTTTCGTTCACGATCACCGGGCCCGAGCGGGTGGCATTGCGCGGCCCCAACGGCAGCGGCAAGACCAGCCTGCTGCGCGTGGTGGCAGGCCTTGCGGAACCCGCATCCGGCGGCGTGCAGCGCGTGGAAGGCGCGGTGGCGATGCTCGACCAGCATGTTTCGCTGCTCGATCCCGATCTCTCTCTGCTTGACAATATCCGGTCGTATTATCCTGAAATGACGGAACATGATGCCTATGCGGTGCTGGCGCGATTTGCCTTCCGCAACCGCGAGGCGCTTCGCCTTGCCGGGACATTGAGCGGTGGGGAGCGTCTGCGCGCGGGGCTGGCGATCGTGTTTTCCGGCCAGAAACCGCCACAATTGCTGGTGTTGGACGAGCCGACCAACCACCTCGATCTTGAATCGCTCGAAGAATTGGAGCGGGCCCTGATAGGGTATGACGGCGCGCTGCTCGTCGTCAGCCATGACGATGCGTTCCTCGAAACGATCAGCGTCGGGCGCCATATTACGCTGTGTTAGAAAAATTTTTTGTGCCGCGAGTCTGCTTTGCCACACCCCTAGATATCGAGTCTTGCGTTTGCGCCATGACTCCAGATGCTGTGGCGGACTCGTTGTGTTCCGTTTTCGGGAAAGGTATTCTGACCCCGCTGCGCCAGGGCGCGTGGCCGCAGCCGGCTTGACGCGGACTCCGCGAGGACTCACCCTAGGGGCCACTCAAGGGGGTTTGCATCCGGATGGAACAGGTACTGACGAAACTTCGCGCGCCGCTGCGCACGGAAACGAGAAAAGCGGCGGTGGCCAAGGCAGACCTGCCGCTGGGCCGGATTCTCGATGGCGATTGCGTGGAAGCGATGCGTTCGCTGCCGGACAACTGCATTGATCTGATCTTCGCCGATCCGCCGTATAACCTCCAGCTCGGCGGCGATCTCAACCGCCCGGATGGCAGCCATGTCGATGCGGTGACTGACGACTGGGACCGGTTCGACAGCTTCGCCGCTTACGACCGCTTCACGCGCGATTGGCTGGTGGAAGCGCGCCGTATCCTCAAGCCCGATGGTGCGTTGTGGGTGATCGGCTCCTATCACAACATCTTCCGGGTCGGCGCGATCCTGCAGGATCTGGGCTTCTGGATTCTCAACGATATCGTCTGGCGCAAGTCCAACCCGATGCCCAATTTCCGCGGCACGCGCTTTACCAATGCGCATGAGACGCTGATCTGGGCGAGCATGGGCGAAAAGGCGAAGTACCACTTCAATTATCGCGCGATGAAGACGCTGAACGACGAATTGCAGATGCGCTCGGACTGGGTGATCCCGATCTGCGGTGGGCAGGAACGACTGAAGAAGGAAGGGCACAAGGTCCATCCCACGCAGAAGCCTGAAGCGCTGCTTTACCGGGTGATGCTGGCGACGACGGAGAAGGGCGATGTCGTGCTCGATCCGTTCTTCGGTACCGGCACCACCGGCGCGGTGGCCAAGCGTCTGGGGCGCGAATGGATCGGGTGCGAGCGGGAAGGCATTTACCGCGAGGCGGCGGTCGAGCGTATCGAAATGGCCCTGCCGCTGGATGAAAGCGCGTTGACCACGATGCAGAGCCGCAAGGATGCGCCGCGCGTGGCGTTCGGCGCGCTGGTTGAGGCCGGGCTGATCCCGCCGGGCGCACAGGTGTTCGACAAGCAACGCCGCTGGACCGCCACCGTACGGGCCGATGGCTCGCTGGAAAGCGGCAAGGAGGTCGGCTCGATCCACGGTGTCGGCAAAGTCCTGCAAGGCGCGCCGAGCTGCAACGGCTGGACGTTCTGGCAGATCGAGCACGAAGGCGCGGTCAAACCGCTTGACGCGCTGCGCCAGCTTTACCTGCTGAGCGTGGAAGACTGATCGTGCCGCCGCTGTCGCGGGCAATGGCGGCGGCAGCGGCTGAACGAGGCGGATGAGGGCCATGCCCGCGACCGAGCAACTCTATATCCGGCCGATCGGTTTCGCTGCCAGCCCGCAAAGCGAGGAAGGCGAAGCGATCCGCCTTGCCGGTGGGCTGGTCTATGCCACCCGCTTCGCTCTGATCCGGCGTGAGGGAAGCCGGGTCGTGGCGCGGGAGCGGGTGGCTGTGCCAGACATGGCGGCGGCGCTGGCGCGGTTGCCGGACAGTCTTGCCGCGGAGGGGGAGCGGCAATGGGCGGCCCTGGGCATGGCGCACCCGCCTCTCGTATGCGGTGCACGCACCATCCGGCTCGATCAGCCGCAGGTCATGGGTATTCTCAACCTCACGCCCGACAGTTTTTCCGATGGCGGGGCCTTTCTTGACAATGCGGATGTGGCGAATGCCCATGCCGCCGCGATGCTGGAAGCCGGGGCGGCGATTATCGATGTCGGCGGGGAAAGCACCCGTCCGGGCGCCCCCGCCGTGTGGGAAGGGGATGAGCTCAAGCGCGTGATCCCGATGATCGAACGGCTCGCAGCCGCAGGCGCGGCGATCAGCAGCGACACGCGCCGGGTGGCGGTGATGGACGCCGCGCTCAAGGCCGGGGCGCATATCATCAACGATGTTTCGGCCCTGCGCCACGATCCGCGCGCCATGGAATTCGCGGCGGCGAGTGGGGCGCCGGTGATCCTGATGCATGCGCCGGGCGAAGGCGATGATCTGCACGACGGCGGGCCATATGCCGATGTCGTGCTGGACGTGTTCGATTGGCTGAAAGCCCGGCGCGATGCGGCTGTGGCCGCAGGGATTGCGCGCGAGCGGATCATTCTCGATCCCGGCATCGGCTTCGGCAAATCGCTGGCGGACAATCTGGCCCTGCTTAACGCGCTGCCGCTCTATCACGCTCTGGGCCAGCCGTTGTTGCTGGGCGCCAGCCGCAAGAGGTTCATCGGCGCGTTGGCGAAAGAGGCCCCGGCGCACCGGCGGCTGGGCGGTTCGGTGGCCGTGGCCTTGCACGGCATGAACGCCGGGGTGCAATTGCTGCGCGTGCACGATGTGGCGGAAACCGTGCAGGCGCGCGATATCTGGCGCGGCCTGCGCGATGGCGCGCTGACCGATTTCAGCGATCTCGCCGATTGAAAGCGATCAGGCGGCGGTGCCTTCGATCCCGAGATCGGCCAGCTTGCGGTAAAGAGTCGAACGGCCAATGCCGAGACGGCGGGCCACTTCGCTCATCCGGCCGCGATAATGGCCGATGGCGAGCCGGATAACGTCCGCCTCGATATCTTCCAGCGGGCGCAGATTGCCGTCTTGGGTGTAAAGCTGAATGCCCGCGCCATCCTGCATCGGTTTGAGCGAAGTCTGCGCATCGCCCAGCATTTCCGACAATTGCGGGAAATCCTGCGCCGTCAGCGCATCGCCGTCGCAGAACACGGCCGCGCGGAACAGCGTGGCCTGCAACTGGCGGACATTGCCCGGCCAATCGTAAGCGGACAGCAGCGCCAGTGCCCCATCGGTCACGCCCAGCGGGCGCAGGCCCGGCTGTTCGCCGATGTGGTGGAGGAAATAGCGGGTCAGCGCGGGAATATCGCCCGGCCGCTCGCGCAAGGGCGGCATGGTGATTCGCGTTCCCACCAGCGCTTCGTAAAGGTCGGCGCGGAAATGGCCCGCCGCGACCATCTCCTCCAGCGGCCAGTTGCTGGCGGCGATAATACGCACATCGACGCGGAACCGGTGGTTCGCACCGATGGGGCGAACCTGGCGCAATTGCAGCGCTTCGGCCAGCCGGTCCTGCGCCATCGGGGGCAGGCGGTCGATCTCGTCGAGCACCATGGTTCCGCTGTCGCAGTGCTGCATCGCCCCGATCTGGCGGTCGAAAGCACCGGGGAACGCGCCTTTTTCATGGCCGAACAGGACGGATTCGATCGAATTGACGGGCACGCTGCCGATGTTGACGATGCGCAGTTGCGTCTTGGCGCGGGGGCTGGCGGCATGGATCGCGCGCACCAGCATTTCCTTGCCGGTGCCGCTTTCCCCTTCGATCAGGATACTGCCGTGCCCGCGCGCGGCCTTGGCGGCCTTGGCCAGCGCGGCGCGGAAATCGGGATTGGCGCCGATCATCGCATCGAAATCGAGCGTCGCAGCGATCTTCTCGGTCAGCGGTTGCAGTTCGTCGCGCGGGGCCTTGGGCGTTGTCGCGCTGCGCAGCGCCAGCATCAGCCGGTCGGGCGAAATGGGTTTGACGAGATAATCGGTCGCGCCCGCGCGCATCGCTTCCACCGCCAGCAGAGGGCTGGCGCTGGTGGTGAGCATCAGGATCGGCATCGCCGGGCGGTGGGCTTTCAGCTCGGCGATCAGGGCGCAGGCGTCATCCCCCGGCACCCATTGGTCGAGAATGATCGCACCCACGCGCATCCCCTGGCGCGTGCCGAGCGTGTCGAGCGCGCTTTCCGAATCGCGCACCACGACGGTGCGCCAGCCTTCGCGGGCGGCAAACGTGCTGATCAACCGGCTTTGCGCCGGTTCATCGTCGATCAGCATCAACAATCGCTCTTGGCTGTCGCTCATAGCTCCCATCTGTCCCTGTTTGGCACGGTTTGGCACATAATGCATGGGGGTAAAGAGCAGATTAAGCCTAAAGCGATGACAAGGAAAAATTGTCGGGCACCGGAGGCCTGACACAAAGGCGGGGCATCGTAAGCACGCCAAGCCTTGACGGGCGGCGGCGGAAAGGTAGATCAGAACCCGGTATAGCTGGATATTTTGGCCAGCATGACTTGGGGAAGGGTATCTATGGCTTCGGGCAATGATATGAAGGCCGCGCGGCAATCCTACGAAAATTTTGTCACTATGGTGAAATGGGCAACACCGGTTTGTGCGCTGGTGGCTTTGTTCGTCGTTGTGCTGATCGCGCAATAAGATGGCGGCTCAGACCAAGATCGCGGTCCTGAAAGAACGGACCGCAGGCGAGACGCGCGTTTCCGCAATTCCCGAAACGGTAAAGAAATTTATCGCCCTTGGCGCCGTGATGGCTGTCGAGGAAGGCGCGGGCGTAAACGCTTCCATCACCGACGAGGCGTTCCGCGAAGCCGGAGCGCAGGTCGGCCCGCTGGAAACCGTGCTGAAAGACGCCGACATCGTGTTCGGGGTGCAGGGCGTGGAACCGTCCTTGCTGGCCGGCGCGAAGCCCGGCGCATGGTTTGCCGCCGTGCTCGACCCGTTCGGGCAGCGTGCCCGCATCGATGGCTATGCCACCGCCGGGGTCGAAGCGCTGGCCATGGAATTCATGCCCCGCATCACCCGTGCGCAATCGATGGACGTACTGTCCAGCCAATCGAACCTCGCCGGTTACAAGGCGGTTCTGGCCGCGGCCGACACCTATGGCCGGGCTTTCCCGATGATGATGACGGCGGCGGGCACGATCACTGCCGCGCGCGTTTTCGTCATGGGCGTTGGGGTGGCCGGGCTGCAGGCGATCGCCACCGCGCGTCGCCTGGGCGCGCAGGTGTCCGCCACGGACGTGCGTTCGGCCACCAAGGAACAGATCCAGTCGCTCGGCGCTAAACCGGTGTTCGTGGAGAACGTCGCCGGGATCGAAGGCGAAGGGCAGGGCGGTTATGCCACGGAAATGTCGGAAGAATATCAGAAGGCGCAGGCCGAACTGGTATCCTCCCACATTGCCAAGCAGGATATCGTCATCACCACCGCTCTGATCCCCGGACGGGCGGCGCCGCGGCTGATTTCCGACGCGCAGATCGCCACCATGCGGCCCGGCAGCGTGATTTTCGATCTCGCGGTGGCGCAGGGCGGCAACGTGGAAGGGTCTGTTCCCGATCAGGTGGTGGACCGCCATGGCGTGAAGATCATCGGCTTTTCCAACACGCCGGCGCATCTCGCGGCCGACGCATCGGCGCTTTTCGCGCGCAATCTTTACAACTTCCTGTCCGCTTTCTGGGACAAGGAAGCGGGCAAACCCGTCCTGGACGAGGAAATCGGCAATGCCGTGCGCCTCACGCAAGGCGGCAAGGTCGTCAACGAACGGCTGCTGGGGTGAGGGGGAAAACTCAGTCATGGATTTCATAGGCATCTTGTCAATCTTCGTATTGGCCTGTTTCGTGGGCTACTACGTTGTCTGGTCGGTGACACCGGCCCTGCACACACCGCTGATGGCGGTGACCAACGCCATTTCCTCGGTGATTATTGTCGGCGCGCTGATCGCGTCGGCTTCCGCCGGGTCGGAAGGTGGCATGTGGCTCGGCCTCGGCGGGGTCGTGCTGGCCAGCATCAACATTTTCGGCGGTTTCGCCGTCACCGAACGCATGCTCGCCATGTATAAGAAGAAGGAGCGCAAGTGATGCTTCATGCAGCTCCTCCGGCATGGGTCATGCTGGCTTATCTCGTTTCGGGCATCTGCTTCATCCTTGCCTTGCGCGGGCTCAGTTCGCCCGCCACCTCGCGGCGCGGCAACCGGCTCGGCATTTTCGGCATGGGCGTGGCGGTTTTCACCACGCTGCTGATCAACGCGCCGGTGCCTGAAGGGGCGTTCCTGCCGCAACCGACGGCCGAAGATCTCGCCACCCTGATCCGCATTATCGCGGCCATCGCGCTGGGCGGGGCGATCGGTTTCTTCATCGCCCGCAAGATCGCGATGACCGACATGCCGCAACTCGTCGCCGCATTCCACAGTCTCGTCGGCCTTGCCGCCGTGCTGGTGGGCCTGGCGGCCTATCTCAACCCGGTGGCTTTCGGCATCGCCGAAATGGACGGCACGATCCATGTGCAGAGCCGGATCGAAATGGGCCTGGGCATTGCCATCGGTGCGATTACGTTCTCCGGTTCGGTCATCGCGTTCCTGAAACTCGCCGGGAAGATGAGCGGCGCGCCGATCATGCTGCCCGCCCGCCACGTGATCAATCTCGGCACGCTGGTGGCGATCCTCGGCCTCGTGGCCTACTTCACGCAGGATCAGGCGCTGTGGGTGATCGTCACCATCACGGCGCTGTCGTTCATCATCGGCTTCCTGCTGATTATCCCGATCGGCGGCGCGGACATGCCGGTGGTCGTCTCGATGCTCAACTCGTATTCGGGCTGGGCTGCGGCGGCGATGGGTTTCACTCTGCACAACACCGCGATGATCATCACCGGTGCTCTGGTCGGTTCGTCGGGTGCGATTCTGTCGTACATCATGTGCCGGGCGATGAACCGCAGCTTCATTTCGGTGATTGCGGGCGGCTTCGGCGCGGATGACAGCGGCAGCGCCGGCGGCGCGGCCAAGGTCGACCGTCCGTGGAAACGCGGCAGCGCCGAAGACGCGGCGTTCCTGATGAAGGAAGCGAGCCAGGTCATCATCATTCCGGGCTACGGCATGGCCGTGGCGCAGGCGCAGCATGTGCTGCGTGAAATGGGCGATCTGCTGAAGGAAGCGGGCGTCACCGTGAAGTACGCCATCCACCCGGTGGCGGGCCGTATGCCGGGGCACATGAACGTGCTGCTGGCCGAAGCCAACGTGCCTTACGATGAAGTCTTCGAACTGGAAGACATCAACGGCGAATTCGCGCAGACCGATGTCGCGTTCATCATCGGCGCGAACGACGTGGTGAACCCCGCCGCCAAAACCGACAAGTCCAGCCCGATCTACGGCATGCCCGTGTTCGATGTGGACAAGGCCAAGACGATCTTCTTCGTCAAGCGGTCGATGGGCGGCGTGGGCTATTCCGGCGTCGACAACGATGTCTTCTACATGGACCAGACGATGATGCTGCTGGCCGATGCGAAGAAGATGGTCGAAGAAATCAACAAGGCCCTGCAGCACTAGGGCCAGCCATCCGCTTCCCGATTTTTCGGGGATCCGGTGTTTCAGAGGGCGGTCCTGCCACGGCGGGGCCGCCCTCTTGTTGACAAGGGGGGAGCACTCGGGGCACGGGGGCGCCACGGGTGGCCGCATTGTCCCCTCGTTTGGGCATTGCGGCGCTGGTGACGGCTTGCCGCTGGCAGCGCCATAGTGAACTAGAGAGCGTGGCTTTCATTTTGAACAAACAGGACAAACCTTTGCGCAAACTCGGCCTGATCGGTGGCATGAGCTGGATCTCGACCCGCACCTATTACGAACAGATCAACCGCATCATTCAGACGCGGCGCAACCCGCATGCCAGCGCGCCGATGCTGATCGAAAATCTGGATTTCACCGATCTGTGCGGTCTGAGCAGCAGCGAGGATTGGGACCGGGCGGCGCGTATCCTGACCGCCGCGGCGCTGCGGCTGGAAGTGGCGGGCGCGACCGCGTTGCTGATCGGGGCCAATTCGATGCACAAGGTCTATGATCGGGTGGCCGCGGCGGTGAATATCCCGATTCTGCATATCGCCGATTGCGTGGGCGAACGCATGGCGCGCGACGGCGCGCGCAACGCGGCGCTGCTGGGCACCAGCAACGTGATGACCGAAAGTTTCTATCGCGAACGGCTGGTCGCGCACGGGGTCGATCTCCTGCCGCCCGATCTCAAGGTCCTCGAAACGCTGGATCGGATCATCTACAACCAGTTGACTTGCGGCAAAGTGACCCGCGACGCGGAACGCACGCTGAAAACGATCATCACCGTGAAAGGGCAGGAAGGCGCCCGCGCGATCGTGCTGGCAGCCACCGAACTGGAACTGGTGGTCGATGTCGATGCCAATGTCCTGCCGATCTACGATGGCACCCGCATCCATGCGGAAAAGGGCGCGGCCTGGATTCTGGGCGAGGATTGAACGCCGATTCCGGGCCGGGCCGGGTTGCCATGCTGTGCGCCCCGGCCTAGGTCGGGGCCGCATGAACCGCGCGCCTTACGCCTCCGATCCCGCGCAAACGCGCGGCCGCGAATTTCCTGAAGACCGTGCCGGGACCCGTGGGCCCCGCAGCGAGTTTCAGCGCGACCGCGACAGAATCATCCATTCCATCGCTTTTCGCCGTCTGCGCCACAAGACCCAGGTTTTCATCGCGCCGGATGGTGACCATTATCGGGTGCGGCTGACGCACAGCATCGAGGTGGCGCAGATCGGCCGGGTGATCGCCCGCACGCTGGCGCTGGACGAGGATCTGACCGAGGCGCTGTGTCTGGCCCACGATATCGGCCATCCGCCGTTCGGGCATGCGGGGGAAAACGCGTTGAACGCGGCGACCCGCGCGCATGGCGGGTTCGATCACAATGCGATGGCGATGCGTATCCTGATGCGGCTGGAAAGCCCCTATTGCGATCATGTCGGCCTTAATCTGACATGGGAACTGCTGGAAGGGCTGGCCAAACACAATGGCCCCGTGGCCGCGCCGACCTGGGCCTTGCGCGAACTGGACGACGCGTTCCCGCTCGATCTCGCAAGCTGGGCTTCGCTCGAAGCGCAAGTGGCGGCGCTGTCCGACGATATTGCCTATGACAACCACGATATCGACGATGGCCTGCGCGCCGGGTTCCTCGAACTGGAAGACCTGTTGACGCTGGATTTCGTCGCCGATCAGTGGCGGGTGGTCGAAAAGCGCTTCCCCCATGCTTCGCGCGAAAGCCAGCTACGCGAACTGGTGCGGGGACAGATAGGTTTGATGGTGAACGATCTGCTCGATCACACCCGTGCGCAGCTCGGGGGGATCGCTTCGGCGGACGATGTGCGGCAGGCCGGGCGCGCTCTGGTGGGTTTTTCGCCTGCCGTCGCGGCGGAGGAACGGCGGCTCAAGCGGTTCATGTATGCCCGGCTCTACAACCACGCCGATCAACTGGCCACGGCGGAGCGCGCGGACCACGTCGTCGCCTCGCTTTTCGATGCCTACGATGCGGACCCGGTGCTGATGACCGGTGGCTGGGCCGGGGCGCTGCCCGCCGAGGAACCGGCCCGCAGCCGCCATATCGCCGATTTCATCGCCGGCATGACCGACCGCTTCGCCATCGATCGTTATGCCGAGATTTTCGGCGAGGCGCCGGACGGGCTACGCAATGTCTAGGCGGCGGATTCTTCTGATCGGCGCCACCGGGCTGATCGGCCGGGCGGTGATGCAATGCGCCGTGGGCGATGACGATATCCATCTGGCCGCCGTGGCCCGGCGCCGCGTGGGCTTGCCCGAAGGGGCGCGGATGGAAATGTTCGTCGCCGGGATCGAGCACTGGGCGGAAATCATCGAATCGCTCCAGCCGGATTGCGTCGTCTGTGCCCTGGGCACGACCTGGGCCAAGGCGGGCGAGGATGAGGCGGCGTTTCGCGCGGTGGACGAAAAGCTGGTTCTGGATGTCGCGCAGGCGACCAAGAACGCCAATATCCGCCAGTTCATCTGCGTGTCGGCGATAGGGGCGGATCGATCGAGCCGCCATCTCTACATGCGGGTGAAAGGCGAAGTGGAAGCCGCTTTGCAAAAGATGCGTTTCGTCCGGCTGGATATCCTGCGCCCCGGCCAGTTGCGCGGGGAACGGGTGGAGGATCCCCGCCCGCGTGAACAATGGCTGGCCCGGCTGAGCCGCGTGCTCGACCTGTTCCTGCACGGCGGAATGCGCCGGTTCCGCTCCATTTCCGCCGCGCATATGGCGGAGGCAATTCTCGATCTGGCTCAGGAAAAGGCCGGTGGCCGTTTCGTCCATGAATATGACGCGCTGATGCGCGCGGCGCGGCGGCTGGAACGCAGCCGGGCCGAACGTGCAGCCATTGAACAAGGCGAGGTAGGTAAGGGCGGGAACGGGAAACTGGCCTGATCCGCCCCGATGCTGCTACGCATCCTCAAAAGGTGGAGGGTTCGAGCATGTGGCAGGCGTATCTGGGTTTCGCGACGGCGGTGGCATTGGTTGGCTGGGCCATTCTGATCTTCCTGCCCCGGCGGCCGTTCCTTCTATCGCTGGTGCTTTACGCTGGCGTCGGCGTGTTGAGCCTGACTTACGTTTTGGGGCTGGTGTCGGTGCTGACCGGCTTGGCCGATCCCGGTGGGCCCTATACCAGCACAGTGAGCTTCTTCACGGTGGAAGGGCTGCGCGCGATCTCCACCAACGATGCCGGAGTAGTGATCGGCTGGATACACTATCTGGCGTTCGATCTCTTCATCGGCCTGTGGATCGCGCGCGATGCCGATGCCAAGGGCTTTTCCCGGACTATTCAGGGTATTGTCCTGCTTCTGGTGCTGCTGGCCGGGCCGTCGGGCCTGCTGCTGTGGCTAATCCTGCGTGAACGCGCGGCGCGGCGGGCGGCCCGCAAGCCATGAAGCAACATGCGCCCGCGGCGGCGCGCAATCGCGAGCCTATCGCGGCGGTGTTGGCCGAGGAATTGCCGGCAACCGGCCTTGTTCTGGAAGTGGCCAGCGGAACGGGCGAACATGCGCTGGCATTCGCCCGCCGCTTCCCCACACTGATCTGGCAGCCGAGCGATCCGAATGCGGCGGCCCGGGATTCCATCGCAGCCTGGCGGGAGGAGAGCGGGCTGGATAATCTGCGCTCGCCTCTGGCGCTGGATGCGGCCAGCGCCGCATGGCCTATCGCCTATGCCGATGCGCTGCTGTGCATCAACATGCTCCATATCAGCCCGTGGGAAGCGGCTGAGGGCCTGTTCGCAGGCGCGGCTCGTATCTTGCCACAAGGGGCGCCTCTGTTGCTCTATGGGCCTTATCGTGAAGAGGATGTAGCCACGGCGCCTTCCAACGAGGCGTTCGACGCCAGCCTGAAAGCCCGCAATCCCGCTTGGGGGCTGCGCGATCTGGCGGCGGTGGACCGGCTGGCGGAACGAAATGGCCTTGGCCGGGCACGCAGAACCGTGATGCCCGCCAACAATCTCATGCTGATCTATCGCAAACAGTGAAACCGGCCGGGTGGCGCGGCTTCACTGCGTGGCCTCGATTTCCGGATCAGATGGCGCGATCGGCCGCGTCGCCAACCGATTCGATATCGCGCCCGACGCCCTTGACGGTGTTGCAGGCCGTTGCGGTGAGGGCCACACCCCCGAGGGCGAGAGCCAGGATGAATTTGCGGATCATCGACTTGTCCTTCTTCGTTGTTTGCCTCTGCATTGCGTCATGCAAGAAAAACGCAGGGTGAACGCCCGAGTTCCTCCGGCCGTTCAGCGCCCGAGCATGTTCTCCGCATGCAGTTCGGCTTTCTGCAAGCTATGTTCGCGCCAGACGATCAGCAAGCCCGCCGCGACAATCAGCGGCGCACCGATCCAGGTCGCAGCGGGTGGATACTGGCTGAACAGAAGCACGCCATAAAGCGCCGACCAGCCCAGCCCGGTATAGTCCATCACGATCACGCTCGACACGGGGCCGAGGCGCAGGGCCAGCGTCAGCAGCATTTGCCCGACCAGCCCGCACAGGCCCATCGCCAGAATGAGCAGCCAGGTGCCGGTGTCGTGCGCCATATCGACGAACGGCAGGCCAAGCGCGAGCAGCGGAGTGGTGAATGCGGCAAAATAGAACACGATCGTCAGCGGCTTTTCGGACCGGTTAAGATCCTTGATCAGAATCGACAGCAGCGCGATCGCGAAAGCGGAGCCGAGCCCGGCGGCGAGGCCGAGCGGATGGATCGCGATCTCGCCCGGCTGAGTGATGACGAGAATCCCGGCAAAGCCCATGAACAGTGCCGAAAGCCGCCACGCACCGACCTTTTCCTTGAGCAGGAAGACCGACAGGATGGTGGCGAACAGCGGCGCGGTGAATTGCAGTGCCTGCGCTTCGGCCAAAGGCAGGAGAATGGCGGAGCCGAAGGTCATCGCCATGCCGGCAAGACCCAGTATGGCGCGGCGGAAATGGTGGGTGACGCGGCTGGTGCGGAGCCGGATGAGTTGCCCCTGCATCATCACGAAGCCGAGGATCAGCGGCACCGTGATGAACTGGCGCCAGAACATGATTTCGATGAAGCTGACGCCGCGTTGGCTGAGCAGTTTCACCAGCGCCATCAGCGTTGCCAGCATCGCCACGGCCGCGATGCGGATGGCCAGAGCGAGAACGGGGCGTTGTTGCGGCGGCGCGGCGGACATGGCCCCTGCCTTAGCCGCGCCTAACCGGCGATCAATCCCTTTTCACAGACTTACAGGCAGGCTTCGAGATAGGCCTGATCGAACCCGTATTCGCGCGCTTTTTCCAGCGTGTAGGGGCGCAGGCCCGAACTGCGGAATTCGCCGATGATCTTGCCGTCTTCGCTTTCGTCCAGATATTCGAAGTGGAACAGTTCCTGCGTCACGATCACTTCGCCTTCCATGCCGATCACTTCGGTGATGTTGGTCGTGCGGCGGGAACCGTCGCGCAGGCGTTTCACCTGAACGATCAGATCGACCGATTCCGCGATCTGGCGTGAAATCGCTTCCTTGGGGATTTTGATGTCGCCCATCAGGATCATGTTTTCCATACGCGCAAGGCATTCGCGCGGGCTGTTGGAGTGCAGGGTGCACATCGAACCGTCATGGCCGGTGTTCATCGCGGCCAGCAGGTCGAAACATTCCGCGCCGCGAATTTCGCCCAGGATGATCCGGTCCGGGCGCATACGCAGGGCGTTCTTCACCAGATCGCCGATGGTGATTTCGCCCTGGCCTTCGAGATTCGGCGGGCGGGTTTCCAGCGGCAACCAGTGCGGCTGTTGCAGGCGCAGTTCGGCCGCGTCCTCGATCGTCAGCACGCGTTCGCCCGGATCGATCATTTTCGACAGGGCGTTGAGCATCGTCGTCTTGCCCGAGCCGGTGCCGCCCGAAATGACGATATTCATTCGGCTCGCGCCCGCGATTTTCAGCGCGGTGCACATCTTGTCGTTCATCGAACCGAAGCCTTGCAGCATGTCGAGCGTGATCGGCTTCTCGGAGAATTTGCGGATCGAGATCGCGGTGCCGCGCAAGCTGAGCGGGGGCACGATCACGTTGACGCGGCTGCCGTCCTTGAGCCGGGCATCGGCCAGCGGCGTGGTCTGGTCCACCCGGCGGCCGACCTGGTTCACGATACGTTGCGCGATCTGGAACAGGTGCCCTTCGTCGCGGAACTTGATCTTGGCGAGCTGGAGCTTGCCCTTCTTTTCGATGTAGGTCTGGTTCGGACCGTTCACCATGATGTCGGTCACATCCGGGTCGCTCAGCAGTTCCTCAAGTGGCCCGAAGCCCAGCAGCTCGTCGACCAGAACCTTTTCCAGCGCGAACTGTTCGCGCCGGTTCAGCGTGATTTTCAGTTCCGCCAGCACTTCGACGATGATCGGGCGGAACTCTTCGGACAATTCGGCCTTGGTCAGCGTTGCCGCCGCTTCGGGATCGACCCGTTCGAGCAGCGGCGGGAGGACCTGCTCCTTGATCCGGTGGACGCTGGCTTCGAACCCTTCGTTCGCTGCTTCGCCCGGCACGGCGATATTGGCCCGGTCGGCCAGCCGGGCCATTGCCTCGCTGACCGCGCTATCGGTGCGCAGCCCGGCGGCCTGCGTGTCTGGATCGCTGGCTTCGGAGATGAGCGGAAATGGTTCGGGCTCCACCGGATGGAGAGTGTTGGCCGCTTGAACGGCGGGGCCGGACATGGGCCGCGCGAGTCCGAATGCAGGCCGCCCGCTGGCTGCATTGGCCCTGCCAAGCCCGGATTTTCGCCCGAATGCTGTCATTTCTCACCCCTGCAAGACACTGCGGCCATCGGGTCCTCCCGATGCGTTTGCCCGTTATTAATGATAAAATCTTTGAGAACTTCCTAACGCCGCCATTTCAGCCCTGTTGTGGCCTGTGACGGAAAAACGGCTGCCCACTTTCCGCGCGATGCAGTAAGCGGCCTCTGGGGCTGGCAGGGGATAGACGCGTTGCGGCAGAATGAGCGGATGGGCCTGCTGTACGGGGCGCTGGGCTTTGCCCTGTTCCCGGTGGGTGATACCATCGTGAAAAGCATGAGCGGACAATGGGCGCCGATCGCGCTGGCGGGCCTGCGCTATTTCATTGCGGCATTGGGGCTTGGCCTGATTCTCGCGCTGCGGGAAGGGCGCCGGGGGTTCGCATTGCCGAGGCCCGGCATCCAGATCATGCGCGGGGTGGGGGTGGGCTGCGCTGCCCCGGCCTTTTTCACCGCGGTGATGCTGATGCCGTTGGCGGAAGCGACGGCGATCACGTTCACCCAGCCGATGCTGACCGGGCTTCTGGCCCCGCTGTTCCTGCGCGAACCGGCGCGCAAGGAAACCTGGATCGCCACGTTCGTGGCGTTCACCGGCGTTCTGGTGATTATCCGGCCCAGTCTGCTCGAACTGGGATGGGTGGCATTCCTGCCGCTGATTTCCGCCTTGGGTATGAGCCTCACCATGATCGGCAACCGCATGGTCGCCCATCTGGGAAGCCCGATAGCGATGCAGTTCGCGATCACGGCGATCGCCACGGTGACGCTGGGCGTGATTGTCGCTGCCGGGCACCTGAGCGGGATTCCCGCACTCCATGTCGGGAAGCCGCCGGTGATCGTGGTGGGCAAATGCATCGTTGTGGCCGTGGTGCTGACGATAGGACACTGGCTGGTGTTCAAAGGCACGACCCGGGTCGGGGCGGGAACGCTGGCCCCGATGACCTACATGCAATTGCTCGGAGCGACCGTGATGGGCTGGCTGGCGTTCGATGATCGGCTCGATCGTGCGACACTGCTCGGCATGGGGATGATCGTCGCGGCAGGGCTCTACATGTGGTGGAATGGGCGGATGCGCGATGGCGCGGAACTGCCTTGATGACGGTTGGCGTCTTGCCGCGCCGGAAGGGGAGTTTTACTGTCATTCCGATGAACGAGGCCGGGGAACAGTGCTGGCTGTGCCACAGGGAACTGGGGCGGAAGAGGGAATGGCATCATCCGGTGCCACGGCAGAAAGGCGGGCGGGCGGTGGTACCGCTGCACCCGATCTGCCATCGCACGATCCACGCGCATCTGACCAATGCCCAACTGGCCAGACTGGGCGCGGACCGGGAGGCGATCCTGCGCTGTGAACCGATTGCCCGCTTTGTCGCATGGGTTGCGAACAAGCCCGCCGATTTTCATGCGCCGACGTATGGCAGGCGGTGATCGCTTGGCGGGGGCTCCCCCGTCACTCTGAACTTGATTGGCATGTATCTTCTTTAGAAATATTCCCCCCTCGTCATTCCCGCGAAAGCGGAAATCCCGTTCCGCCGTTGCAGCTGGATTCCTGCGGGAATGACGAAGGTTACTTGTTCCAGTGGAATAAGCGCCAACTTGATTCAGCGGCCATTTCTCCGATTGGCAAACCGCTTGCGGGGAGAGGTGGATGCTGAACCGAGTTCAGCATGACGAAGGAAGGGAGATGACGCGGGACTTTCCTCGCACACCGCAAACTCCCAAAAGAAAAGGGCGCCCGGTGGGCGCCCTTCCTTTATCCGATATGCCGGTGGCGATCAGCCGTCGACATGTTCCGCCAGGACGGTGAGGCCGTTGGCTCCCACTTCGGCGAAGCCGCCGCGGACCTGGATTTCTTCCGGCTGGGCGTTTTCGGTCTTGTAGACCTGAACGGCGCCGTCGCGGATGGTCGACATGAAGGGCGCGTGGCCCTCCAGCACGCCGAATTCGCCTTCCGAACCGGGAACGACCACCATGTAGACGTCCTCGGAGCGGACCAGCTTGGCCGGCGTGACGAGTTCGAAGTGCAGAGCCATGGCCTCAGGCGTCCTCGGCCAGCTTCTTGGCCTTTTCGACCGCTTCTTCGATGCCGCCGACCATGTAGAAGGCCGCTTCCGGCAGGTGGTCGTATTCGCCGTCCACAACCGCCTTGAACGACTTCACGGTGTCTTCGAGCTGGACGAACTTGCCCGGGATGCCGGTGAAGACTTCGGCCACGTGGAACGGCTGCGACAGGAAGCGCTGGATCTTGCGCGCGCGGGCCACGACCGTCTTATCTTCTTCGCTCAGTTCGTCCATGCCGAGAATGGCGATGATGTCCTGCAGCGACTTGTACTTCTGCAGCGTTTCCTGAACGCGGCGAGCGGTTTCGTAGTGCTCCGCACCGACGACGCGCGGTTCGAGAACGCGGCTGGTCGAGTCCAGCGGGTCCACCGCCGGGTAGATGCCGAGTTCGGAGATGGCGCGCGAAAGCGTGGTCGTTGCGTCGAGGTGGGCGAACGAAGTTGCCGGCGCAGGGTCGGTAAGGTCGTCGGCCGGAACGTAGATGGCCTGCACCGAGGTGATCGAACCCTTGGTGGTGGAGGTGATGCGTTCCTGCAGCTGGCCCATGTCGGTCGACAGGGTCGGCTGGTAACCCACGGCCGAAGGAATACGGCCGAGCAGAGCCGACACTTCCGAACCCGCCTGAGTGAAGCGGAAGATGTTGTCGACGAAGAACAGCACGTCCTGGCCTTCCTGATCGCGGAAGTATTCGGCCATCGTCAGACCCGAGAGAGCGACGCGAGCGCGGGCGCCCGGGGGTTCGTTCATCTGACCGAAGACGAGCGCCACTTTGGAACCGTCGGAAGTCGGGTTGCCTTCGGCGTCCTTGGCGATAACGCCCGCGTCGAGGAATTCGTGATAGAGGTCGTTGCCTTCACGGGTCCGTTCGCCAACGCCCGCGAACACGGACACGCCGCCGTGGCCCTTCGCGATGTTGTTGATCAGTTCCTGAATAAGCACGGTCTTGCCCACGCCGGCGCCGCCGAACAGACCGATCTTGCCGCCCTTTGCGTAAGGCGCGAGAAGGTCGATCACCTTGATGCCGGTGACGAGGATCGCGGCTTCGGTCGACTGGTCGATGAAAGCCGGGGCTTCGGCGTGGATCGGGGCGAACTGGTCGGCGCCGACCGGGCCGCGTTCGTCGATCGGTTCGCCGACGACGTTGAGAATGCGGCCGAGCGTCTTCGGGCCGACCGGCACGGAGATTTGCGCGCCGGTGTTGGTCACGCTCTGCCCGCGGGTCAGGCCCTCGGTCGAGTCCATCGCGATGGTGCGGACGGTGTTTTCGCCAAGGTGCTGAGCAACTTCGAGAACAAGGCGGTTGCCGTTGTTGTCGGTTTCCAGAGCCGTCAGAATGGCGGGCAGTTCACCTTCGAAGGTCACGTCGACGACGGCGCCGATGACCTGGCTGATGGTGCCGTTGGTGGTCTTGTTGAGAACGGGGGCGGTGGCCATGGTCTTATCCTTGCCTGTGATCTCTTACAGCGCTTCCGCGCCGGCGATGATTTCGATGAGTTCGGTGGTGATCGCGGCCTGACGGCTGCGATTGTACTGGATGGTCAGCTTGTTGATCAGATCGCCCGCGTTGCGCGTGGCGTTGTCCATCGCCGTCATCGACGCGCCCTGTTCGGATGCGGCGATTTCCAGCAGCGCACCGAAGAGCTGCGTCTTGAGATAGCGCGGCAGCAGTTCGGCGAGGATTTCCTCCTCATCGGGCTCGTATTCCACCACGGCGCCCGAGTTGTCCTCAGCAGCCTGCTTCGGGGCGGGCACGGGGATGATCTGCTGCTCGGTCGGTTCCTGAACAAGCGCCGACTTGAACGTGGCAAAGACCAGATGCGCGATATCGAACTTGCCGCCTTCGTAGAGGCCGACCAGTTCGTTGGCGATCGCTTCTGCTTCCTCGTAGCCCGGCGTGCGGACCACCGACGTATCGAAACCGCCGATGATCGCATCGGGGAACGCGCGCCGGATCGGAGCGCGGCCCTTCTTGCCGACGAGGTAGAAAGCGACTGACTTGCCATCGGCCTGCAACGCGCGGGCCTTGGCCAGCGCGGCGCGGACGACGTTGGAGTTGAGGCCGCCGCACAGGCCCTTGTCGGTGTTGATCACGACCAGCAGATGACGCTGGTCGGAGCCGGTCCCGGCAAGCAGGCGGGGGCTGTTTTCGCTAACCGTGATCTTGCTGGCGAGCGAGCCCATCACGTCGGCCAGCCGTTCGGCATAGGGACGCGCGGCTTCTGCCGCGGCCTGCGCCTTGCGCAGTTTCGCGGCAGCAACCATCTGCTTGGCCTTGGTGATCTTCTGGGTCGACTTGACCGAGTTGATCCGGCCCTTGAGTTCCTTAAGCGAGGCCATGACGGCTCCCTGTTAAGTGTGGCTCAGGCGAACTGCTTGGCGAACTGGTCGAGCGCAGCGACGGTCTTGGCCTTGGCATCATCGCCGAAGTCCTTGGTGTCGCGGATCAGGGCCAGAACGTCGGCATGTTCCGAACGCATGAAGCTGAGCATGGCGGCTTCGTATTCGGTCACGCGGTCGACGGGCAGAGCATCGAGGTAGCCGTTGGTGCCGGCGAAGATCGACAGGGTCTGCTCTTCGAACGGCAGCGGCGAGAACTGGGCCTGCTTGAGCAGTTCCGTCAGGCGCGCACCGCGGTTGAGCAGCTTCTGCGTCGCGGCGTCGAGGTCCGAACCGAACTGCGCGAAAGCCGCCATTTCGCGGTACTGCGCGAGTTCCAGCTTGATCGAGCCGGCGACCTTCTTCATCGCCTTGGTCTGGGCCGAACCGCCGACGCGGCTGACCGAGAGGCCGACGTTGATGGCCGGACGGATACCCTGATAGAACAGGCCGGTTTCGAGGAAGATCTGGCCGTCGGTGATCGAAATCACGTTGGTCGGAATATAGGCCGACACGTCGCCCGCCTGGGTTTCGATGATCGGCAGGGCGGTGAGCGAACCGGCGCCGTTTTCGTCGTTCATCTTCGCCGCGCGTTCGAGCAGGCGGCTGTGGAGATAGAACACGTCGCCCGGATAGGCTTCGCGGCCCGGCGGACGGCGGAGCAGCAGCGACATCTGGCGGTAAGCGACGGCCTGCTTGGAAAGGTCGTCGTACACGATCACGGCGTGCATGCCGTTGTCGCGGAAGAATTCACCCATCGTGGCGCCGGTGTAGGGCGCGAGGTACTGGAGCGGAGCCGGTTCCGAAGCGGTGGCGGCGATGACGATGGAGTATTCCATCGCGCCGTTTTCTTCGAGCTGGCGCACGATCTGCGCCACGGTCGAGCGCTTCTGGCCGACCGCGACGTAGATGCAGTAGAGCTTCTTGCTTTCGTCGCCGCCGGCGTTCGGGCCCTTCTGGTTGATGAAGGTGTCGATCGCGACAGCGGTCTTGCCGGTCTGACGGTCGCCGATGATCAGTTCGCGCTGGCCACGGCCAACGGGAACGAGCGCGTCAATGGCCTTGAGGCCGGTCTGCACGGGTTCGTGCACCGATTTGCGCGGGATGATGCCCGGAGCCTTGGTTTCCACGCGCATGCGCTTGTCGGCCACGATCGGGCCCTTGCCGTCGATCGGGTTGCCGAGCGCGTCGACCACGCGGCCGAGCAGGCCCTTGCCCACGGGAACGTCCACGATAGTGCCGGTGCGCTTCACGCTGTCGCCTTCGCGGATTTCGGCGTCCGAGCCGAAAATCACGACGCCGACGTTGTCGGCTTCGAGGTTCAGCGCCATGCCCTGAACGCCGTTGGCGAATTCGACCATTTCACCGGCCTGGACGCTGTCGAGGCCGTGGATGCGGGCGATACCGTCACCGACCGACAGCACGCTGCCGACTTCGCTGACCTGCGCTTCGGTGCCGAAGCTGGCAATCTGGTCCTTGATGACCTTGGAGATTTCTGCGGCGCGGATTTCCATGTTCAGCCTTTCATCGAGCCTTTTGGCATCAGCCCTTCATCGCGTGGGCGAGACTATTGAGACGGGTGCGGATCGAGCTGTCGATCCGCTTGGAACCGATGGTCACAACGAGCCCGCCGAGAAGGTCGGGATCGACGTTGGTGCGGATTTTCACGTTGCGGCCTTCGCGGGCCTTGAGCTTTTCCTGCAGGCTGGCGACCTGGTCTTCGGAAAGCGGGTGGGCGCTGGCGACTTCGGCCGTGACTTCGCCGCGCTGGGCGGCGGCGATGGCGGCGAAAGCGCGAATCATCGCGGGCAGTTCCGCCAGGCGGCGGTTCTGGGCGAGCACGCCGAGGAAATTGCTGGTCAGCATGTCGAGGCCAAGCAGCCCGGCAAGCGCACCCATCGCCTTGCCGAGATCGGCGCGGCTGACTTCGGGGTTCTTGATCAGTGCCGCGAGATCGGCCGATTCGCCAAGGGCGGAACCGAGCTTTTCAAGGTCGGATTCGACCGAACTGACATTGCCCGCCTCCGATGCGAGATCGAATAGGGCGACGGCATAACGCCCTGCTAGGCTAGCCTGAATACCGGCGGAAATCTCCACGCGCGAAGGTCCTCTTGGGTCCGAAAGAACGGAAAGTTTTTCCCCACGCAAAAGGCTCCCGAAAGGGCACCCTCCGCCAAGGTTGGGCGGCCCCTAACACCGCGTGGAAAGGGATGCAACCCGAGTCGACCGGCCAGATGCGACTATCTTGTTGAGACTCTGTATCGTGGATTAATCGGCGGGCTTGCAGCTATAGACCAGCCGCTCGTTGGGCTGGGTCGGCAGCAGCGCCGCGACCGACGCCTGCCGTTGGCCGAAATCGCCCGCGCGGTCACGCCCGCCGCCGCAGGCGGGCGGTTCGTACTTTGCCCGTTCGGTGCGCACGGCGGCCATCGCATCGTGGCCCAGCAGGTAGCGTTCGACGCGGTATTCGTGCCGTTCAGGGGCGTAGCGAGCGACGGACACCACCTCTTCGTCCTGCGGCACCAGAATGCGCGACCATTGCCCGCTCGACATGCCATACTGGCTGCGGCCGTTGACACAGCCATCTTCGGACCAGGTGAGCGGCACGTCATTGGTTTCGGCGGTGGTCACCCGGCTGCGGGCGAGATCAATCGTGCAGACGAGCGAATGCGCCGCCTGTTTCGGTGCGGGCTTGGCAGGGGCGGGCTTGGCGGGCTCCGCTGCCTTGGAGCCCTTCGCAAGAGATGCCACGGCGCGCTGCTCCACTTCGTTCTCGGTCATTCCGGGGCGCAGGACCCAAACGACCAGTGCGGCGAGCACTGTGGCGGCGGTGACGCCGCCGGCGATTCCGGTCCGGCGCCGATCGCCCTGTTCGCGCATCTGCCAGGCATAGAGCCCGGCGAGGACTGCGACAGCAAGCAGCAGCCCGGCCAGTGCCATGCCGTTGTCGCGTTCCTCGATCAACGCGAATGCCGCCGTGCGTCGGGCCTTTTCCCGTGCCAATGCGGTTTCGGCTTCCTGCTTGCGGGCGAGTTCCATCGCGGCCTGTGCTTCCCGTTCGGTCTGGGCGCGCTCCTGCGCGTCCAGTTCTGCCAGGCTGCGGCAGGGCAGGCCGTTGACCATCGGTTCGACCCCGTTGGCGCGCAGGAACGGCAGGATCTCCCGCGCCGAAACGGCGAAGAAGAATTCCGCGTCGGCGCCTTGCGAATCGGTGCCGAAGCTGTTTGCGCCGACCACCCGGCCGCAATTGTCGAGCAGCGGGCCACCCGAATTGCCCCGGGCAATGGGTGCTGTGTGGAGAATCGTGTCGAAATTGCGCGTTGGCCGTTCGCCGGAGATATAGCCCTGACTTTTTACCGGCGGTTGCGGGCGCAGGACATCGGCGACCGACAGCCCCTGCGCGCGGTCGACATTCATCGGATAGCCGACGGCGGAAACCAGTGTGCTGTCCTGCGGCGGAGCGCTGGCGATGGAAAGCGCGGGAAGGTGCATCGGCGTGTCGGCTTCGATCAGAGCCAGATCGTTCTTCGGCGAATAGGCGAGGACACGCCCCGGCACGGCCTCGCCGCCCTGTGGCGGCACGATGCCGAGAGTCAGCCCGGGAAGCTGGAGCACTTCCTCCACCACATGCGCATTGGTGACGATCTTGCTGTCTTGCACGACGAATCCGGTGCCGTGCGATACGGGGAACAACTGTTCCCCATTCTGGCCGAGAACCACCACGCGCACCACGCCCCGCGCCGCAGCGGCGATGTCGGCCGGGTCCGCGCCCGCCGGAGCCGGGAGAACGGCGAGGCCGAAGACAAGCGCGAGCGTGGCGAGGAAGCGATGGAAAAACCGTGCGATCATGCGCGCCTACATGCCATTATCTGATTGGAGCGCAAGAATCGGAACGCCTTTGCGGTGCATGATCGCTTAAGCAGGGGCATGTTCGAAGGCTCGTGAAGGAAAGGTATCGCCGATGAAACCGTCTCGTGTGGGCAAAAGCTATGCGGGTGAGACAATCGCCTGGGCCGTGGTGGAAACGAGCCTTGGCCCGGCCATGATCGCGGCCACCGAAAAAGGCATCTGCCGTCTGTCCTTCGGGGAAGGGGGCGAAGATCTGGCGCGTTATTTCGCCGGGGCCGAACTGATCGAACAGGGCGATTCGCTGTCAGGCGTGCTGGACAAGGCGATCGCCGCGATCGAACAGCCCGGCCATGCGACCGACATTCCACTCGATCTGCGCGGTACACCGTTCCAGCAGAACGTCTGGCGGGCGTTGTGCGCCATCCCGGCGGGTGAGACGCGCAGTTATACCGAACTGGCCGCCGCTGCGGGGCGGCCCAGGGCGATGCGCGCGGCAGGCAGCGCCAACGGCGCCAACCCCGTCGCCGTGCTGGTGCCGTGCCACCGCGTGATCCGCTCCGACGGCGGTATCGGCGGCTATGCCTATGGCACGGCGATCAAGCAGGAACTGCTGCGGCGGGAAGGTGGCGCATAGCGCCACCGCCTGCTTCCTGCTTCATCGTCACACGAAGCTGTAAGGGTCGATATCCACGCTGACCCGCACGCTGCGCGGCAGATCGAAGCCGCCGAGCCATTGGCGGATCACGTCCTGCACTTGCGCCGTGCGCCGTGCGTTGACCAGCAGGCGATAGCGATAGCGCCCGCGCAGCAGCGCTAGCGGGGCCGGGGCGGGGCCAAGAATGGCGATATCGGCGAGTTCGGGGCGTTTGCCGCCGATGGCGCGGGCGGCGTCGCGGGCTTCGGCTTCATCTTCGCTCGACACGATGATTGCCGCCCAGCGGCCGAACGGCGGGGCGCCCGCTTCGCGCCGGGCCTCCGCTTCCGCCGTATAGAACGCATCGCGATCCCCGGCGGCCAGCGCGGTGATCACCGGCGCTTCAGGATGGCGGGTCTGGATCAACACTTCGCCCGGCTTGGCTCCGCGCCCTGCGCGGCCTGCCACCTGCGCGATCTGCTGATAGGTCCGTTCCGCCGCGCGTAGGTCCCCGCCTTCGAGGCCGAGATCGGCATCGACCACACCCACCAGCGTGAGTTCGGGGAAATGGAACCCTTTCGTCACCAGTTGCGTGCCCACGATCACGTCGATTTGCCGCGCTTCGGCAAGAGCGATGAATTCGGCTGCGCGTTCGGGGGTGTTGAGCGTGTCCGAAGTCGCCACCGCCACGCGCGCTTTGGGCATCAGTTCGGCCACTTCATCCGCGATCCGTTCGACCCCGGGGCCGCAGGCGACGAGGCAATCTTCCGTTCCGCATTCGGGGCAGGCGGGCGGAGGCGGGGTTTCGTGGCCGCAATGGTGGCAGGCGAGCCGCTGGGAAAAGCGATGTTCGACCAGCCAGGCGCTGCAATTGGGACATTGGAAACGATAGCCGCAATGGCGGCAAAGCGTCAGCGGAGCATAGCCGCGCCGGTTGAGGAACAGCAACGACTGCTCCCCGCGTTCGGCACGCAATTCGAGCTGTTCAACCAGTTTCGGTGCGAGCCAGCGCCCGCGCGGCGGCGGATCGGCGCGCAGGTCGAGCACGGCGATATCCGGCAATTGTGCGCCGCCATAGCGGGCGGCCAGTTCGATTTTCTCGTAAACGCCGCTGTCGGCCATCTGCAGGCTTTCCAGCGCCGGGGTCGCGCTGGCGAGGATTACCGGAATGCCCGCAAACCGGCCGCGCATTACCGCCACGTCGCGCGCGTTGTAGCGCACGCCATCGTCCTGTTTGAAACTCACTTCGTGCGCTTCGTCGACCACGATCAGGCCGAGCCGGGCATAAGGCAGGAACAAAGCCGAACGCGCGCCGACCACGACTTGCGCCTCGCCGCTGGCAATGGCGCGCCAGGCCCGCCGCCGCTCCGTCGATTTGAGCGAGGAATGCCATGTCACCGGCGCCGCGCCAAAACGAGCCTCGAAACGCTTGAGAAAAGCTTCCGTCAACGCGATTTCGGGCAGGAGGACGAGCACCTGCCGCCCTTCTTTCAACGCGGTGGCGATGGCTTCGAAATAGACTTCGGTCTTGCCCGATCCGGTCACCCCGTCGAGGAGGAAGGGAGCGAATCCGCCATTCGTGATCGCTTCGCTGAAACGGTCCGCGGCGGCCTGCTGCTCGGGATTGAGAGCAGGCACCGCGTGATCCGGTTCGGCGCGGGGGAAGGGGCGGTCGCAATCGACCGCGACCGCTTCCAGCGCGCCCATGTTGGCCAGTCCGCGCAGCACCCCTTCGGACACCTCGGCGATGGCGGCCAGTTCGCGCAGCGTGGCCTGTTCGCCTTCCAGCCGTTCCAGCGCCTGTTCGCGCTGAGCGGTCATCCTGTCTGGCATGGTGCCGGTCAGCCGATATTCGGTCATCGTGGCGGGCCCTTTGAGCGCCCCGCCGCTCGACAGCACCATCCGCGCGACGGAAGCGGGCGCGGCGCAGTAATAATCCGCCGTCCACTCCACCAGCCGCCGCAATTCGTCCGTCAGCGGGGGCACCGGCAGGATACCGAGGATCGGGCGCAGCTTGTTGTCGGGAACCGAGGCCGCTTCCAGCCGTCCTTCGTCCCAGACGATTCCGATCACTTCGCGCGGCCCCAGCGGCGCGCGCACCACGCTCCCCGGCTTGACAACCGTGCCTTCGGGCACACGATAGTCGAGCGGGCCAAGCGCGGCATTGAGGACGAGAAGGCGAACGCGGTTCATGGATCGCGCTATATGGGGCGGGGCACACCCCCACGGCAAGAATGGAGAGGCGGAAATGCGGGCATTGTCGAAAAGCATGATCGGGCGCCGGTCCATATTGGCCGGCATGGCGGGGCTGGGATTTATGGCTTTGCCCGGCTGCGCGACGGTGCAGCGCGACAGCTTGACCGAAGCCGTGCGCCGGTTGCTGCTGGTGGCGAGCGAGAACGCCTTCGCCCGGCTGACCGCGCCGGGCGGCTTCTACGACGATGCTTTCAACCGCATCGAATTGCCCGGCCAGTACCGCAAGAGCGGCAACGCGGTGGCCGATTTCCTGACGTCCGCCGTGTTCAAGACGCGGCTGGAAAAAGCGTTCGGCCGAATGGCGGAACGGGGCGCGGACCGCGCGGCGCCGCTGGTGGTCGATGCGATCCGGCTGGCCACCATCCCTGATGCCCAGCAGATCATCCATGGCGGCCCGACCGGGGCGACGGAATTCCTGCGGCGGGCGATGGGCGGTTCGCTGGTCGAAGCGATGGTGCCTGAATTGGGCGATGCCATCCGCCTGACGGACGAACCGCTGGTGGCGCAGGCGATTGCAAGCTTCACCGGAATCGACAACGCGGGCAGCGTGGCCCGCAATCTTGCCGGGCAGGTGGACGACAGGATCTGGAACGCCATCGGGCGGGAGGAAGCCGCGATGCGCGCCAATCCGGGCAGTATCAGAGACCCGATGCTGCGCCGCCTGTTCAGCGCGCCGTGACAGGGTGGCGGCGCTGAAGCAGCGCGATTGGCGAAAGGCCATCGCCGCTTTCCCTAGCGGACGGGGGCAGGCTTGGCTAAGGCAGCAAGGAATCGCTTTCCCACCCGGAGCCCGCTCATGAAGTTCTTCGCCGACACCGCCGAAATCGCCGACATCAAGGAACTGGCCGCCACCGGCCTGCTCGACGGCGTCACCACCAATCCCAGTCTGATCGCCAAGTCGGGCCGCGATTTCATGGAAGTGACGAAGGAAATCTGCGGCATCGTCGATGGTCCCGTCAGCGCGGAAGTGGTCGCGCTCGATCACGAAACGATGATGAAAGAGGCCGAAGTGCTGCGCAAGATCGCGGACAACGTCTGCATCAAAGTGCCGCTGACGATCGACGGCCTCAAGACCTGCAAGGCGCTGACCGACGATGGCACGATGGTCAATGTCACGCTGTGTTTCTCGGCCAATCAGGCGCTGCTCGCGGCCAAGGCGGGGGCGACGTTCGTTTCGCCCTTCGTCGGCCGGCATGACGATAACGGCTTCGACGGGATGGAGCTGATCCGCGATATCCGCCTGATTTACGATAATTATGCGTTCGAAACCGAAATCCTCGTCGCCTCCGTGCGCAATGCGGTTCATGTGCTGGAATCGGCCCGGATCGGCGCGGATGTCGCGACTATGCCGCCCGCCGTCATCAAGGGGCTGGTCAAGCATGTCCTGACCGACAAGGGTATCGAAGGGTTCCTGGCCGATTGGGCCAAGACCGGCCAGACGATCATAAGGTAAAGGGCGCTTCCCCATAGCCGCGAACCGGGCCCGGCGGGTCCGGCAGGCTGTACGGAAGCGTTATGAAGAAAAGATGTCCGAAGAATCGCCGCTCGACAGGTTCAAGTCCGCGCTGACCAGCGCCAGCCGCGCCATCGCCCACGAGGCGGAGCTGGAACTGGCATGGACGGCGGATGCCCCCGCGCAAGTGGGCAAGAATCTGCGCGTGCCGATGCCGGGGCGCAATCTGCCGCGCGACAAGGCAATGGAAGCGCGCGGCTTTGCCGACAGTTTCGCACTGCGCATGCGCCATCATGACGATGCGCTGCATATGCGCCATGCCCCGCTCGATGCGGCGGCGCGAGCCTGTTACGATGCTGTTGAGAACGTGCGCTACGAGGCGCTCGGCTCCCGCGATTATGCCGGTATCCGGCAGAATATCGGCGCGGCTGAAGCGATCCGGCTGGCTTCCGATCCGATCGCGCGGGCCAGCACGCCGGGCGAAGTGCCGGTGCAGGTGGCGCTGGGGCTGCTGCTGCGCGAACGGCTGACCGGCGAAGCCGTGCCCGAAGTGGCGCGGGCCGGGGTCGATATGGTGCGCGGCTGGATCGAGGAGCGGGCGGGCGCCGATTTCGACAAGCTCGCCACGTCGCTGGACGATCAGCAGGCATTCCAGAGCCTGTCGCTCGACATGCTGCGCCATCTCGAACTGGTGCAGGCCGAACCGCTCGAACCCGATACGCTCGACGACGATGACGAGCAGGAGGACGAAGACGGCGGCGAGGACGAGGAAGGCGAGGAAGATACCGAATCCGGCGATGACATGCGCCGCGAGATGTCGGGTGAATTCGAGGACGGCGACCAGAGCGACGAGACCGATTCCGAACCCGATCTCGATGGCGAAATGGGCGAAGCCGACATGGAGGACGAAGGGCAGGAGGGCATGCTGCCCGTGCGCCCCAATCGCCCCTGGACGGAGATCCCCGCCAATTTCGAATACAAGATCTATACCGAACGGTTCGATGAGGTCATCGGCGCCGAGGAACTGTGCGACGACGAGGAACTGACGCGTCTGCGCGCTTACCTCGATAGCCAGTTGACCGGGTTGCAGGGCGTCGTCACCCGGTTGGCCAACCGCCTTCAGCGCCGGTTGATGGCGCAGCAGAACCGCAGCTGGGATTTCGATCAGGAAGAAGGCATGCTCGATGCCGCGCGGCTGGCGCGGGTGATCGTCTCGCCGGGCCATTCGCTGTCCTACAAGATCGAGCGCGATGTTGAATTCAAGGATACCGTCGTCACGCTGCTGATCGACAATTCCGGTTCGATGCGCGGGCGGCCGATCTCCATCGCCGCGATCAGCGCCGATGTGATGGCGCGCACGCTCGAACGCTGCGGGGTGAAAGTCGAAATCCTCGGCTTCACCACCCGCGCGTGGAAAGGCGGGCAAAGCCGCGAGGCGTGGCTGGCCGAAGGCAAGCCCGGAAACCCCGGTCGCCTCAACGACTTGCGTCACATCGTTTACAAGAAGGCTGATGAACCGTGGCGCCGCGCGCGCCGCAATCTCGGCCTGATGATGCGCGAAGGGCTGCTCAAGGAAAACATCGATGGCGAAGCGCTGCTCTGGGCGCATAATCGCATGCTCGCCCGGCCGGAGGATCGCCGCATCCTGATGGTGATTTCCGATGGTGCACCGGTCGACGATTCCACGCTCTCGGTCAACAACGCGGGCTATCTCGAAGCGCACTTGCGCAATGTGATCCAGTGGATCGAACGGATGAGCCCGGTCCAGTTGATCGCCATCGGCATCGGCCATGATGTGACGCGCTACTACAAACGCGCGGTGACGATCATGGATGCCGAACAACTGGGCGGCACGATCATCGAACAGCTTGCCGACCTATTCGAAGTGGAATAATCCTTTGCAGACGCCCTGTTCGTGGCGTCTTGGGGGATATCTTGGGGCAATCGATAACCCGCATCGGGCGCGGCGGTCTTGCCGCCGCTGCTTGTCTGGCCGGCATGGGCCGGCTTGCGATCGCTCAGGATAGCGGGCCGGGTGAAACCGCCGTGCGCCTTGCCGATCATTCGGCGGATAAGCTGCCGGCTACGGTCATTCCTGCGCTGACACCGATCACGATCCGGATCGAACAGGAACTTGGCAGCAAGCTCAGCCATCCAGGCGATCCTTTCCGGATCAGTCTTGCGGAACCTGTCGTCGTCGAAGGGACTGAACTGGTGCCCGCAGGTGCGCAGGGCATGGGCGAGGTGGTGCATGCCAAGAAAGGCGGTTTTGGGGGCGCTGCCGGAGAACTGGTGCTGCCGCGCGCTATCTGGAAGTTGACGGCAGGCGTCTCCATTTGCGCAGCCTCGCATATCTTGGGCGAGGCAAGGACAATACGGACCTGACGGCTGTCGTCGGGATCGCCGCGGGATTTCCAGCGCTGTTTATCAACGGGGGTAACACTGTCGTGCCGTCCGGCACGATCGTGATGGCTAAGACGAGGGAAGAGTTCACACTCGGCCCGGTCGAGGCACGCCAGCCGGATAGCGATAGTTCATTTAAGGGAGGGGCTGACCAATGAAAACCAGGTTTGTGACGATGGCGCTTGCGGCATCCGTAGCGTTTCCGGCGATTGCGGGAAACTAAGAACCAGGAGCCGATCGCCATTCCGGCGCCGCCGGCGGGCAAAGGGCAGATCGTATTTTTCCGGCCGGGAGGAATGGGATTCGCGTTGGGCTGCTCGGTCAATGAAAACGGCCAGAAAGTCAGCTCCCTGGGGGCGGGAACCTACTTCATCATGGTGACCGATCCGGGCAAGCACGCGTTTTCCGTGAAAAGTGAAGCGACCGATACTCTGGCGCTGGAAGTCGAGGCCGACGAAACCCAGTACGCCAAATGCAAGATCAAGATGGGCATCATGGTGGGGCGGCCCGATATCGCGCCGGCAACGGAAACCGAATTCCGCGCTGTGAAGCGTCTCAAGATGGTTGATGCCGATGATATGGGGCCCGGGCCGGGTGCGTTGCTGCCTGAGCAGGTCACGGCCGCTCTGGCCCCGGCTCCGGCGTCTCAGCCAGAGTCAGAGCCGGCTACAGCGGCCCCGGATGCAGTACCGGAAACCCCCGCCGATGCATTAGACGAACAGGCAACCCCCGTGGCCGATGCGGTTCTCGCACAATAGCGCGTCGGTGGGGAAGCAGAGTGGCGGCCGCAGCGGTCATGGCCCCATCGCTGGCTTTGCCGAATGGTGAACGGAAACGGTCTCCCGGCTTGCATGCCGATCCTTGGGCTTGCCGCCTCGGCTAACCTGGCCTAGCCCGCCGCCCATGCTGTGGATTCCCATCACGCTCGTCGCCTGTGCGGCGCAGGTGCTCCGCAACGGTGCGCAGGCGTCGCTGACCGGGCGCATCGGCACTTTGGGGGCGACGCAGGTCCGGTTCGTTTTCGGCCTGCCGTTCGCGGTGCTGTTCCTGCTCGCGGGGCTGGCGATCACGGGTGAGGGCCTGCCGCATCTCAATGCGGGGGCGCTCCGCTGGGGTATGCTCGGGGCCGTGGCGCAGATCGCCGCCACCGCGCTGATGCTGTGGGTGATGCACAAGCGCGCGTTCGGCGTGGCTTATGCCTATATCAAGACCGAGCCGGTGATCGTGGCCCTGCTTGGCGTGCTGCTGCTGGGCGATCATCTGCCCGCGCTGGGCTGGGTGGCGGTGGTTGTGGTGACGGCAGGGGTGCTTTGCGCTTCGGTCAAGCCGGGGGAGTTTTCCCGGCTGCTGAGCGAAAAGGGGATGATTGCGGCGGGCGTGGCGGCTGGCGGGCTGTTCGGCCTGTCCGCCATCGCCTTTCGCGGGGCGATCAACAGCCTGCCCGAAAGCGGCTATGTCGTCCGCTCGCTGACCATGCTGGTTGTCACGTTGGCGATCCAGGCGGGATTGCTCGGCATCTGGCTTGCCTTGCGCGATCGGGCGGCGTTTGTCGGATCGCTGCGCGAATGGCGGCGGAGCCTGGGCGCCGGCTTCTTGGGTGCGCTTGCTTCCGCTTTCTGGTTCACCGGTTTCGCGCTGACGGCGGCGGCCAATGTCCGCACGCTGGCGCTGGCCGAAATGCCGATGGCGGCGCTGCTGTCGGGCAGGCTGACCGGCAAAGGCATGGCGCGGCATGAAGTGACCGGCCTCGCGCTGGTGATGCTGGGCGTGGGGCTGCTGCTATGGTCGGCCGCCGCCTGATCGCTGCTCGCCCGATCTTGCCCGCTTGACGTTTGGAAGGCGGCGCGTAAGTCCCGCCCCATGCAAGACACCGCCCCGCTGAAGCTGTTCAACAGCCTGACCCGTCAGCTCGAAACGTTCGAGCCCGTCCACCCCGGCGAGGCGCGCGTCTATTCCTGCGGGCCGACGGTCTATAACTATCCCCATATCGGGAATATGCGGGCCTATGTCTTTGCCGATCTGCTGGGCCGCACGCTGACATGGAACGGCTACAAGCTGACGCATGTCATCAACATCACCGATGTCGGCCACCTGACGGACGATGCCGACGCGGGCGAGGACAAGATGGAAAAGATGGCGGCGCAGAAGGCGCAGTCCATCTGGGATATCGCCCAGCATTATACGGAAGCCTATTGGGCCGATATCCGCGCGCTCAACATCCGCCAGCCGGCGGAATGGACGGTGGCGACCGACTATGTCCCGCAGATGATCGAATTCGCTAGGTCGATCGCTGACAAGCACTGCTACGAACTCGACAGCGGGCTCTATTTCGATGTCGCCAGCGTGGCCGATTATGGTCGGCTGGCCCGTGCCGCGTCCGACGATGAAGGCGAAGGACGGATCGAGAAAGTCGAAGGCAAGCGCCACGCGGCCGATTTCGCCATCTGGCGCAAGACTCCGCCGGGCGAAACGCGGCAGATGGAATGGGATTCGCCCTGGGGCCGGGGCGCGCCGGGCTGGCATCTGGAATGCTCGGTCATGTCGGGCGCGGTGCTCGGCTTCCCGTTCGATATCCACACTGGCGGGATCGATCACCGCGAAATCCATCATCCGAACGAAATCGCGCAGAATCAGGCGTTCTGCTGCTCCGGCGGGCTGGATGTGCCCGCCAACAGCGGCGCAAGGCTGTGGATGCACAACAATTTTCTCGTCGAACGCAGCGGCAAGATGAGCAAGTCGAGCGGGGAATTCCTTCGCCTGCAATTGCTGATCGACAAGGGCTATCACCCGCTGGCCTACCGCATGATGTGCCTCCAGGCGCATTATCGCAGCGAACTGGAGTTTTCGTGGGAAGGGCTGGGCGCGGCGCTGACCCGGCTCAAACGCCTGCTCGCCGCCGCGCGCCCGCTGATCGACGACGTGCCCGAGGGAGCCACGCGTGCCGCCACCGCCGCAGTGGTGACTCATCCCAAGCTCACCCCGCTGCTCGAAAAATTCGACGCCGCGCTGGCGGACGATCTCAACACCGCCGTGGCGCTGACCGTGCTGGAAGAAGCGGTGGCGATGAAGAAAGTCGATGCCGCGCAGAAGGCGGCGCTGGTGGCCGCGATGATGAGCGTGCTGGGCATTGCCTTGCCCGCGCGGGAGGATTTGCGCATCCGGCCCAAGGCGGCGCAGATGGACGAAGCGGCCATCGAACAGGCGATGGAGCGGCGCAAGCTGGCCCGCGCGGACAAGGATTTCGCCCTGTCCGACGCGATCCGCGATGAACTCGCGACAAAGGGCGTGGACGTGATGGATGGCGATCCGCTGGGATGGGAATGGAAGCTGGGGTGATCCACCAGCGCTCTTGCCGCGTGGGGCGGTGCGGGATTCTGTCACGACAGGACTCGCGCACGGCCAGCGCGGCAAGAACGTCACGGGAAAATGAAGGGCATGGCGGTTTGGAATAAAGGCGGCATCTCTCCCTTCGTCATTCCCACCTGCGCGGGAATGACGATTCAATTGAGGATCACGCTAACGTGACGCGTGGCCTTCGACATGCTCAGGCCGAACGGGTTCGGAGGGGCCGCTTTGTTGGGGCTAGCGGACATTATTGAGAATTCACCTCACCCCACTCCATTCCAGAATGTGGCGGGAACTGCTCAGCCATTCCCGGATTGTTTTTCACCTTGCGCAAGCGGACTTCCTGATATCGGAAGAAACCGTAATACGTGTCACCCCCAGCACCGCTAATCACATAGTTCGTGCCCGACACTAGTTCGTTTGCCGGCACGGTGGTTCGCCACCCATCCGGCTCACTTCCAAAACGTAGAGGAAAAAGTTCGCACGGGTGGGTCAATTCATCGGTTTCGATCTGCCAAACGAGCTGACCATCATCAGACCGAACAGAAAATTCGGTTGGGCAAAAGCCGGTGCGTCCGAAATACCAATCGTCCGAAGCCCCTTCGAAGTAGGGCCCGCCGTCCTTAAACACTGCCTTGAGCGGGTAATCGGCGCTACAGCCTGCCAAGAGTATGCTGGCCAAGATCGCATTGAGAATATAGCGACGCATTCACGCAAATTGCCTGAATGCATTGCTTGTGACAATGTCCGCAATGTTGGCGTATCCGGACAGCCCTCTCCCTCTCGCGGAAGCCCACCCTCTTCCCATTTGACGCAGCGGTGCGCACGCGGGACAAGGGGTGATCCGCGCCCATAGCGGCGCGCAAACAAAACAACATGGAGCCAGGATGACTGTTGCCGTTCTCCCCGGATCGATGAAGCCCCTGCTGGCGCCGCATTTGCCCGATTGGCTCGATGCGCGCTTCTTTGACGATGCCGACGAATTGCTCGCGCTCGCGCCGGAGGCGGAGATTGGCTGGCTCGATTATTACGTCAACGGTTCCACCGCCACGATCGAGGCAGTGAAGCGGGCGGAAAAGCTGCGCTGGCTGGTGACGATCGGGGCCGGGGTGGATTACCTGCCGCTCGACGTGCTGCTCGCCCGCGGGGTGATGATTACCAACGGCACGGGCCTTAGCGCCGCGCCCATTGCCGAATATGTCCTGATGGCGATGCTCGCTTTCACCAAGGATTACCGCGCGGTGATGCGGATGCAGGACCGGCGTGAATGGCTGAACGATTCGCCGGGCAAGCGGCAACTGGCGGGCAGCCGGGCGCTGGTAATCGGCTATGGCGCCATCGGCCGCGAAGTGGCGCGGCGGCTGCGTGCGTTCGATGTGGAGGTGCAGGCGGTGACGCGTTCGGGCGGGAAAGGGCTGCTGCACCCGGACGAATGGCGCGCGCACCTAGGCCGGTTCGACTGGGTGATCCTGTCCGCCCCGGCCACGGCGGATACGCGGCATATGATCGGCACGGCGGAACTGGCGGCGATGAAAGCCGATGCGGTGCTGGTCAATGTCGCGCGCGGCACGCTGGTCGACCAGCAGGCGCTGACCGAAGCGCTCGCCGCCATGCGGATCGGCGGGGCGATTCTGGATGTGACCGACCCCGAACCGTTGCCCGCGACCGATCCCCTGTGGGAACTCGACAATGTCCACATCACCATGCATCTCAGCGGGCGTTCGCAGGATACCGTTTATGCGCGTGCGGCGGAGCGGCTGCTGGCCAATCTGGAAGCGTACCGCGCCGGCGATCCGCCCCAGCCGCTCTATGATCGGGTGAGGGGGTACTAAGCGCGCCGCGGGCTGAACATCCCGCCGTCACAGGACGAAGCAATCCTGGGCGGGCCCCCCATCAGCATTCCTCCACCAGCAGGATTTCCACCCGCACGGTCATATGCGGATCGGGGCTCAGCCGATGATCGACCGCGACCACCTGCGCGTCCGCCACCAGATGGCGGGGCAGGGTGAATTCATGGTCGGGCAGCGCATCGATCAGCCGCTCCCCCGCCGCTACCGCATCCAGCCCGGCGAATTGCAGGGTGAGCCGGTGGCGGGTTCCGGCGAAAGTGACGCTGGCCCACGGCGTTTCGCTGTGGATCGGAATATCCGCTGTCCCTTCGGCCAGATGGAGCAAGGCGGCGCGCAGCCGTTCGGCAACGGTTCGGCGGGGGCTGCGGAGCGGACGGGGAATCATCGGTTCAACGGACATTGGCAGGCTCTCCGGCAGAGTTGGTATCGTATATGTTCATGAAATGTTCCACCCGTTTTTCCGTGCGAGTGCGGGGGGTGCGGCCGTTGCGCAGATCGAGCACGAAACGCGGGTCCCGCGCCGCCAGCCGCCCGAATTTGGTGGCGGGCATGCCGGTACGGCGGAGGAATTTCTCGATTTTGCGGATCAGCATCTCTCTCACCCCTGAAAAACGATTCGCGGCAGGAGGATTCGTCCTACGTGAAATCCTACTTGTCTAGGAAAAATCCTACGTGTAGGATAAATTTACCACGAATGCCGGGGATTGCCTTATGGCCGATGCACGAATGCGCCTGCTCGAACTGTCCGAAAGGCAAGGGGTCAGCTTGGCCGCGCTGTCACAAATGATAGGGCGTAACCCATCGTATTTGCAGCAATATATCCGAAAGGGTAGCCCGCGCAAGCTGGATGAAGCGGACCGGGCGCAACTGGCCGGTTTCTTCGGTGTGGCCGAATCGGAATTGGGCGCGGTGGAGGAAATATCCCATGCCTTGTCCGCGAATCGGCACAGGCGAGACTGGGTGGCGGTCCCCCGCCTGGCCTTGGGGGCTTCGGCCGGGCCCGGCGCGCTGGCGGGGGAGGAAGAGCCGTTCGACAGTTTCGGTTTTTCAGACCGCTGGCTGCGTGAACACGGGCTTGATCAGGCGAATCTCTCGCTCATTTCGGTGGTCGGCGATTCGATGGAACCGCTTCTGCGCGACGGGGATGAGATTCTCGTCGATCATGGCTGGCGGCCGTTGCGCGATGGGGTCCATGTCGTGCGGCTGGGCGATGCCTTGCATGTCAAGCGGGTGCAGCAGGGGCAGGCGGGCGAAATCCGGCTGATCAGTGTGAACGAAGCCTATCCCCCGATCGATGCCGCGCTGGCCGATATCGAAGTGATAGGGCGTGTCGTCTGGAAGGGGGGGCGGTTGTAACCGCTTTGCAGGGTGCTTGCAGCGCCGGTCCGCATGGGCTTGCATTCGGCGGTGCGCGCGGCCACATCCCGGCCATGTCCGAAAAACCCACGCCTCCGATGCGCGCCGCGATTATTCCGGTCACTCCGCTGCAGCAGAACTGTTCGCTGATCTGGTGCACCAAAACGATGAAGGGCGCGCTGATCGACCCCGGCGGCGATCTCGACCGGCTGAAGGCCGGGGTGGAAAAAGCCGGTGTCACGCTGGAAAAGCTGCTGGTGACGCATGGCCACCTCGACCATTGCGGGCAGACCGGCATTCTCGCCCGTGAACTCGGCCTGCCGATCGAAGGGCCGCATGAGGCGGATCGGTTCTGGATCGCGCGGCTCGGCGATGATGGCGCGCAATACGGTATGCACGGTGAAGTGTTCGAACCCAACCGCTGGTTGCAGGACGGCGACACGGTTACGGTGGGCGAACTGGAACTGGATGTGATCCATTGCCCCGGCCATACGCCCGGCCATGTGGTGTTCTATCACGCCCCTTCGCAATTCGCGGTGGTGGGCGACGTGCTGTTTCAAGGCTCCATCGGGCGCACCGATTTTCCCATGGGCAACCATCAGGACCTGATCGATTCGATTACCCGGAAGCTGTGGCCGCTGGGCAGCGACGTGACGTTTATCCCCGGTCATGGCGGGGTCAGCACTTTCGGGCAGGAACGGCGGACGAATCCCTTCGTCGCCGATTCCGTGGTTGAGCGCGCCTGAGGCGCGCCCAGCACAGCGGACGAGCCGGTTACAGCTTTCCGAGGGAAACCAGCACGGCGACGACGGCAAGGCCGATCAGGGTAAGCGCGGTCACGATAATGGCGCCTGCACGGAAGGGGTTGCCGCCTTCCCGGTCCATGCCGATCGGGTGGGCCACACGGGCCAGCAGATAGACCGCTGCCACGTAAGGCAGCCAGTTTCCGCCCTTTCCGGCCAGTTCGATGGCGCCGATCAGGATCAGCACCAGCGGCGTATTCTCGATGAAATTCGCATGGGCCCGCATGCGCCGCGCCAGCAGCGGATTGCCGCCGTCGCCGTGCACGATCTTGGCGGATACGCGCACCTGTCCGCACCGGACGATAAGCCAGATATTGATGATGGCGGCGGCTGCGGCGGCACTCAGGGTCGTTGTCAGTATCATGTTTGCCCCTCCCTTTCGTGAATGGGTGTTAGCAAGCGAGAGGCGGTGCTTGCAACATGGGCAAAATTCGCTATAGGCCGCGCCTTCGCCGCCTGATGGACCGATGCGCAGCGCCAGCCCCTTGGGCTTGTGCGGTTTCGGCTCATCGCCTAGGGCGTCCATATAGTTTGATTTTGCAGGAACAGGTGCCGCAATGGCTGTCCCCAAGAGAAAAGTTTCGCCTCATCGCCGGGGCAACCGCCGCGCTCATGATGCTCTCAAGGTCGAAGCATTCCACGAATGCTCCAACTGCGGCGAACTGAAGCGCCCGCACAATCTGTGCTCGCACTGTGGCCATTACAACGGCCGCGAAGTCGTTGCGGTGGGCCTCTAAGCCTCTCTAGCTGGAGAACGCCGCCATGAGTTTGCCGCGTATCGCCGTCGATGCGATGGGCGGTGATGAGGGCGTGCGTGTGATGGTTGAAGGCGCCGCGCTCGCGCGGCGCCGCCATGACCGGTTCAAATTCCTGCTGGTGGGGGACGAGACGCGAATCAAGCGCGCGCTCGACAACCATCCCAACATGCATGCCGCCTCCGAAATCCTCCATGCCGAGGATGTCGTGTCGGGCGAGGAAAAGCCGACCCAGGCCCTGCGCCGCGCCAGGACCACATCGATGGGAATGGCCGTCAATGCGGTGAAGCAGGGCGATGCGGGGGCAGCGGTCAGCGCCGGCAACACCGGCGCGCTGATGGCCATATCCAAGCTGGCGTTGCGCACGATGCCGGGGATTGATCGCCCGGCGCTTGCCGCGCGCTTGCCGACATTGGGCGAACATGACGTGATCATGCTCGATCTCGGCGCCAACACCGAGTGCGATGCGCGCAATCTCGTGCAGTTCGCGGTGATGGGTGCGGCCTATTCGCGCATTATCACCGGGCTGGACGCGCCGCGTGTACGCCTGCTCAATATCGGCACAGAAGAAATCAAGGGCACCGACGACCTGCAACAGGCTTCGGCCCATTTGCGCGCGGCCACCGGGCTTTCGCTGCATTTCGAAGGCTTCGTCGAAGCCGACAAGATCACGCATGGCGATGTTCAGGTCGTGGTGACGGACGGATTTTCCGGCAACATCGCGCTGAAAGCGATTGAAGGCGCGGCGCGTTTCGTGGGCGATCTGCTCAAACGCAGCTTCCGCAGTTCGCTGCGGTCGAAATTCGGCTTCCTGATCTCGCGCCCGGCGACAGAGTTGATTCGCCATCATCTCGATCCCAACAACCACAATGGCGCCGTGTTCCTCGGCCTCAACGGCATCGTGGTGAAAAGCCACGGCAGCGCCAACGCCGCGGGTGTGGCCAATGCCGTGGCGGTGACTGCGCGCATGCTGGAAGAGAATCTTACCGAACGGATCGCGGCGGACCTTGCCGAGCTTGCTGCGCGAACCGTAAACGGGAATGTCGGCAATGGCGCCGATGGACAGGGAGATCCCGTAAAGTGATCCGTTCGATCGTTCGTGGAAGCGGTTCGGCTTTGCCGAAGCGCGTTGTGACCAATGCTGAACTGGCGGCGCAGGTCGATACCAGCGACGAATGGATCGTCGAACGCACGGGCATTCGTCAGCGCTATATCGCGGACGACAGCGAAACCACCTCCAGCCTGGCTATCGATGCCGCGCGCAAGGCGCTGGAAATGGCGCAGATGGATGCGAAGTCGATCGATCTGATCGTGCTCGCCACCGCAACGCCGGACCAGACGTTCCCTTCGACCGCATCACGTGTCCAGGCGGCGCTCGGTTGCCAGGGTGGGGCGGCATTTGATGTGGCGGCGGTCTGCTCGGGCTTCCTCTATGCGCTGGGTGTCGCCGATTCGATGCTGCGCACCGGGATGGCCAGGCGCGCGCTGGTGATCGGGGCGGAAACGTTCAGCCGCATTCTCGACTGGGAAGATCGCACCACCTGCGTGCTGTTCGGCGATGGCGCCGGGGCGATGGTGCTGGAAGCGGCTGATGTCGCGGAAGAAGGGCCGGGAATCCTTGCCAGCCGGCTGCACGCCGATGGGGATCATAACGAGTTGCTTTATGTCGATGGTGGCCCGTCGACGACCGGGACGGTGGGCAAATTGCGGATGAAGGGGCGCGAAGTGTTCCGCCATGCCGTGGTCAACCTCGCCGAAGTGCTGGAAGAAGTGCTGCAGGAAGTCGGTGTCGGCGCGGCGGAACTGGATTGGGTGGTTCCGCATCAGGCCAATGCGCGGATTCTCGATGCGACCGCGCGCAAGCTCGGCCTTCCGGCGGAAAAAGTCATCAAGACCGTGGAGAAGCACGCCAACACTTCCGCCGCTTCGGTGCCGCTGGCTTATGACGAGGCCGTGCGCGATGGCCGAATCAAGCCCGGCGACCTTGTCATGCTGGAGGCGATGGGTGGCGGATTTACGTGGGGCGCCAGCCTGTTGCGGGTGTGAACCGTCGTAATTCGCAGGCGATAGATGGGGAATTCGTGGCGCATATCTGCGCATTCATCGAATATTCGATCGTTAGCCATTGATAATTGGTGTGAAACGGGTACTCTCCGCGCGCGGTATAACCCCATAACTGCTTTAAAGAAGGTATGGCCATATGATGCGTTCGGTGGGCACTCTCACCCGCGCTGACTTGGCAGAGGCGATCAATCGTAAGGTCGGCCTGTCTCGCGCGGAATCGCTGGCTCTTGTTGAATCCATTCTCGACCGAATGAGTGACGCCATGTCCAATGGCGAAAATGTCAAGATTTCCGGTTTCGGCACATTCACCTTGCGTGACAAGAACGAACGGATCGGGCGCAACCCCAAGACCGGCGTCGAAGTTCCCATCACACCGCGCCGGGTGCTGACTTTCCGCGCCAGCCAGATCCTGAAAGACCGGATTCTGGGATAATGAGTGATCTGTTCGACCTGCGGTTTGCCGACGGCAAGGACGCAGGCGCGTTGCGTACTATCGGGGAAGTGGCAAGCGCGCTCAACATCGCGCCGCATGTTCTGCGTTACTGGGAACAGCAGTTCCCGACGCTCAAGCCGGTCAAACGCAGCGGCGGGCGCCGTTATTACCGGGCGCAGGATATCGCTCTGATCGAAACCATCGATCGGCTGGTCAATCGCGAAGGCTACACGCTGAAAGGTGCGAAGAAGGCGCTGTCGGCGGGTACGGCGGAAGAGCAGGAGCCGCACGAGCCGACAGCGGCCGATCTCCTGCCGCGTCTGCGGCTTATTCGCGAACGGTTGGCGGCGGCGCTGGACAAGGCCTGATGGCCACGGCCGTTTCGGCGGCCGCTTCTTCCCTCAAGCGCTAACGCATTTCCAGCTTCGGGCCGAGCGCGGGATCGAGATCGCGCGGCCGGACGAAATGGACCAGGCGGCCGCGGCCTTCATCGGCATCGGCCCATTGCGCGATGTCGAGTTCCAGCACAGCATAGGCCGCGGTGGGGAACTTGCGCATCGCCTCGTCGAAAAGATCGTCACGCGCGGCATCGGCCACGAGTGCGGCCAGCAGGTCCTGCAAACCCGGATTGTGGCCCGCCAGCAGCACATTGCCGGGATCGCCATCGATCTGCCGCAACAGGTCCAGCATGGTCGGCACATTGGCGAGATAGAGCTGGTCTTCCCAGATGACTGCGGGCGGTTGGGGCAAGGCGGGAAGGGAGCGGTCCAGCGTTTCCCGCACACGCAGCGCCGGGCTGGCGAGCAGAAGGTCCCAGACGGGTCCATGATCAGCGATATGCCGCCCCATGACCACGGCGCCCTTGCGCCCGCGCGTGTTCAGCCCGCGATCGAAATCGCGCAGGTCGGTGTCCTTCCATGAGGATTTCGCATGTCGAAAAAGTCCGAGCCGTTTCACGCTCTCAATCTTACCCTTCATCCCGCGCGGCGGGTTCCCGTGCCGTTTCGCTCGCCCCGTCATCCCGCGTCTCGCCCGTCGAGCAAACACTGGCGGCGATGCGTTGTAAAGCCTCATCCAGCGTCAATCTGATGACAGGCGTGCCTGCGGGAAAGGCTGATAGCAGGCGGCTGGGGAAGGCGGCCGAAAGGACGACGAAATGGCCCCGATCCTCCTTGCTGCGGATCAGCCGTCCGAACCCCTGGGCGAGGCGGGCGCGGATGATCCGGTCATCGTGGGAAGAGCCGCCGTTCACCGCGCGGCGCGCCCGGTGCAGGATCGAAGGCTTGGGCCATGGCACCTGTTCCATCACCACGCAGCGCAGCGAATGGCCGGGCACATCCACCCCGTCGCGCAGGGCATCGGTGCCGAGCAGCGAGGCGTGGGGATCGTCGCGAAAGATATCCACCAGCGTGCCGGTGTCGATCGGATCGACATGCTGGGCATAGAGCGGCAGGCCGACACGGGCGAGCCGGTCGGCGATCCGCCCATGCACCGCGCGCAGGCGGCGGATCGCGGTGAACAGGCCCAGGACACCGCCATTGGCGGCTTCGATCAACCGCGCATAGGCCCCGGCGAGCGCGGGAATATCGCCCTTTTTCACATCGGTGACGATCAGAACTTCAGCCTGCGCGGCATAGTCGAACGGGCTTTCGGCTGCGGTTAGCCGGGGAGAGACGTCGATATGAGGGGCGCCCGAGCGGGCGACGGCGTTGCGCCAGTCGTCCTCCTCCCGCCCGCTGCGGTCGGTCAGCGTGGCGCTGGTCAGCATCACCCCGTGCGCGGGTTCCAGCACCACACGGGCAAAGGGCTTCATCGGATCGAGCCAGCGGCGATGGATGCCGATGTCGAATTCGCGCGCGTCCGAGCGGTCGACCGCCAGCCAGTCGACGAAATCGGGATCGACCGGCCCGCCGAGGCGATTGAGCAACGCTTCCCACGCGGCGATCAGATCGATCCGCCAGGCGAGCGAATGGCGCGCGCCCTCTATTCTCGCGCGGCCTTGCCCGTCGAGCCAGTCGGGCGGTTCTTCCAGCAGCGCCTCCAGCCTTCCCGAAAGCTTGATCAGCGGATGGCGCAGATCGGCCAGCGCGGCCTGCGCCTGCCCCGCCAGTTCGACGAAAGGCCCATCAAGCTGGGCCGCTTCGGTTTCGATGCCGTAGCCTGCTTCCTGCCCCCCGCTTTCATCGCGGGCATACGTGACTGCGCGAACGGCGGCGAGCAACGCTTCCACCGGGCCGAAAGGTTCGCCGTCATGCAGGCGCTGAAGCCATCCATCGCCGGGTAGCGCTTCGGCGGCTTCGCGCGCGGCGGTGATCGCATTGGCGCCCTGATCGTCATAGGAGGCGACATCGGCGAGGCGTGCGGCGAGCCCCCGCCGCCGCCCTTTCGCCCCGCGTTCCGGCCCGATGATCCAGCGGCGCAGTTCGATCGCTTCGGTGCCCGACAGCGCGGCGGCGAATGTGGAATCGGCCGCATCGAATACGTGATGGCCTTCATCGAACACGATCCGCGTGGGGCGCTGGGCATGATCGCGGCCGCGCGCGGCATTGACCATCACCAGCGCGTGATTGGCGATCACCAGATCGGCCTGCGCGGAGGCACGGGCGGAGCGTTCGATGAAGCATTTGCGATAATGTGGGCATCCGGCATAGACGCATTCGCCGCGCTGGTCGGTCAGCGCCCTGATCCCGCGCTGGCGGAACAGCGTGCCGAGCCAGCCAGGCAGATCGCCGCCGATCATATCGCCATCCTGCGAATAGGCGGCCCAGCGCGCCACGAGTTGCGCCATGATCGCCGCGCGCCCGCCGAAGCCGCCTTGCAGGGCATCCTCCAGATTGAGCAGGCACAGATAATTTTCCCGCCCCTTGCGCACGACGACGCGCTGGCGGGCATTGCTGGCGGTGCGCGCAGGCGAGATGGCGGCTGGAGGGGCGGGCATGCTGGCCGGCGGCGGCGTGGCATCGGGCCAGGCACGGCGGCTTTCGTGACGCAACTGGCGCTGCAGGTTCTTGGTATAAGTCGACACCCAGATCGTGCCGCCCGACCGTTCGGCCCAGAGCGAGGCCGGAGCGAGATAGCCCAGTGTCTTGCCCGTGCCGGTGCCTGCCTGCGCCAGCAGCAGGTGTGGCGTGCCATGGGCTGGGCGGGGGGCGAAGATATGGGCGACATCGCGGGCATAGGCCTGCTGCCCGGGGCGGGTTTCGGCGCCGTTGCCGGTCAGCGCGGCCAGACGAGCGTCGATATCCTCCGCCGCGATCTGCACTTGCGCGGGCTGTGGGCGTTCGGGTGCGTCTTCCCATTCGGGCAGGCGGGTGAACAGCCAGCGTTCGGCCCGTTCCGGCTGCGCGATATGCGGGCTGAGCACCTGTGCCCAAGGCCAGCGTAGCCGTGCCAGCGATTGCAGCGCGCTCCACGCCCCTTCGCGCATCGGCCAGGCGGGGCTTTCGCATGTGGCCAGCATCGCCCCCGCGGCGCGCTGGAGAAATTCGGGCACCGCATCGTCGCCCGCAGGCGCCGCGATATCCAGCGCGGTGGCCAGCCCCTTGGGGGTAGGCACGCAAAACCGCGCGGGGAACACGAACGCGAACAGTTCCAGCAGATCGAGCCCGGAGAGATCGGGATAGCCGAGCCGGGTGGCGACCAGCGGCGCGTTGAGCAGCAGCAACGGGGTGTCGGCGGCCGCCATGATCGCTTCGCCTTTGCCTGTCGCGCGGGTTTGCCCGTCAGCCGCGCGCAGCCAGCAGCCGCCATGGCTGGCGTGGAGCGCGGGAAGGGCGAGCGAAGCGGCATCGGCAGCCATGGCGTTGCGATAGGCTCCGCAATGGCCGGTCCGCAAGGCGTGGGAGAGCGCACATGGCGGATTTTGCCCGGCTTCGGAGCGGTGCAGGAAAAAATTCTGTCCGGGGTCTTGTTTGGATCGTTTCAAGATATATCTTAAGTGCATCTTGAAGCATAGGAGACTCACTTTGAGATCAGGATCTCATCATCGCGGGCGCGGCGCACGGCGCGGGCCCGGCGATCATTTCGAAACCGGCGGCAGGCATGGCCACCATGACCACTCGCACCACCGTGGCGAACACGGGGAGTGGAGCGAGCGTGGCGAACGCGGCCGGGGGCAACGGCGCAGGCGGCTGTTCGATGCCGCTGAACTGCAACTCCTCCTGCTCAGCCTGGCGAGCGAGCAACCGGCCCATGGTTACGAACTCATCCGCAGCATCGAAGCCCGCTCGCACGGCGGCTATTCGCCCAGCCCGGGCGTGGTCTATCCCGCGTTGACCTTCATGGAAGAAGCGGGCCTGCTCGAAGCGGTGCAGGACGGCGCGCGCAAGAATTACCGCGCGACGGCGGAGGGCGAAGCACGGATCGCGGCCGAAGCGGACACGGTGGCCGCCTTGCAGGCCAGGCTTACCTCTATGGCCGCGATGCGCGAACGCACCGATGCGGCGCCGGTCCGCCGGGCGATGCAGAATCTCAAGACGGCGATCTTCGACCGTCTTTCCCAGGATCGGGTCGATCGGGAAACCGTGCTGCGGGTTGCTGAACTGATCGACGATGCGGCCCGCAAAATCGAAAGGATCGATGTATGACTCATGTCACCGCGACCGTGCCCACCGCCCATGGTGGCAAGTATGCCCGCCAGCTCTGCAAGCATTGGGCCCACAAACTCGATGTGACGCTGGATGGCGATACCGGGGTAGTGCGCTTCCCCAATGCCGTGGCAACGATGACGGGCGAAGCCGGCGCGCTGCGGATCGATCTCACCGCCGACAGCGCCGAAATGGCGGAGCAGATGAAGGGCGTGATCGAACGCCATCTCGATCGCTTTGCTTTTCGCGAGGCGCCGCTCGCCTACCGTTGGAGCGCAGGCGCCTGAACAACGCCCGCTTCACGCCTCGGGTGAGGGATCGCGTTCCTCTTCGGTGTGGGATTTGTGGTTGTCCCGCTCGATGAAAATGTGCGTGGCCTGATCGCTGGAGAACGGAATCTGCGCATCATCCAGCGCTTTCTTCACCGCGAAAATGATGTTGCTTTTGACCGCGCCGAAATCGTTCTCCGACGTGTTGGTCCACCATTGCACCAGGAAATCGATCGAACCGCCGCTGAACTGCTGGGCATAGATGCCGATCGGGTGGTTGCGGTTGACCTGCTCGACCCCGCTCACCGCTTTGCGGATCACGGCTTCGGCGGTCGGCAGATCGCAATCGCTGGCCACTTTCACCACCACTTCGTTGCGCCGCACCGGCGTGTCGGTGATGATCTTGACCGGGTTCTTGAACATCATCGAATTGGGCAGGATCGTCAGTTCGTTGGTCGGCTGGCGGATATGCGTTTCGCGCAGAGTGATCTTCTCCACCCGGCCTGAAATGTTGTTGGCTTCCACCATGTCGCCGATCTGCATCTTGTCGCGCAGCATGATGAGCACCCCGGCAAGGAAGTTTTCCAGAATGTCCTGAAACGCGAAACCGATGGCGACCGCGCCGACACCCAGACCGGCGACGAGGCTGGCCGGGGTCAATCCCGGCATGACCACGGTCGCCGCGATCAGCAGGCCGAAAATCCAGATGGCCAGCCGCACCAGTGTTTCGATCAACTGGCGCAAGTCGGGGCGCAGCGATGTGCGGCGGGTGATGCGGTTGGCGATGTGCACGGAAAAACGCGCAATTCCCCAGGTGAACAGGATCACCAACATCGCGATGACCAGGCTGGGCAGAGTGGCCACGAAATTGTCGATCATGGAATCGGTCTGCCGCTGAAGAGTTGTGAGGTAACGCAAATCTGAAACTCCCGTTCGGCCCCGCTTGCCGGATGGCAACAATCGCACAGTGGGTAATCGTTCCCTGGGGCGCTGCCAATCTCCGGCGGAACGGCGCCGGGGCGGGGTATCCGCCGGATAACGCGCGGTGCCCGGAAATGGCGCTTGCGAAACCGGCCGCAAGGCGCAATGGACGCCCGCTATGACTGACACATCCCTGATCGAAGCCGCACAGACATCCAAGGCATGGCCGTTCGAAGAAGCCCGCAAGCTGGCCAAGCGTTATCCCCAGGGCAAACGGGGCAAGGATGGCGCGCTGGAACCGGTCTTGTTCGAAACGGGATACGGCCCTTCGGGCCTGCCGCATATCGGGACGTTTCAGGAAGTGCTGCGTACTACACTGGTCCGTCGTGCTTATGAGGTGTTGACCGATGGCGCGCCGACCCGGCTGGTCGCGTTCAGCGACGATATGGACGGGCTGCGCAAGGTGCCCGACAACATCCCCAATGCCGATGTGCTGGCCGCCAATCTGGGCAAGCCGTTGTCACGCATTCCCGATCCGTTCGGCAAGTACGAAAGCTTCGCCCATCACAACAACGCGATGCTGCGCGAATTCCTCGACCGGTTCGGGTTCGATTACGAATTCGTTTCGGCCTCGGATCGCTACAATTCCGGCGCTTTCGACGATGCGCTGCGCAATGTCCTGCGCAATTACGGCGCGATAATGGACGTGATGCTACCGACGCTGCGCGCCGAACGGCAGGCGACCTATTCGCCCGTGCTGCCCGTCAGCCCGACCAGCGGCGTGGTCCTGCAGGTGCCGGTTGAGGTGATCGATGCCGAGGCCGGGATCGTCCGCTTCGAGGATGAGGGCAAGAACGTCGAACAGTCGATCTTTGGCGGCAATGCCAAGCTACAATGGAAAGTCGACTGGGCGATGCGCTGGGTCGCGCTCGGCGTCGATTATGAAATGTGCGGCAAGGACCTGACCGACAGCGTCACCCAGTCGGGGAAGATTGCCAGGGTGCTCGGCGGCCGCAAGCCCGAAGGGCTGATCTACGAACTTTTCCTCGACGAGAAGGGGGAGAAGATATCCAAGTCCAAGGGCAATGGCCTGACGATCGACGAATGGCTGCGCTACGGCACCGAGGAAAGCCTCGGCTTCTACCTCTACCGCGAACCCAAGAGCGCCAAGCAGTTGCACATGGGCGTGATTCCGCGCGCGGTGGACGAATACTGGCAATTCCGTGAAAAGCTGGGGGCGCAGCCGGTCGAACAGAAGCTCGGCAACCCGGTGTGGCATCTGGCGCGCGCCAACGGCGGAGCCGCCGGATCGGAAGCGCCCGGCGAGGGGGACAAGTTGGCGGTGACGTTCGGCCTGTTGCTCAATCTCGTGGGCGTACTGGGGCCGCATGCCACGCATGAACAGGTCCGTTCCTATCTCGGCAACTATGTGCAGGATCTGGATGCGGCCGATCTGGCAGGGCTCGATGCGCTGATCGAACCGGCGCTCGCCTACAATCGCGATTTCATCCTGCCCACGCTCAACCGGCGCGCCCCGGCCGCGAACGAGGCGGAGGCGCTGAAAGCGCTCGACGCCGAACTGGCGGCGATGACGGAAGAAACGCCTGCCGAAGATATCCAGACGGCCGTCTATGAAATCGGCAAGAACGAAGTCTACGGTTTCGAAAGCCTGCGCGACTGGTTCAAAGCGCTGTACGAAACGCTGCTGGGCTCTTCACAGGGGCCGCGCATGGGCAGTTTTGTCGCGCTTTACGGCGTGGCCAATACGCGCAAGCTGATCGAGGAAGCGCTGGCTCGCTAGTAGAGGCGCGGCTCGCGCCTGCCCGGTTGGCGCGCAGGCTCCGATCAGGCCCATTCGCGCACTCTGTACCAGCGTGTGACGATATGCTTGCTGCCCTTGATGACGGGGAGGGCGGCATGCATCGTCATTTCGTTGGGCGTGCCGTCCACTCGGGCGTTGTTCCACATCAGCAGCGCGCCCTTCTGCGGAGTGACCTGCAGGCCGAGGTGCGTGAACAGCGTCTCCCCGCCTTCCTCGACATCGTTGAGGTAGATCATCGCCGTCCAGCAGCGTTGCCCGCCGTGGCGCTTTTCCACTTTCCAATGCGGTTCGCTGGTGTGGAACCAGTCGCAGTGCTGTTTGTATTCCTGGCCCGGCATGTAGCGCTGGCCTTGCAGCGTTTCGCCGTTTTTGGACGGCAGGCCGAGCAGATCATCAATCCGGCGCGAGGCCATCTGTACCACGGGATGGTGGGGGTCGAGATTGCCTGAATAGCTGGTGCGATAACCGGCGGCGGCATCTTCGGCCGAAAACAATGTGGAAGGCTGCGCCACCATGTCGATCATGGCGGTGAGCTGCCAGCATTCGGTCTCATCGAGAAAGGCGCCCATCGCATAGATTTCGGCCTTGTCCGTCGGCAGCTTGTGAATGTGCGGATCGGCGTCCAGGCGGGTTCGGACAGCCGCGCCCAGGCGGGCGAGCTGCTGTTGATCGGCATGGGTGCGGGCGAACAGTTTCATAGTCGGCGTTTAGGAAAACCGAGGGACTGCCTGCAAGCCGTTCCTGATGGAAGCGGGGATTTGTGCGGTGGGCAAGGAAAACCCCCGCCCGAGGGAATAGGCGGGGGTTCCTTGCCCGAATACCGACCACTCTACTCGGTACGGGCTTACCAGAAGAAATCGTTTATCACATCTACGACTTCACCGGTGTAAATATTTACCAGCAGGACATCGTCATAATAACGGACCCAGCGATAGGGGCCATCGGCCATGGGCAGACGATACTGCCACGGATCGTTGATCCAGTAGCGGTTCGAATAGAACAGCGAGTCGAGGAAGAACCCGATGCTCAACCGGCGGTACGACCAGCTGTTGTAAGGCGAATAGTACCGGCCGACGCGATAGACATGCCGGTGGGAGTCGCGATAGCTGCGCCAGTTGTAGCGGCTGTTGTCGCGCCAGCGGCGATCCCACTGGCGGCTGTCATGGCGGCCGACGCGATCGCGGTTCCAGTTGCTGTTGCGGTCCCGATTCCAGTTGTTGTTCCGGTCACGGTTCCAGTCACGGTCCCGGTCGCGGCTCCAATTGGTGTTGCGGTCACGGTTCCAGTTACGGTCCCGATCCCGATCCCGGTTCCAATTGTTGTTGCGGTCGCGGTTGACGTCGCTGTTGCGATCCCGGTTCCAATTGTTGTTGCGGTCGCGATTCCACGTGTTGTCGCGATCACGATTCACATTGTTGTCGCGGTCGCGCGCGTTGTTGATCGCCCGGTCGCGGTAGATGCTGGGCCGCTCGTTGCGCCGTTGCTCGATGGTGCGATTGTTGGTCGATTGCCGCCAATCATTGCGGCGTTCCATCCGATCGGCGGTTGCGTTAGGGACTTGCGCGTTACGGCGTTCGTTCCAGTTCTGCGTGCGCTGGGGCATGGTGGGGCGCTGTTCCATCTGACGGGCGCGGAAATCGCTCTGGCGCTGGGCCTGAGGCGCGCGTTCCATCGACCGGTTCATCGAACGGTTGGCACGGAAATCGCCACCTCCACCGCGCTGAACGCGTTCGGCACGGTTGGCGTTGCCGCGTTCGTTCTGGGCAAAGGCTTCGGCGGGTAATGCGGTCAGCGCCATCACGGCTGCCAGTGCCGTCATACCGCCCGATATCAGAAGGTGTTTTACATGCATAACGGCATCTCCATCCGTCAGCCGCCATGAGGGAATAGAGCGGCCTGCTATACCGGATGGTTTACGCGAGTCGGGATGTCACAAATGTGAACCATGATGATGGCCTTCTGTTCATCTTTCTTAATCCTGGGATGAACATTGATGGGGTGTGCGCAATTAACTTGCCAATCCTGTGTAGTCACCCTAGAGGGGCGGCCGATCCAGCGTCGGTGACGATACCGACGTTGTCCGCCGTAGCGTGAGACCCGGCCTGAGCCAGGGCGCGCGGACGTAGAGATCGCCATTTCCGCCAGACGCTTCCTTTTTCACGCAGGGTCGCATCATACGAACCCTGAAGCTGTGCCTTGTCGGGCGCGGCTCGTGAGCTTTTGAGAGAATTGCATGTCCTATTTTACCGACCTCGGCTTGGCCGAGCCCATTTTGCGCGCGTTGGGCGCCAAGGGGTACGCCGATCCGACGCCGATTCAGCAGCAGGCGATCCCCGCGCTGCTCGAAGGGCGCGACCTTCTGGGTATCGCGCAGACGGGCACCGGCAAGACCGCCGCCTTTTCACTTCCTTCGCTGCACCGGCTGGCCGCCGATCCCAAACCGCGCAAGAACGCGTCGTGCCGCATGCTGGTGCTCTCGCCGACGCGCGAACTGGCTGCCCAGATCGCCGAAAACATGCGCGGCTATGCCAAGTACCTTGCGCTGAACGTGCAGTGCATTTTCGGCGGCGTTCCCGCTGGCAAGCAGGCGCGGGCGCTGGTGCCCGGCACCGATATCCTCGTGGCGACGCCGGGCCGCCTGCTCGACCTGATCGATCAGCGCGCGCTGACTTTGCGCCATGTCGAAATCTTCGTGCTGGATGAAGCAGACCAAATGATGGACCTCGGCTTTATCCAGCCGTTGAAGCGGATTGCCGCGCTGCTGCCCAAGGAACGGCAGAGTCTGTTCTTTTCCGCCACGATGCCCAAGGCGATTGCTGACCTTGGCAAGCAGTTCATCCAAGATCCGGTGCGGGTGGAAGTCGCCCCGCAATCCACCACCGCCGAACGCGTCGAACAATACGCCACGTTCCTCAACCAGGCGGAAAAGCAGGCGCTGCTGACTTTGCGCCTGCGTGAAGGGTTGGGCGACGGTGCGATCGATCGCGCGCTCGTCTTCACCCGGACCAAACATGGCGCGGACCGGGTCGTGCGCCATCTCGCCACGGCGGGCATTTCGGGCGCCGCGATCCATGGCAACAAGAGCCAGGCCCAACGCACCGCCGCAATCAAGGGTTTCCGTTCGGGTTCCGTGCGGGTGCTGGTGGCGACGGACATCGCCGCGCGCGGGATCGATATTCCGGGCGTCAGCCACGTGTTCAATTTCGAACTGCCCAATGTGCCCGAACAGTACGTCCACCGCATCGGCCGCACCGCGCGTGCTGGGGCGGACGGGATTGCGATCAGCTTCGTGGCGCCGGACGAAAAGCCCTATCTGCGCGATATCGAACGGCTCACACGCGTGAAGCTCACGCAGCAGGCGCTGCCCGATGATTTCGAAAAGCAGGCTTCCCGCTTGCCGCTGCCCTCGCGCAAGGCGGTGCAGGAAGCGGTTTCGGAAGACGGTCGGCCGGCGCATCATCAGCCGCGCGGCCGCCGTGCGGGCGGAGAGGGGCGGCGCGAGCGCGATGGCGAACGCGGTCCCCGCCAACGGCAGGAACCGCGTCAGGAACGTGGTCCCGCGCGGATGAAGACCGATCGCAGCCATATCCGCACCGCGAAGCCGCATGGCGGTGAAGAACGGAGCGCTCGCCCGCAGCGTCAGGACGAACGTGCCGTGCAGGGGCGCGACGATCGCGCCGCACGACCCGATCGGGCTCCCCGCTCCGCCGAGCGTACTCACGCCCCGCGCGGTGACAATCCCCGCCGTGATGGCGGCCAGCGCGATGGCGCGCGGCGCGGCATGGGCCATGGTGGCCCGCGCAAGGGCGGTGAAGGCGGTCAGCGTACGATGCGCCGCCAGCGCCAGCCGCAACCCTGATGCCGTGATCGGCGGGAGGCGTGCAGCCTTCCGCCAGTCACATGCATGCGTCCTGCGACAGGCTCAGGACGAGCGGGGTTTGTGCTAGATCGCTTATCGCCCCTCCTATTTCAGGCCCTGACTCTCGGGGCCTGAACGCCCGATCTCGGTTCGTCCTGAGCCTGTCGAAGGACTCGCACTGACAGTGGCTTCGGCTCCTGGCCTTCGGCTGGTTCAGGCCGGACGGGAAGTTGGGAGCACTCCCTGTTTGCAAACGATAGAGCCCCAAAGAAAAGGGCCGCTTACCGGATGGTAGGCGGCCCTTTCTTATTCGATGCGATCCGTGATCAGCGCGTCAGCTTCTTGTAGGCCAGGCGCGTCGGGCGGTCGGCGGCGTCGCCCAGGCGGCGGCGCTTGTCTTCTTCATAAGCTTCGAAGTTGCCTTCGAACCATTCGACATGGCTGTTTCCTTCGAACGCGAGAATGTGGGTCGCCAGACGGTCGAGGAAGAAACGGTCGTGGCTGATGACCACGGCGCAGCCGGCGAAGTTTTCGATCGCGTCTTCCAGCGCGGCCAGCGTTTCCACGTCGAGGTCGTTGGTCGGTTCGTCCAGCAGCAGCACGTTGCCGCCTTCTTTCAGCATCTTGGCCATGTGCACGCGGTTGCGTTCACCGCCCGAAAGCTTGCCGACGTTCTTCTGCTGATCCGCGCCCTTGAAATTGAACGCGCCGACATAGGCACGGGTCGACATATCGTGCCCGTTGACTTTCATGTAATCGAGCCCGTCGGAGATTTCTTCCCAGACGTTCTTCGCCGGATCGAGATGATCGCGGCTCTGATCGACATAGCCGAGGCGGACGGTTTCACCGATAGCGATCTCGCCCGAATCCGGGGTTTCCTTGCCGGTGAGGATCTTGAACAGCGTGGACTTGCCCGCGCCGTTCGGCCCGATCACGCCGACGATGCCACCCGGCGGCAGCATGAACGAGAGGTCTTCGAACAGCAGCTTGTCGCCATAGGCCTTGGAAATACCCTTGGCTTCGATGACCTTGCCACCGAGCCGCTCGGGCACCTGAATGACGATCTGGGCCTTGCCGGGGCGGCGGTCGTTCTGCGCTTCCTGCAACTGTTCGAACTTGCGGATACGCGCCTTGGACTTGGTCTGGCGAGCGGCAGGCGTTTGCCGGATCCACTCCAGTTCTTCCTTGAGCGCCTTGGAACGGCCGCTTTCCTCACGCTCTTCCTGCTCAAGGCGTTTGGCCTTCTTTTCGAGATAGGTCGAGTAGTTGCCTTCGTAGGGGAAGTACTTGCCCCGGTCGAGTTCGAGAATCCAGCCCACCACGTTGTCGAGGAAGTAGCGGTCGTGGGTGATCATCAGCACCGCGCCGGCATATTCCTTGAGATGGTTTTCCAGCCATTCGACGGATTCGGCGTCGAGGTGGTTGGTCGGTTCGTCCAGCAGCAGGATGGAGGGCTTCTGGATCAGCAGACGGGTCAGCGCGATGCGGCGCTTTTCACCGCCCGAAAGGCTGTCCACCGGCCAGTCCCCCGGCGGGCAGCGCAGCGCTTCCATCGCGATTTCGAGCTGGTTGTCGAGCGTCCAGCCGTCCACCGCGTCGATCTGTTCTTGCAGCGTGCCCATTTCTTCCATCAGGGCATCGAAATCCGCGTCTTCCGGCGGATCGGCCATCAGCATGGAGATTTCGTTGAAACGGTCGACCATGTCGGCCACTTCGCGCGCGCCGTCCTTGACGTTTTCCAGCACGGTCTTGCTGGGATCGAGTTCCGGCTCCTGCGCCAGATAGCCGACAGTGATGTTCTCACCCGGCCAGGCTTCGCCGGTGAAATCGGTGTCGATCCCGGCCATGATTTTCATCAGAGTCGATTTGCCGACGCCGTTGGGGCCGACGATGCCGATCTTGGCACCCTGATAGAATTGCAGATTGATGTTGTTGAGCACCGGCTTCTGCGCGCCGGGGAAGCTCTTCGTCATGTTCTTCATGACATATGCGTATTGGGCGGCCATTGTCGTCCTTCGGGGGTAAACGGGTGTCTGTAAGGAATTGCCCGCCATGTAGCGATGGCCGGGGCCGGGGGCAAGGTTTGGGACGCGTGCCCGCGCCTATTCCGCTGCCAGCAGTTGTTCCGCTCCGCCCAGATCGACGCTGACGAGGCGGGACACGCCCTTTTCGACCATGGTCACGCCGAACAGGCGGTTCATCCGGCTCATCGTCACGGCGTTGTGGGTGACGATGAGATAGCGGGTGTCCGTTTCCTGCTGCATCGCATCCAGCAGATCGCAGAAGCGGTCGATATTGGCATCGTCGAGCGGCGCATCGACTTCGTCGAGCACGCAGATCGGCGCGGGATTGGTGAGGAACAACGCGAAAATCAGTGCGACGGCGGTCAGCGCCTGTTCCCCGCCGGACAGCAAGCTGAGCGATTGCAGCCGCTTGCCCGGCGGCTGGGCGAAGATTTCAAGGCCTGCTTGGAGCGGATCATCGGAATCGATCAGGGCCAGATGCGCCTGCCCGCCTTCAAACAGGCGGGTGAACAGGCGGCGGAAATGGGTGTCGACTTCTTCGAACGCGGCGCGCAGGCGTTCACGCCCCTCGCGGTTCAGATTGCCGATGGACCCGCGCAGGCGGTTTACCGCCTCGGCCAGCTCCGCCTGTTCGGTGGCGCTTTCGCCCTGGCGGGCTTCGATTTCCGCCAGTTCGTCCGCGGCCACCAGATTGACCGGCCCGATCCGTTCGCGATCGCTCGTCAGCCGTTCGTGCGCGGCGGATTCGGCCTCTGCTGTGCCGACACCCGGCTCGTCGAATGCAAAGCGGGAAGGGAGCAGGGGCGGGGGGCACTGGAAACGCTCGCCCGACAGGCGGTTGAATTCGCTGCGGCGGGCCTCTTCGTTTTCCGCTCGTGCACTGGCTCCGGCGCGGTCCTCGCGCGCGGTGGCGAGCGTTTCGTTGGCTTCAGCCAGCGCGGCATCGATAGCGCGCGCGGCCGTTTCCGCTTCGGCCAGCGCGGTTTCCGCTTCGGTCAGTTCCTTGCCCAGCCGCTCGCGTATCGCGTCGCCCTGTTCGATATCGCGCATCAGCGCAGGGGGCTTTGCGGCGATGATCCGGTGTTCTTCCTCGATCTCCTCGAACCGCCGCGCCATTTCGGACAGGCGGCGGGTGGCTTCGTCGGAGCGGGCCTGCCATCCCCGGATATCGGCGGCGCGGGCGGCGGTGCGTTCGCGCGCGACGGCCAGCGCCTGATCGTGCGCGGCCAATTCGGCGGTGGCGGCCTGCAAAGCGGCGCGGGCGGTTTCGTGCTTCGCCTGCGCGGTGGTGAGCGTAGCCCGACCGTGTTCGGGATCGGGCAGGGCGGCCTTCTTCGTTTCGGCGGCGGCGACTTCGCTTTCGGCCTGCTGGCGCTGGTCTTGCAGATCGCTGGCAGCGGCTTCCAGTTCGGCCATGCGGGCGGCGCGGCGTTCGCGCGCGGCTTCGGCCTGATCCTGCAGGCGCAGGGCATTGCGCTCGGTCTCCGCCGCCTGCGCGATGGCGCGTTCGGCGGCGATGAGGGTGCGTTGCAGTTCGGAAAGCTGCTCCTGCGCGGCCTGTTGGCGGGTTTCCGCTTCCTCTACCGCTGCGCGCAAGGCGGGCAGTTGCGCCGCCAGTTCGGCAAAGCGGTTTTCAGCTTCCAGCCGGGCGGCTTCCGCCGCGCCTTCGCCGCGCGCGATGAACCCATCCCAGCGCCGCAACCGGCCATCGCGGGTGACCAGCCATTCGCCGGGGGCGAGCATGCGGCGGTCGTCCACATCCACCACGTGCACCAGCGCCAGCCGCGCGGCGAGTTCCGCCGGGCAATCGGGCACATGCGCCGCCAGACTGTCCGCCACTGGCGCGGGCGCCGTGCCACCGGTCCAGAAACGGCCCTCCGCCTCGTCGCCCGGCTGGCCGAGCGGGGCCTTGGCATCGCGGCCGAGCACGGCGGCCAGTGCCCGTTCATACCCTGGCGCGGCCCGCACCCGGTCAAGCGCCACAGGCAGGCCGTGCTTGCCCGCAGCCTGTTTCGCCCGCGCCTCACGATCGCGCTGCAAGGCGTTGTATTCGCGTTCGATCCCCGCCAGTTCGCCCTTGGCAGCGGCGAGCGTGGCGCCTGCCTCATCACGTGTGGCCGTCAGCGTTTCCTTCTCGGCCTGACGCCGTGTGAGATCGTCACGCAACTGGGTCAGTTCGACCCCTGCCTGCGCGACGGCCTGCCGCGCGGCGGCCAGCGCGATTTCGGGATCGTCCTGCGCGGCGAGGGCGGCACGCATTTCGTCCTGCCGCCGGATTTCCTGCGCCAGCCGGTCCACCCGGGCCCGCGCTTGCGTCAGTTCCGCCTCAGCCACGCGCCAGTCGGCTTCTACCCCGGCATGATCCGCCGTCGCCTTGGCCAGCGCCAGTTCGGCGGTCCGGCCCGCGCGCTCCGCCTCTTCCAGTCGCGCGGCGAGAGTGGGGCGCGCCTCCTCGTCTGCCGCCAGCGTTTTCTGGCTATCGCTCAGTTCGGTTTCCAGCCGGGCGAGCGCTTCGGCGGCATCACGCGTCAACCGGTCGGCATCGCCGCGATCCTCGATCAGGCGGTTACGCTGCCGTTCCAGATCCGCCAGCCGCTGCTCCGCCGCTTCCAACTGGCTGGTGAGCGACGCCATGCGGTGTCCATGGGCATTGGCATCGTCACGTCGGTCAGCCAGCAGATCACGCGCGCGGGCGAGCGTTTCGGCGGAGGCCATCTGCCCTTTCTGCGCCGTGGCCGTGGCGGCCTGCGCGGCACTGACCCGCGCTTCGCAGGCTTGCGCTTCCTGGCGCGCGGCCTCCGCCGCCGCCGCCGCATCGCGCCAGCGGGCGAACAGCAGCCGTGCTTCCGCCACCTGAATCCGGCTGGACAGTTCCTTGTAGCGCTCGGCCTGTCTGGCCTGCCGGCGCAGCGTGGCAATCTGGGCGTTCAGCCCGGCCATCAGGTCTTCCAGCCGGGCGAGGTTGGTTTCGGTCTGGCGCAGCTTGCTTTCGGCGTCTTTGCGACGGACATGCAGGCCGGCGATCCCGGCCGCTTCCTCCAGCATCTGCCGCCGTTCGGCAGGCTTGGCGGCGATGATCGCGGCAATCTTGCCTTGGCTGACCAGCGCCGGGCTATGCGCGCCGGTGGCGGCATCGGCGAAGACCAGCGCGATATCCTTGGCCCGCACATCGCGCCCGTTGACGCGATAGGCGCTGCCCGCGCCGCGTTCGATCCGGCGGGTGACTTCCAGTTCTTCGGCATGGGCGTCCTCGCACTGGAGAACGACTTCGGCGAAATCGCGCGGGGCCCGCTGCGCCGTGCCCGCGAAGATCACATCCTCCATCCCGCCCGAGCGCATGGACTTGGGCGAATTTTCGCCCATGACCCAGCGGATCGCTTCCAGCAGGTTGGATTTGCCGCATCCGTTGGGGCCGACCACGCCGGTCAGCCCCGGTTCGATGCGCAGTTCGGTGGGCTCGACGAAGCTCTTGAAGCCCGAGAGTTTGAGCTTCCTGATCTTCATCGCGTGTGCGCCTCCTCCCTTGCCGTCAGGCGTTGCGCATCAGCGCGCGCCTGCCGCCTGCAAAGCCGGTTCCAGCCCTTCCCAGGTCTGTTCTTCGAGCTTGCGGCCGTTGAGGAAGAACGTGGGCGTGCCATCGACGCCGAGTTCCTGCGATTGCTTGTTGGAGCGTTCCGCGATGCCTTCGGCAAAGCCCGGCTTGGCCAGGCACGTGCCCGCCTGATCGCGCGAAATGCCGCGTGCGGCGAAGAATTCGGTCAGCCCGGCGGCATCGGCGATCGCCTTGTAGCGCGAGGCCTGATCGCTCTGCTTCATCGCGGCGTCCACTTTCGCGCCGTTGGTCTGCACGCCCTGGATGATGGTGGTGAGATTGCCCCAGACCTGTTCGCTCAGCGCGAAATAGTTTTCCGGCGTGCCGCAGCGCACCAGCATGGCCATCGTCAGATCGAGGCCATCGTGCACCTGATTGCGCAGCTCGTAGCTGACCACACCGCTGGTGACATATTGATCGCGCAGCTTTGCCCCGGCCTTTTCGGAGAAATCCGCGCAGTGCGGGCAGGTGAGCGAGGCATATTCGATCAGCTTGAGCGGCGCATCGGGATTGCCCATGCGATAGCCGTCTTCCGGCGTCACGGCGATGATTTCGGACCATTGCTTGCCGGCCGGGGCCGCGATGGCGGCGATCTTTTCACCCTTTTCGGCGCCGCTGCCGGTCGCGTCCTTGGAACCGCAGGCGGCAAGGCCAAGAGTCATCGGAACGATCAGTGCGGCAAAAGTGGCGCGGCGAAGGAGTTTCGTCATGGCGTGTTCCTGTTGTGAGAACGAGGGTAACCTGCAAATTGTGGTGCGCAAAGCAGGCGTGCCTCAAGATATGGTGTATTCCACAAGATTTGATGCGAATATCTGCGTGTCAGAGCCGGGATGCGATGGCCTTCTGCAGATCGTCCCACGTATGGACGCCTTCGAGCAGTTCGCCGTCAAGCGCGAAACTGGGCGTGCCCTGAACGTTGAACGCTTCCGAACTGGCGTTGCTCTGCTGGACGAGCCGCTTGGCATCGGCTTCGTCGGACAGGCATTTGTCGGCGGCCACGCGGTCGATCCCGCGCCTTTCCATAATGCCGTAGAAACCGGCATCGCTGGCAATGGCGCGCATCCGTTCGCCCATTGTCCCATGGCGCCAGCGGACCTGCGTCGCTTCCGATGCGGAAGACAACCGCTTGAGCCATTGTTCCTGCCCGCCGAGCAGGGCGTGATGGTTGCCGAAGAATTTCTGTTCGGGCCCACATTCGGCCAGCAGCGCGGCGGCCAGATCGATCGGATTGCGCAAGACATGGCGCACTTCGACCGAGGCCTTGCCCGGGGCGACATAGGCGACCTGCATCGGGCCGCTCGCCTGCTTTTCGAAATGGGCGCAATGAGGGCAGGTGTAGCTGACGAATTCGATCAGCGCGACTTTCGCTTCCGGATTGCCCATACGATGGCCGCCCGCTTCGGTGCGGGTAACGGTGGTGAGCCAGCTGGCATGTGTCGCCGCAACTGCCGTGGTGGCAATAACGGCCAGAGCCGCGAATTTCAGCGTTTTCGGCACAATGCTCACTTCGTTCCATCCTCCTTGCCGCCAAGGCTGCGGGCCAGCGATTCCAGCACGGTGCGCAGTTCCGCATCGCCGATATCGCGCAGGGAATCGCCCAGCTCCATCGGAATGGGTTTGAGCGACGGCGGCGCGGCGGGGCGCTTTTGTGCATCGGGCGCCTTAACCACGCCTTGCCGGATTTTGACACGGGCGACCGCGCTGTATCCGAAAAAACGATTCACCCGCTCGATGATTTCGGGGATGACCTGCTGAATCAGCGGGGCGTGCGCCGGTTTGACCACCAGTTGCAGGATGCCGTCGCTTTTTTCACCGGGCGGGAAGCGGATCGCTTCGGGCATGCAGGCGCGCGCATGCGTTTCGCCGACGATTTCTGGCCAGCGCGTGACCACGCTGGACTGGATGAAGCCGAACCGGCGAAAGGCCGTGCGGCCGATCTGCGGCATGAGATCGCCGATCGCGCGCGCCTGCCCGCCGCGCGGGCGCTCGTATGCCTTCGCCTGTTTGCTTTTGGCGGAGGGGTTTTTCGCTTTCGATTGATCCGGTTCCATTGCGCGGGCGACCATGCCATAGCGCGGGGATGGAGGATAGTGTCGCTGCGCGTCTGCTCGCCTGGTACGATGCCCATGCGCGCGTGTTGCCGTGGCGCAGCCCCCCAGGCACGCCGCCGCCCGATCCCTATCGCGTGTGGCTGTCCGAAGTGATGCTGCAGCAGACCACAGTGGCCGCCGTTGTCCCCTATTTCCGCAAGTTCACCGAACGCTGGCCCGGCGTCGCCGATCTCGCCGCCGCGCCGGAGGAAACGATCATGGCCGCCTGGGCCGGGCTGGGATACTATTCGCGGGCCCGCAACCTTGTGGCCTGCGCGCAGGCGGTGGCGGCGCGCGGAGGCTTTCCCGAAACGGAGGAGGAACTGCGCCAGTTGCCGGGGCTGGGCGCCTATACCGCAGCGGCCGTGGCGGCAATTGCGTTCGGACGCAGGGCGGTGGTGGTCGATGCCAATGTCGAACGGGTGGTTGCGCGTCTGTTCGCGTTGGCGGAGCCTTTGCCGGGTGTGCGCAAGGCGATCCGCCACCATGCCGATGCGATCACGCCCGATCATCGCGCGGGCGATTTCGCGCAGGCGATGATGGACCTCGGCGCGACGATCTGCACCGCGCGCGATCCCAAATGCCTGCTTTGCCCGTTGGCGGGCGATTGCCGGGCCAGAATGGAAGGCGATCCGGCACGCTTTCCGGTCAAAGCGCCGAAGAAAGTCCGGCCGGAGCGGCAGGGCGCCGCCTACTGGATCGAGCGGGATGGCCATGTCTGGCTGGTTCGCCGCCCGGGCAAGGGCATGCTCGGCGGTATGCGCGCTCTGCCCGATGATGGCTGGTCCGCCCGTAGCGATGGGCATGGGAAGCAGCCTTTGCCCGGTTCGTGGCGCGGGGCTGGGGCGGTTCAGCATGGCTTCACCCACTTTTCGCTCCATCTCGCCGTGATGTTGTACGAAGGCGACCGATGGGCCGCGCTCCAGCCTGCGGACGGCGAATGGTGGCCGCTCGACACGCTGGACGATGCCGGGTTGCCCACTGTATTCGCCAAGGCCGCGCAGCGTGCGCTGATGGAAGGGTAATGACGATGGACCGATTACCGGCAGCATTTTCGCGCAGGACCTTTATCGGCAGTGGCGCGGCGCTGGGCGCCTCGCTGGCTTTCGCGCCTGCGTTTGGCCCCGCATGGGCGGCAGACAAGCAGGAAAGCTGGGCCGGTGTCACCCGTTATGCCGACGGTTACGTGCGCAGTGGCCGGCTGGCCGGGGCCGTGGCGGCGATGGGGCTGGGGCAAGGGGCGATCCAATACATCGCGCGCGGCCAGCGGACGCTGGAAGGCGCGCCGATGGACGGGGACAGCCTGTTCCGGATCTATTCCATGACCAAGCCCATCACCGGCATGGCGGCGATGATCCTGATTGACGAAGGGAAGCTGCGGCTGGATCAGCCCTTGTCCGATATCCTGCCGAAATATGCCAAAATGGCGGTGCAGCGCGTGCCGGACGGGTCGATCACCGATCTCGTCCCGGCGAAGGCCCCGATCACGATCCGCCATTTGCTCACGCACACTGCGGGGCTGGGCTATTCGATCATTCAGAACGGTCCGCTCAAGGCCGCCTATGTGCAGGCGGGGCTGGTGCCGGGGCAGATCAGCCGCTTGCCGCTGGCCGAACTGTTCGGGGCACGCAACACCACGCTGACTCTGGCCCAGTTCGCCGACCGGCTGGCGGACATGCCGCTGGTCTATCAGCCGGGCACGAAGTGGAGCTATTCGGTTGGGCTCGACCTACTGGGGCGGGTGATCGAAGTGGTTTCCGGCAAGCCGTTCGATACCTTCCTGCAAGAACGGCTGTTCGATCCGCTGGGGATGGAGAGCACCTGGTTCCGCGTGCCGCAGAGCCAGATCGGCCGCCTCACCACCAATTATGGCGTGATGCAGGGCGTGTTGCTGCCGCTCGATCCGGGGGCTGCATCGGTCTTTGCCATGCGGCCTGCGTTCCCGTTCGGCGGGTCCGGGCTGGTCAGCAGCCCGCGCGATTACGATCGGTTCCTGCGGATGCTGCTCGGCTTCGGCATGTTCGAAGGGAAACGGGTGATGAGCGAAAACGCGGTGCGTGTGGGCACGAGCAATCTTTTGCCCGCCGGGATCAGCACCGTGGGCACGTTCGCCACCGGTGGCGGCTTCGGTGCGGGCGGGCGCGTGGGGCTCGGCCTTGAAGAAGGGACATTCGGTTGGGCGGGGGCGGCCGGCACAATCGCTTTCGCCGATCTCAAACGTGGTTGGCGGGGCGGCTTTTACGCGCAATACATGCCCGCCGCCGCTTATCCGATCCAGGGAGAGTTTCCGCAGGTGGCAATGAAAGATGCCATGGCGGCATTGGGGGGAATGCATGATTGATACGCAGATCGGTTTCGTTGGCCAGCCGCTCGACCGGGCGGACCATATCCGGAACGACAAGCAAGCGCTGGAAGCGCTGAAGGACGAGCGGGCCTTGCTGCTGCGGCTCGAAGGCCTCGACCCGGTGATGGACGATGAGAACCGCCTGCAATGGGGTTCTCTGGACGAGGCGGGCGATGCGGAACTGGTGTTTCTCGGCCTGATGGAGGGCCGGGTGTGCTTCGCGCCGATTCCCGCGGGTCCCGCTGGCGGTCCCGGCGCAATGGGCACGGCGATGCGGCGGATCATGGGCGGGATGCCGCAAGACGATCTGGCGATCTATGGGATGGCGCGCAGCGTGGTCGACTGGCACGCACGCCACCGCTTCTGCGCCCGGTGCGGCGCGCCCACCGCGCCCGCGAAAGGCGGCTGGCAACGCAATTGCGGGACCTGCAACGCGGAGCATTTCCCCCGGGTCGATCCGGTCACGATCATGCTGGTCGAACACGATGGCCGTCTGCTGCTCGGGCGCCAGCCGAATTTCCCCGAAGGATTCTATTCCGCGCTGGCCGGCTTTGTCGAACCGGGCGAAACGATCGAGGAAGCCGTCGCCCGCGAAGTGATGGAAGAAGCCGGCGTCACCGTTACAGGCGTGGATTATGTGATGAGCCAGCCCTGGCCGTTTCCCGCGCAATTGATGGTCGGCTGCCATGCGACGGCGGAAGATGACCGCCTGATCGTCGATCGGACCGAGCTGGAAGATGCCCGGTGGTTCACGCGTGACGAGGTGGCCAGCGCCATGGCCGCACCGGCCGGGGGCGGTGCATTCGTGGCCCCGCCGCCCGTGGCGGTGGCGCACCACCTGCTCAAATGGTGGCTGCGTAAGGGGGCGTGAGCCCCTCCTTCAGCGCAGGCTGCGCCGCATCAGATAGGTGCCTTCGCCATACGTGACGGCTTCCGCGCCCTCCACATAGGCGAAGCCCTGCGCTGCCCAGAATGCATCCGCGCCGTTGACGGCGATCAGCGTGATGTCGGCAAATCCGCCTTGCACGGCCTGCCGCACGGTGAAATCGACCGCTGCCTTGCCCGATCCCCCGCCGCGCCCGGCGGGCAGTAGCGCGATATCATGCAGGTAATAAGTATCCGCATCCTTGGGGATCGCGCCCAGCGGCTTGCCCAGCTTCGGCGGGGTGTCGCGGTGCCAGGGATGGGTGATGATATAGCCGACCACCGCGCTGCCCCGTTCCAGTGTCCGGCAGCCTTGTGGGTAGAGCGCGAGACGTTCGGCGAATATCCCTTCGGGTTCGGTGTAAGCGCCGTGCACCGCATCCGAAATCGCCTGCATGGCGGGGAGATCGGCGGCGGCAGTCTGGCGCCAGCCATCCCGTGATGCCTCGTTCATGTCCGTACCTTTTTCGGAGTGGGATCGTTGTGGCTGCCACGCATCAGACCAGACCGAGCTTGGCCAGTTCCTTAACGAGGTGGCCGGGTAGAACGTCACCTTCCATGACCCCGCTGCCGAGATCGGGCGGGGCGTCCTCGTCCTTGAGATAGCGCCAGCCTTGATGCGCGCGTTTGGCGCGCGGTTCGACCATGATCAGGCGCGGTTCGAGCATGATGTTCCAGCGCCCGTCATCCCGCTGGGCAAAGCCGCGGATCGGGCTGCGGCCGATCATCGCGTGATCGTAGATCCAGTAAAGCGATCCGCCGATCATCTCCTCATGCCGTTTGGGCAGATAGCGCGTGCTGGCGAAAGCTTCGGAATAGCTTTCCAGCCATTGGCGCAGGTCTTCCACGCTGGTCGCGCCATAGGCGATCTTGGTCATGTGCAGGGGCATGGCCTCAACATAGGCGCGCCCTGCGCGGGGGCAAGGGTCAGGAGACCAGTCCGCTCACTGTCGCGAGGCCGAGGAAGGCGAGGAAACCCATCGAATCCGTCGTCATGGTGACGAAGATGGAGGAGGCGATTGCCGGGTCCGCTTTCAGGCGTTCCAGCGTCAGCGGGACGAGAACACCGGCCAGCCCGGCAACAAGGATGTTGGTCATCATCGCCATGGCGATGACTATGCCCAGCAAGGGATCGTGGAACAGCAGAGTCACCACCACGCCGATAATCACGGCAACCGTGCCGCCGTTCATCAGTGCGATGCCCAGTTCGCGGCGGACCGCGCGCCAGGCGTTGCTGGCGGTCAACTGGTTGGTGGCCAGCGCGCGCACCGTCACCGCCAGCGTCTGCGTGCCTGCATTGCCGCCGATCCCGGCGACGATCGGCATCAGCGTCGCCAGCGCGACCATCTTGGCGATCGTGTCTTCGAACGTGGCGATGATGGACGAGGCGACCGCGGCGGTCAGCATATTGGCGATCAGCCAGCGGACACGCGCGCCGTAGGCTTCGCGAATCGGTTCGTTGATATCGCCATCACCGGCCCCGGACAGAAGCATGACGTCTTCGTCCGCTTCTTCCTGAATGATGTGAACGATATCGTCGACCGTGAGCTGCCCGACGAGCCGCCCCGATTCATCCACAACGGCGGCGGAAATCAGCGCGTACTTCTGGAATTGCAGCGCGACTTCTTCCTGATCCATGCTCACCGGGATCAGCGTCTGTTCGCGCTTCATCACATCGGTCAGCGGGATCGCGCGCGGGGTCCGCAGAATCCACGAAAGCTGGCAGGTGCCGACCGGCTTGTGCTGCGGATCGACAATGAACACTTCCCAGAATTCGGTCGTCAGATCGCCGTTGTCGCGCAGATAATCGATCAGGTCGCCCACGGTCATATGCTCGGGCACAGCGACCAGGTCGCGCTGCATCAGGCGGCCGGCGGTCTCTTCCGGATAGGCCAGCGCGCTTTCCACGGCGGCGCGGCCTTCGGGCTCCATCTCGGCGAGAATCGCGGCCTGCTCGGCCGGTTCGAGATCCTCGATCAGTTGCACCGCGTCGTCGGTTTCCAACTGGTCGGCGATTTCGGCCACCGCTTCGGGCGGCAGGTCCTCGACCATGTCATCGCGAACGTGATCGTTCAGTTCGGCGATGACTTCGCCCGTCATCAGGTCGGAAATGGCGCGGGCCAGCGGCGCGCGTTCATCGCGTTCGAGCAGCTCGAAAAGGTCGGCGATGTCGGCGGCGTGGAGCGGTTCCACCAGTTCGTAAACCCGCGCATCGTCGCCTTCGGTCAGCGCGTGGGCCACGGAGCGGACGAATTCCGCTCTCAACCGGTTATCCTCGTCGAACTGTTCGCGCTCTTCCTCCGCCTGCGGCGAGTCGGTGCGGTGCAGTTCGTCGAGTTCGTCCGGCGTCATGCGCCTCTCCTATTGCGCGGCGCAACAAATGCAACCGCGCGGGGTGACATTGCGTGGATGAGCCTTATATCGACCGCCGTTCAAACAGGAGTTTTTGCCCATGGCCGATGAAAAACTGACTCTTACTCTCGAAAGCGGCGATGTCGTTATCAAGCTTCGCCCGGATCTGGCACCCGGCCATGTCGCCCGCATCACCGAGCTGGTGAAGGAAGGCTTTTACGATGGTGTGACATTCCACCGCGTGATTCCCGGCTTCATGGCGCAGGGCGGTTGCCCCAACGGCACCGGCATGGGCGGCTCCGACAAGCCTGACCTGCAGGCCGAATTCAACGACCAGCCGCACGTGCGCGGTGTGTGTTCCATGGCCCGCACGTCCTATCCGCACAGCGCGAACAGCCAGTTCTTCATCTGTTTCGACGATGCGCGGTTCCTCGACAAGCAGTACACCGTGTGGGGCGAAGTCGAAAGCGGGATGGAACATGTCGACGCCTTGCCCAAGGGCGAGCCGCCCGCAAACCCGGGCAAGATTCTGAAAGCCACCGTTTCCTGAGAACGGAAGGAAAGCCGGGGAGTGATCTTCCCGGCTTTTTCTTTTTGAAGGCGCAGTACCTTTTCCCTTTGTCACCCTGAACTTGGTTCAGGGCCCATCTCTCCAGATCGCGTATTTGTCTGTGGGGAGAAATGGATGCTGAACCAAGTTCAGCATGACGGAGAGAGATTGATGTTCGCGCTCTTTGACGAGAGAGCTGTGGCTGGCCAGCCTTAAAGCCCTGCGTGCACCAGCCATTCGTAGAAGATACGCACCGGGCGGGTTTCGAGCGCTTTCGGACGGCAGACGAACCAGTAGCTGTAGGGGCTTTCCACTTCGCGTTCGGGGTAGAGCAGCGCCAGCCGCCGGTCGCCCGCACGGCGGAAGTGGTCGTCATGCATGATTGCGATGCCGAGCCCCTGCGCGGCGGCTTCCAGAAGAAGCTGGCCCGAATCGAAATGATCGACCGCTGCCGGTTCGAGACCGTTCAGCCCCATCGCGTTCCGCCATGCGCCGAAGCTTTCGGGCATTTCCTGATGCACCAGGAACGTCTGGCGCGACAGCGCCTCCATGCTCGGTTCCTCGCCGATCTCCTCGGTCAGGTCACGGGCGCAGATCGCATAGACGCGGTTGTGATCGAGCCGGAAGGAATGAAATCCCGGATCGGGTTCGCGCACCAGCAGAATGGCGCAATCCAGCGTATCGCCAACGCGGGTTTCCAGATGCGGCCCGGTGTCCATGTCGATGTGCAGGCGCGGGTGCAGCTTGCGCAATTCCGCCAGGCGGGGGAACAGCCGCTGGCTGCCGAACAGCGGCAGCACGCCCAGATGGAGGCGCCACAGCGTCAGATTCTCCGACTGGTCCTCCACCGCGGTGGCCAGCGCTTCGAGATGCGGGGACACCGCATCGTAGAAAGCGCGCCCGTCATCGGTAAGCTGCATCGCCTGATGGGCGCGCGTGAACAGCTTCTTGCCGATGAATTCCTCAAGGTTGGCGACCCGGCGGGACAGGGCGGACGGCGACAGGGCGAGTTCTTCCGCCGCCGCCCGGGCCGAGCCCAGACGAACGATGCGCACGAAAGCCTCGAGCGCGCGCAGCGGCGGTAAGCGTCGCGTTGGCACCAATGAATCCTAGTCTTGCGTCCCGTCATCGCCATTCGACGGCGGATGGAGGCGTAGCCGCGTAACATGGCGCTCGTCGCCATCGGTCACTTCGATTCGCCATCCGCTGTCATGCTCAAGCACAGCCCCGACCGGCGGAACCTGTCCCGCCAGCACGAACGCCAAGCCGCCGAGAGTATCCACGGCTTCGTCGACTTCGGCAAGCCGTGGATCGACCTTTTCCGAAATGTCGTCGAGTTCCGCGCGGGCATCGGCATCCCACATGCCGTTGCCGATGGGCACGATCAGTTCGGTCGGCGCGTCGTCATGCTCGTCTTCGATATCGCCGACGATCTCTTCGACCAGATCTTCGATCGTGATGATCCCGTCGACCCCGGAATATTCGTCGACCACCACCGCCAGATGAATCCGGCGGCTGCGCATGTCGGCCAGCACGTCGAGCGCGCTGCGCGATTGCGGGACATAGAGCGGCTGGCGCATCAGCGTGGTCCAGTCCGCCGGGGCGGGCAGGCCCTTGGCGAGATAGCTGAAGACATCCTTCACGTGGATCATGCCGATTACCGAATCGAGCGTGTCGCGATAGACGGGAATGCGCGAATGGCCGTGTTCGGCGAAGCTGGCGACCAGTTCCGGCCAGCTTGCATCCGCGGAAATGGCGATGATCTCGCTGCGCGGGATTGCGACATCGTCGGCATCGTGCTCGCTGAAATGGAGCAGGTTGCGCAGCATCTGCAATTCCACCGCGGACAGATCGCCCTTTCTGGAACGGTCCGCCGGATTGCTATGCTCTTCCACGTGTTCGTCGATCGCTTCTTCCAATTGGGCCCGCAGCGATTGATCGCTGTCCTCCCCCTCGAAGAAACGCCGAATGACGCGCCACAGGCTGCGTCTACTGTCCGGTTCTCCCGAACCGTTTTCGCCTTCCCTGTTTTCGGGCCCGGCCACTTCAATCTCCCTCAGTCATGGTGGTCTCCATATGGGTCGGCGATGCCCAGATGTGCAAGCGTCTTTATCTCCAATTCTTCCATCGCGCGGGCGTCTTCGGGCGAAGTCTCGTGATCGTGGCCCGCCAGATGCAGCAGGGCATGGACGATCAGGTGCATGGCGTGATGGTCCACGCCGATCGCTTTCTCCTCCGCCTCGCGCGCGCAGGTTTCCCAGGCCAATGCGATATCGCCCAGCATTTCGGGCGGGCCGTCGGCGGGAAGGGCCAGCAGCTCGCCCCGTTCCAGCATGGGGAAGGACAGGACATTGGTCGGCTTGTCCTTGCCGCGCCATTCGCGGTTGAGCACGTGGACTTCGGCATCGGACGTGAACAGCACGCTGGCGAGCAGGCGGGGATTGGCGAGTTCCGGGGCGCTCTCCTGCAGCGCTTCGGCGGCACGCTCGGCCAGATCGGCCCAATCCGCCGAAGCGGGCCAGGGTTCCTCGATATCGATTTCCAGATTCACTGTGCCTCCGCAAGGCGGTCATCCGCCCGGACGCTGCCAGTGTCATGGGAGTGAGGCCGGGTAAAGAGTGTTTCGGGCCGGAAGGGCGGCGAACAGGTTGACGCAGAACGGCCCGAAAGTGCGGTCGGTGCGGGCGCGCATGGCGTTCGTCCGGTCCGCTGCCGCGCGGCGTCGCTCCGTAATCGCAACCTGCTGCGAAAGCCCGGTTTCGCGCGGCTGGCGCGTGATCGCGGCGAAGCGTGCGCCGATGCATCCGGCCCCGGATCACGCCGCCGCAGGCGGGCACCGGCACCCCGGCCAGTGTGACTTTTCGGGGAGGTGTTTTTCCGCTCATGCGCCGGCTGTGGATGCGCGGCAGTACCCGCGCGGGGGCAGCCAGCGGAGAAGGGGCGGTGAAGCGTGCGGCGTCATCTGGGAGGTTAAGCCAGATTTCCCGGGTGTAGGAAAGTTTTCCGCCTTCCGCACCCGGAGGCGAAATGGATCCCGGATCAAGTCCGGGATGATGCTTTGGGGTTGGCAGTTACGGGGTGGAGGGGGACCTCTGGCTTCACTCTCCTGACCCCCAATCCGCCTTACCCCCCCATCCCGTTCGGCCTGAGCCTGTCGAAGGCCGCGCACCACGCCAGCACAGGCCAATGACCTTCTCACAGGCTGCATGATGGCAGCCATACCAACAGTGCGTCAGCGCACGACACAACATCGGCAAAGCTGATCGGGCAATTGTCAGCACGCGGCCTTCGACAGGCTCAGGCCGAGCGGCTTGGGGAGAGGGCGCGCGCACAGCAGGCATAATCCGCACCGCCGCTTCCCGCTCCCCGCGTCAGCCTAGGCGTCCTTCCCCTCGTAAGCCTCGACGATCCGGCCGACGATGGGGTGGCGGACCACATCCGCCACGCCGAAGCGGGTCACGTTGATCCCTTCGACGCCTTCCAGCCGCCCGACCGCGTCGGCCAGGCCGCTCATCCGGTCACCGCCGGGGATGTCGACCTGTTTCGGGTCGCCGCAGACCACCATGCGGCTGTTCTGGCCGAACCGGGTGAGGAACATTTTCATCTGTTCGCGTGTGGTGTTCTGCGCTTCGTCGAGAATGACGAAAGCATCGGCCAGCGTGCGCCCGCGCATGAAAGCGATGGGGGCGATTTCGATTTCGCCGCTGGCCAGCCGCCGCTCCACCTGCTCGGGCGGCATGCAATCGTACAGCGCATCGTAAAGCGGGCGGAGATAGGGGTCGACCTTCTCTTTCATGTCGCCGGGCAGGAAGCCCAGCCGTTCCCCCGCTTCCACCGCCGGGCGGGAAAGGATCAGGCGCTGCACGCTGCCGGTGATAAGCTGGCTCACAGCCTGCGCCACCGCGAGATAGGTCTTGCCGGTGCCCGCCGGGCCGAGCGCGAAAATGATATCGTCGCGGGCCAGCGCTTTCATATAGTCGATCTGCGTGGCGGAGCGCGGGACGATGGTCTTGCGCCGGGTGCGGATCATGATGCCGCCGCCCAGCGGGTCCTTGCCGGTGATAATCCCGTCCAGCGTCGGTTCGTTCGACATCGCGATCAGCGCCTCGATTGCGCCTGCATCCAGTTCCTGCCCTTCGAGCAGGCGCTTGTGCATGCCTTTCAGAACGTCACGCGCACGGGCGACCGAATCATCCGATCCTTCGATCAGGATGCGATTGCCGCGGGCGCTGATATAGACGCCGAGACGGTTTTCGAGCTGAACGAGATTGGCGTCGAATTCGCCGAACAGCGCGCCGAGCACGGTCTGTTCCTCGAATTCCACTTCGGCCCGTGCCCGCCTGTGCGCGCTACGGTCACCGGGACGGATCAGCGCCGAATCGGAGTCGGCGCGGTGTGGTTTGCGGCCCATGCGCTCCTTTCAAATGGTGCATGGGAAAGATAATGCCGCCTTGCCCGAGAGCAAGCGGGCAGCGGCAAGAGCGCGGTGGAAAAGTTTCGTTTACAGCGCGGAATCGACCAGCCGGCCCGCCAGCGAATTGGGCCCCGCTTCGATCAGGTCCACCTCCACCACATCGCCGATCGCGGCGTCACCCAGGAAATGCACCGATTGCAGCCACGGCGATTTGCCCAGCCATTGCCCCGGGTGCTTGCCTTTGCGTTCGACCAGGACGGTGCAGCGCTTGCCGACGGACGCCTGGTTGAACGCAAGCTGATGGCGGTTGATCGCGGCCTGCAGGCGTTGCAGCCGTTCGTCCATCACTTCGGGGGCAATCATCCCGTCCATTTCAGCGGCGGGGGTGCCGGGGCGGGGGGAATACTTGAAACTGAAAGCCGCGGCGTAGCCCACCGCATCCACCAGTTTCAGCGTATCGGCGAATTCGTCCTCGGTTTCGCCGGGGAAGCCGACGATGAAATCGCCCGACAGCGCGATATCCGGCCGCACAGCGCGGAACCGGTCGAGCAGCCGGAGATAGCTGTCCGCCGTGTGGCTGCGGTTCATGGCTTTCAGCACGCGGTCGGACCCGCTCTGCACCGGCAGGTGGAGATAGGGCATCAGCTTGGCGACTTCGCCATGCGCGGCGATCAGACCATCGGTCACATCGTTGGGATGGCTGGTGGTGTAGCGGATGCGCTGAAGATCGGGCATGCGGTCGAGCGCGCGGATCAGCCCGTCGAGCCCGATGGCGTGCCCCTGCGTATCTTCGCCGGTCCAGGCGTTGACGTTCTGGCCCAGCAGCGTGATCTCGCGCGCCCCGTTTTCGATCAGTTTCTCCGCTTCGGCGATCAAATCGCTGTATGGGCGGGAAATTTCCGCACCGCGCGTGTACGGAACCACGCAATAGGTGCAGAACTTGTCGCACCCTTCCTGCACGGTCAGGAAAGCGCTGGGCCCGGCGCGGCGGCGCTGGGGCAGCACGTCGAACTTCGCGTTGGCGGGCATGTCGGTATCGGTCGCCCGTTCGCCGCGCGCGGCCTTGTCGAGCAAATCGGGCAGGCGATGGTAAGCCTGCGGCCCGACGACCATGGACACCGCCGGGGCGCGGGCCATGATCTCTTCGCCTTCCGCCTGCGCCACGCACCCGGCCACGGCAATCAAGGGCTTGCTGCCATCGGCCTTTTTCAACCGGCCGATGTCCGAATAGACCTTCTCCGCCGCTTTTTCGCGGATATGGCAGGTGTTGAGCACGACCAGATCGGCGTCCTGGCCATCGGCGGCAGGGGTCATGCCCTTCTCGGCGAGGAGTTCGGCCATGCGTTCGCCGTCATAGACGTTCATCTGGCAGCCGAAGCTCTTGACGCGGTAGGTCTTGGGGGCGGGGGAGGCAGTCATGGGCGCGCGTTTACGGGAAAAGCGTGGTTTCGGGAAGGGGGTCAGCCCGCGGCCATCCGCGCGGCAATGGCATCGCGCGCGGCGGCGGCCATGGCCTTGCGATTCTGCAGAGTATCGCCCGTCAGCGGATCGAGGAAATGGAGGTCGAGCCGGATCGGGCGCCAGCGCGCCAGCATGCGGCTAAAATTGGCGGTGCCGGGATCGTCGCCGACCCAAGCGACGCCGGGCCCATCGGCATAGCGCAGCAGCACCGGCTGAATCGTCAACCCTTCGGGCAGCGGTTCCAGCGCGGAAAGCAGCGCGCTTTTGAATGGCAGCAACCGCGTGCCGTCGCTGGTGGTGCCTTCGATGAAAATAGTCAGGGCGCCATCGCCCGCCACGGCATGGCGGACTTCCGCGATCTGCGTACCGATCGTGGCGCGGCGATCGCGCGCGATGAACACGGTGTCGTTGAGATCGGCGAGGAATTTGAACAGGCGCGATCCGGTCAGCCCGTCGTGCGCGACAAAGGCGCTGCCGGTCGTGGCGAGCAGCGCGGGGATATCCATCCAGCTGACGTGGTTGGGGAGATAGAGCGCATTGCCACGCGGCGTGCCGTGAACGCGCGGCCGCAGCCCGATGATCGCGCAGAACCCCAGAAAGAAGATTCGCGGCCAGATGCGCCGGAACCCGAGCAGGCGCCACAGCGCGGCCGGTGGCGCGATAAGCACCAGCACGCCAAGCAAGAGGATGAGGCGCAAGACGAGAAGGGCCCGCCCTGACACACCGGGGGCGGGGTGCCGGGGCCGGGCCCTGTTGTCCGTTTCGTCCTGCCCTGATGGGGGCAGCATCGGATCAATCCTCGCGGTCGATCCGCACGCCGTAGAGTTCCATCCGGTGATCGACCAGGCGATAACCCAGCTTCTCCGCGATTCGGCGCTGGAGCGCTTCCAATTCGGGATCGACGAATTCGAGCACTTTGCCGGTTTCCACGTCGATCAGATGGTCATGATGGGCTTCGGGCGCCGCTTCGTAGCGGGCGCGGCCATCGCCGAAATCGTGGCGATCGAGAATGCCCGCTTCTTCGAACAGGCGCACGGTGCGGTAAACGGTGGCGATGGAAATGCCGGGATCGATCGCCGATGCCCGCTCGTGCAGCTTTTCCACGTCCGGATGGTCCCGGCTTTCCGAAAGTACGCGGGCGATCACCCGCCGCTGTTCGGTGATCCGCAAGCCGCGATCGTGGCATAGCTGTTCGATATCGATGGCTTGTTGCAATGTATCCTCGGGGTAAAAATAAAGCGCCCCGCCACCTTAGCGGGGCGGGGCGCAACTAACAAGTTTGGGGGAACGTTACTTGGCGGCGGCAGCGCGCGGCTTGCGGCCCCGTTTCTGACCCGGCTTGCGGCCAAGACCGATCTTCTTCGCCAGTTCGCGGCGCGTCTTGGCATAGTTCGGAGCGACCAGCGGGTAATCGGCATTAAGACCCCAGCGCGCGCGATAGTCTTCGGTGGTCATATCGTGATCGGTGGCAAGATGCCGCTTGAGCATCTTCATCTTCTTGCCGCATTCGAGGCAGACGATGTAATCCGGTTTCACCGATGAACGGAGCGAAACCGCGGGTTCGGGCTTCGCCTCTACTGCCGGTGCGGCTTCGCCCAGGCCCGACAGGGCCCCGTAAACATTGGCGATCAGCGAGGGGACTTCGTCCACCGCGACGTTATTGTTGGCAACATGCGCTGCGACAATATCAGACGTGAGCGTGATAAGTGTCTCTTTCATGTCGTGCTGTATGGCTTCCATATCGATGCCTCTTGAAATCTTCGGCGGACTATCTTGCGCGCAGTCGCCATTGGGTGCCCCGTGAGGGGGCCATTGCCCTTAGTGTCACCAATTTTCAAGAGGAACCGCACAGGAATAGCCCGGTATGACGAAATGTCAGGGATGATCCGGGCTCAAGTATTTTTCAAACGTCAGTGCATCCAACCGGTTGCCATCAATACTCTTGTAATATTGAACCCGCCGTCCGATTTGGCTGAATCCGAAGCCGCGATAAAGAAATTCTGCCGGATTCCCTTCTCTCATTTCCAGCAGGAGGCGGTTGTGGCCGTGATGTCTGGCATCCTCGGCAAATGATTCCAGCAGCTTTTTGCCAAGTCCACGCCCACGCATCGCGGGGCGGACGGCCAGAAGCAGAAGTTCCGCTTCATCGAATAGGCCGCGGATCATGAAAAACCCGGCGGCGACCGCATCGCCGACCGGGCGGTTTCCGTGTTCGTCGAGCAGGCCATAGCGGCAATTGCCGATTGTCAGGGCGTCCACCACCTGGCGGCGGGTCCATGCTTCACCGAAGGCCGGATCGAACGCCAGCGCCATCACGTCCATGATCCGGTCGATATCGGCGGCGGTTTCGTCGATCATGCGTTCGCACCCGGCAGTTTGGCATCGGGAGGGCGGCCGTAAAGCGGCGCGATATCCTGCAACAGGGCGGTATCGCCAAGCAAGGAGAAGCGGCGCGCATCGGGCAGGAGAGGCATTGCTTCGCCGCGCCCGCGCAGGGCGACCAGCGCTTCGGCCTGGCTGCCTGCGATGCAATCGTGCCCCACCGCCGCGGCGGCGTCGGCGGGGCGCAGGGATGCCAGCGGTGTCTGCGGGGTGCCATCGGCGGCGAAATCCTGGACGAACCATTCGCCGTGCCCGCCGGTCATCGCCACGCTCACCCCCTGAGTGCCAGCCTCATCCGATTGCGCGCGAGCCATCGCCGCGACGAGCGCCAGCGTGGGATAGCCCACCACCTGGGCATTCCATGCCAGGGCCAGCGCGCGGGCGGCGGCGAGGCCGATGCGCACGCCGGTGAAGCTGCCGGGGCCGAGCGACACCGCGATGCGCCCGGCCTTGCCCCGTTCGGGCAGGCGGGCGATCATCGGGACGAGATGTTCGGCATGGCCGCGCCCGAGCAGGCGGCATTCGCCCGCGACCGGAGCGCCGTCATCGAACAGGGCGGCCGAGCAGTTCTCCGTCGCGCAATCGATCGCGAGTGTGCGCATACGCGGCCTTGTAGATCAGAGAATGGTGTTGAAGGTATCGAATTCGGGGCGCGGGCTGCGGCCGAAAATCGAATTCCTGTCGCCATAGCCGATGGAACAGATGAAATTCACTGTCACATTCGGCTGATCGGCGAAGAATTCCGCGTTCACCCCGGCTTCGTCGAAGCCCGACATCGGGCCGCAATCGAGCCCTACCGCCCGCGCGGCAAGCATGAGGTAAGCGCCCTGGAGCGAAGCGTTGCGCGCGGCGTGGCGCTGCCGCCCGGCTGAGTCGTTGGCGAACCAGCTACGCGCATCGGTATGAGGAAACAGCCAGGGCAGCTGTTCGTGATAATCCTGATCGGTGCCGATCACGACGCAGACCGGGGCGTTCAGCACCTTGGGCTGGTTCTTTTCGGAAACGTGCCGGGCCAGCCGTTCCCGCGCGGCCTGCGAACGGCACCAGACGAACCGGGCCGGCTGCATGTTCACCGATGTGGGGCCCATCTTGAGCAGTTCGTAGATTTCGCGAATCTGCGCCTCGGTCACATCCTTGTCGAGCCAGTCGTTAAAACTGCGCGCTTCGCGGAAAAGCTGATCGAGGACTTCGGCCGAAAGAGCCTGCGACATCGGCGATACTCCAGATGACAGCGTTTTGTGTGGAGAGTGCGCGGAAATCAGGCCGCGCGGACTTCGGTGACTTCCGGCACGTAGTGCTTGAGCAGGGATTCGATCCCGTTCTTCAACGTCGCGGTGGAAGACGGGCAGCCCGAACAGGCGCCTTGCATGACGAGATAGACCACGCCATCGCGATAGCCGCGATAGATGATGTCGCCGCCATCGTTGGCCACGGCCGGGCGCACGCGCGTGTCGATCAGTTCCTTGATCTGGTCGATGATATCCGCGTCGGCGGGATCGTCATCGAAATCGCCATCCGTTTCGCCGGGCACCACGATGCCCGCGGCATTGCCGCCGTGGAACAGCGGGGCTTCGCTGATGAAGTGATCGAGCAGGATGGCCACCACCTGCGGTTTGAGCTGGCCCCAGTCCGCGCCGGGCCCCGCCGTCACCGAAATGAAGTCCGAACCGAAGAACACCCCGGTCACTTCGCCGGAATCGAACAGCGCACTGGCGAGCGGCGAAGCTTCGGCGGCTTCGGGCGAGGTGAATTCGCGCGTTCCCGCTTCCATCACTTTCCTGCCGGGCAGGAACTTGAGCGTGGCAGGATTGGGGGTGGCTTCTGTTTCTATATACATGGCTTCCGCGATGTAGGCACCAAACGCGCATGGTCAAGCCGCGATCGGCGCTGGCGTCTATTCACTGGTCCTTCATACTTGGCCTTTCTATACCAGCGGCATGACGCGCATTTCACGGCTGGTTGCAGCATTTGCCATTGTCCTCCCTCTTCCGCTGGTGGCCCAGCCGACAGCGGCTCCTGTCCGCCAGGCCCCGCAGAAAGCCGTCAAATCCGTAGAGAGATCAGACCCATGGATCTATCGCGGGACGGATATCCCGCCCGATCCGGAATGGGTGTTCGGCACGCTGGACAACGGTTTGCGTTATGCCGTGCGGCGCAACAACGTGCCGCCGGGGCAGGTGTCGATCCGTATCGCGGTCGATGCCGGTTCGCTTTACGAGACGGAGAAGGAGCGCGGCTTCGCCCACCTGCTGGAGCATCTGCTGTTCCGCCAGTCGAAATATCTCGGCGTCGCGGAAGCGATTCCCACATGGCAGCGCCTCGGTGCGACCTTCGGCAGCGACACCAACGCGCAGACCAGCGCGACGCAAACCGTGTACAAGCTCGATTTGCCCAATGCGACGGGCGCGGCGCTGAACGAAAGTTTCAAGCTGCTGTCGGGCATGGTCCGCGAACCGGTGCTGAGCCAGAGCAATATCAACAGTGAAGTGCCGATCGTGCTGGCGGAAAAGCGTGAACGGGGTGGGGCCGGATTGCGGGTGAGCGACGCCACGCGCGAAACCTTCTTTGCCGGGCAGCCGCTGGCCGAACGCGCGCCGATCGGCACCGACGAAGCGCTGAAAGGCGCCACTGCCGCCGCGGTGCAAGGGTTCCATGATCGCTGGTATCGCCCGGACAACACGGTGATCGTGGCGGCGGGCGATGCCGACCCGATGGCTTTGGCGGCGGAGATCGAACGCTGGTTCGCCGACTGGAAAGGCAAGGGCGCGCGGACCGCGCCGCCCGATTTCGGCAAGCCCAAGGCGCCGAAGGGCGTCGAACCGGCGAATCCGGTCGGCGAAACCAAAGTGCTGGTGGAGCCGGACCTGCCGCGCAATATCAGCTACGCCATCTTGCGCCCCTACACCCAGGTGGTCGACAATCTCGAATACAACCGTGGCATGATGCTGGACGGGATCGCGCAGGCGATCATCAACCGCCGCCTTGAAGAGCGCGCGCGCGCGGGCGGCAGCTATCTCTATGCGCAAGTCGGGCAGGAGAAGATCAGCCGGTCCGCCGACGGCACGTTCGTCAGCGTTACGCCCCTGGGCAACGACTGGCGCGCGGCGCTGCGCGATGTGCGCGCGGTGATCGCCGATGCGGTGGCGAATGCGCCGACGCAGCAGGAAATCGATCGCGAACTGGCCGAATACGATGTGGCTTTCGCCAGCAGCGTGGAACAGCGCACGGTGATGACCGGGGCCAAGCTTGCCGATGATGTCGTCAACGCGGTCGATATCCGCGAAGCGGTGGCGACGCCGGAAGTCGTGCTCGACGTGTTCCGCAAGATGCGCGCCCGCTTCACGCCCGAGGCGATCCGCGATCATACGCGCGGGCTGTTTTCGGGCACGGTCATTCGCGGGGTGATGAACACGCCCGTGGTGGGTGAAGCCGACGCTGAGGCTCTGCGGCAGGCGCTGGCAGCCCCGGTGGACGTGACGGCCAGCGCGCGTGAAGCGGCGGCGGCGGTGTCCTTCGCCGATCTGCCGCCGATCGGGAAACCGGGCACGGTGGCGCAAAGCGGGCCGATCGGTGCGGTGGTGCCGGTCGAATGGGTCCAACTTTCCAACGGCGTGCGCGCCCTGCTGTGGCCCAACGATGCGGAACCGGGGCGGATCAATCTACAGGTCCGCTTCGGCTCCGGCTACCGCGCGTTCACGCCGCAGGATGCCCCCTATATCCAGCTTGGCCAGATGGCGCTGGTCGGTTCGGGGCTCGGGCCGCTGGGGCAGGATGCGCTCGACCGGATTTCCACCGGGCGCAAGATGGGCTTCGATTTCCGGATCGAGGATGCCTCGTTCCAGTTCTATGCCGAAACCCGCGCCGCCGATCTGGCCGATCAGCTTTATCTCTTCGCGGCCAAGTTGGACATGCCGCGCTGGGATGCCAATCCCGTGCAGCGGGCCAAGGCGGCCGGCGCGCTGCAATACGAAAGCTTCGCCACGGCGCCGGCGGGCGTGCTGCAACGCGATCTCGACTGGCTGCTGTCCAGCCGCGACCCGCGCTTCGCCACGCCCGATCCCGCCACATTGGCCAAGACCACGCCCGAAGGCTTCCGCAAGGTGTGGGAACCGCTGCTGAAGCAGGGGCCGGTCGAAGTCATCATGTTCGGCGATTTCAAGCGGGAGGACGGTATCGCCGCGCTCGAAAAGACGTTCGGTGCATTGCCTCCGCGTCTGCCGATCCCGGCCGATGCGGCCCAGCGTACGGTCACGTTCCCCGCGCCTGCCGCCACACCGGTGATCCTGCATCATCGCGGCGATCCCAATCAGGCGGCGGCGGTGATCGCCTGGCCGAGCGGCGGCGGCGTGGCCGGGCTGTCGGAATCGCGCCAGCTCGAAATCCTCGTCCAGGTGTTCAACAACCGCCTGTTCGATGCGATGCGCGAACATGCGGGCGCCAGCTATGCGCCGCAGGCCTCCTCAGAATGGCCGATCGACATGCCCAACGGCGGGCGGATCATGGCCTTCGCTCAGCTGGAGCCGAAAACGGTGGCGACTTTCTTCACCGAAGCGGAAAGGATCGCCCGCGAGCTTGCCGCTACCCCGCCGACGACGGATGAACTGGCCCGGATCACCGAGCCGTTGCGGCAGAAGATCAGCCGCGCCTCCACCGGCAATGCGTTCTGGATGTACCAGCTGGAAGGGGCGAGCTACGATCCGCAGCGCGCGAGCAAGTTGCGCAGCCTGCTCAACGATTATACGGTGACCACGCCGGAGAAGATGCAGCAACTGGCGCAGAAATACCTCACCAGCCGCGCGGGATGGCGTCTCGCGATCCTGCCGCAGGGGCAGGATCTGGCGAAAGCGGGGAACTGATCCCATATTCCCCTCTGCCCGGCGCGGGCGGCCGATCACAGTGAGCGGTTTTCCGCGCTGGCTTTGCACGGTCCGGCCCGCTATGGGCCGCCGATGTGATCGCATCCACGGGAACGATGCGGGCTGACGGCGCCCTATTGGCGCTGTCGGGGCGAGACTTTGGAGAGTTTGAAGTGGCCAAGAACTGGAGCCCGGACGGGTGGAAAGCCTTCGAGGCAAAGCACCTGCCGCATTATGAAGACGCAGCCGCATTGCAGGCGGCCGAACAGACGCTCGCCTCCTATCCGCCGCTGGTCTTTGCGGGCGAAGCGCGCGCGCTTCAGGCGGAACTGGCCGAAGTGTGCTATGGCCGCGGTTTCCTGCTGCAGGGCGGCGATTGCGCCGAAAGCTTTGCGGAATTCCATCCCAACAACATCCGCGACACGTTCCGCGTGCTGTTGCAGATGGCGGTGGTGTTGACGTTCGCCAGCAAGCAGCCGGTGGTGAAGCTGGGCCGCATGGCGGGCCAGTTCGCCAAGCCGCGCAGCGCGCAGACCGAAACCTCGGGCGGGGTGGAACTGCCCAGCTACTTCGGCGATATCATCAACGGCATCGAATTCGATCCGGCAACGCGGACCAACGATCCGCAGCGGATGATCCGCGCCTACAGCCAGGCGGCGGCGACGCTGAATCTGCTGCGCGCGTTCGCGGGCGGCGGCTATGCCAATCTGCGCCAGGTGCACCAGTGGACGCTCGATTTCATGGGCCGCAGCCCCTGGGCCGACAAGTTCAAGGACGTGGCCGACCGGATCGGCGAGGCGCTGGACTTCATGGAAGCCTGCGGCATCGATCCCAAGACCGTGCCGCAATTGCAGGGGACGAGCTTCTACACCAGCCACGAAGCGCTGCTGCTGCCTTACGAGCAGGCGCTGACCCGGCAGGATTCGCTCACCGGCGATTGGTACGACACCAGCGCCCACATGCTGTGGATCGGCGATCGGACCCGTTTCGAAGGATCGGCCCATGTCGAATACCTGCGGGGGGTGCAGAACCCCATCGGCATGAAGTGCGGCCCCAGCCTGGAGCCGGACGCGCTGCTCAAGATGCTCGACACACTCAATCCCGGCCGCGTTCCGGGCCGGATGACGCTGATCAGCCGGTTCGGCCATGACAAGGTCGAAGCGGGCCTGCCGCGCCTTGTCCGCGCGGTGCAGCGCGAAGGGCATCCGGTGGTGTGGTCGTGCGATCCGATGCACGGCAACGTCATCAAGGCGGAAAGCGGCTACAAGACGCGTCCGTTCGACCGCATCCTGGCGGAAGTGAAGGGCTTCTTCGCTGTCCACCGCGCCGAAGGCACCCATGCCGGGGGCATCCATATCGAGATGACCGGGCAGGACGTGACCGAATGCACCGGCGGCGCCGTGGCGATCACCGACGAGCGGCTGGCGGACCGGTATCACACCCATTGCGATCCGCGTCTGAACGCGGCGCAGTCGCTCGAACTGGCCTTCCTGATGGCCGAAATGCTCAATCTCGAAGCGGAACAGCGCCGCGCTGCCGCCTGAGTGAGCCAATCGGGCTGGCGCCGAACGGATCGGCGCCAGCCCGCATTTCCCTGAAGGGCATTGCTCCGCGGGGCGGCCCCAATCGCCGCATGCGGCCACCCCGGCAAAGCTGCCTCCCTCTCTCTTGCTCTGAATGGAACGGGTCGCCCGGCCTGCGTCTTCCGCAGGGAGGGCCGCTTGTTCGCCAGCTTGTCGTTGTTGTCGGTATAGGGTAGGGGGCTACCCTATGGGACATGCAGCCACCAACAAGGACCAGCTCCTTGCCCGCGTCCGGCGGATTGCCGGACAAGTCGCCGCGATAGAGCGGGCCATCGCCGACGAAGCCGATTGCGCGGCTCTGCTGCATCAAGTGGCTGGGGTGCGCGGCGCGGTGCTCGGTCTGATGGATGGTCTGATCGAAGACCATTTGCGCGAGCACGTGATGCGCGCGGGCCTCTCCGATGCGGAGCGGGGGCAGGGCGGTGAAGAACTGCTCTCGGCCATCCGCCGCTATGCGAAGTGAGGTGCGCGATGGCTTTTGACCACGATCTCAGCGCCCTGACACACGATCACGTGTTTCTCGGGGCGAAGCACGATGAAAACGCGCGGCGCACCGTGTGGGTCGTGCTGCTGACAGCGGCGATGATGGTGGCGGAGATCGTTGCCGGTATCGCGTTCAATTCCATGGCTCTACTGGCCGATGGCTTCCACATGGCCACGCATGCCGGGGCGTTGGGGGTTGCCGCGCTGGCCTATGGCTATGCCAGACGCCACGCCCATGGGCGGCGGTTTACTTTCGGCACGGGCAAAGTGGGCGATCTGGTCGGTTTCGCCTCAGCCCTGATCCTGGGGGTGGTGGCGATGGGGATCGCGTTTGAATCAGTGACGCGGCTGTTCGACCCCAGGCCTGTCGCCTTTGCCGAAGCGACGGTGATCGCCATTGTCGGCTTGCTGGTGAATATCGCCAGCGTTCTGCTTCTGGGCGGCCATGCGCATGGCGGCGGGCATCACCATCATGACGATCATCATCATGAGCATCATCATCACGGGCATCATCACCATGGGCACGACAACAATCTGCGCGCGGCCTATATCCATGTGCTTGCCGATGCGCTGACTTCGATCCTTGCCATCGCGGCGCTTGTCGGCGGGCGTTATCTCGGGTGGGTATGGCTCGATCCGGTGATGGGGATTGTCGGGGCGATTGTCATTGCAAGCTGGTCATGGTCGCTGGTGCGCGACACCGCCTCCGTGCTTCTCGATGCTGGCGATACCGATCTGGAACAGGAAATCACCGAACTGGTCGAAGGGCCTGGCGATGCCAGAATCACCGATCTTCACGTGTGGCGGGTCGGACCGGGCGCGCACGCGGCGATCATCAGTGCTGTCGGCGTCGACCGGGAAACGATCAGCCGCCGCCTCGGCCCGGTGCACGAGATCGCCCATTTGACGATCGACGTACGGGCGGGGGCCTGAGCGCGGGCAACGGCTGGCCGCCCTGTATCATGCCAATCGCTGAACGAGGAAATCCACGAACACCCGCACGCGGGCGGGCATGTTGGGGCCACCGGCGAACACGGCATGGATCGTTTCGACATCGCCGGGATTATAATCTTCCAGAAGGGGCAGAAGCCGCCCCTGTGCGATATCCTCGGCCACGCTGAACGCACCCACACGCGTGATGCCTACGCCATCGGCGGCAAGCTGGCCCAGCGTTTCGCCGTTGTTGGCCTCGATATTGCCCCGCACGCTCAGCGCATAATCGCGCCCGTCGCGACGGAAAGGCCAGACCGGTTCGGCCCGGCGGAAATTGAAATTGAGGCAGTTGTGGCCGCGGAGGAGGTCTTCCGGCGTCTGCGGCGTGCCGTGCTTCTCCAGATAGGCGGGCGACGCGACGATAACCCGGCGGTTTTCACCGAGCTTGCGGGCGGTAAGCGTGCTGTCTGCCAGCGGCCCGAAACGGATCGCGACATCGGCCTGCCCTGCGGCGATATCCACCAGCCGGTCGCTCAGGCTGATATCGACAAGGATATGCGGATAGGCCTGTGCAAAGGCGCCCAGCAACGGCACGATACACATCCGCCCGTGCGCATGCGCCGCGCTGACCCGCAGGCGCCCGCGCGGCGTGCCATGATCGGCGATGGTCTGCTCGGCATCGTCCAGATCGCCAAGGATGCGCCGGGCCGCGGCAAGATATGCCGCGCCTTCCGCCGTAAGCGTCAGCGCGCGTGTCGAGCGGAGCAGCAGCCGGACACCGAGCCGTGCCTCGATCCGGTCGATCGCCCGGCTGACGGCCGAGGGTGTGAGATCGAGCGCGCGGCCCGCAGCCGAAAAGCTGCCTTCCGCCGCAACCATGGCGAATATCTCCAGCGAGCGTGCCCGATCGGCGTGGGGCTGCATCTTTGCATCCTATTCAAAGATCTTTCGCATCCACTCTGCCTACCGGTGCGAATTTGCGCAATCTATCTTTGCATCGATATATTGATTGACCGGAACCCCACACAATGAAGCTCAATCCCCCCTTGTTGGCGCTGGCCGCCGGCGCTTTCGGCATCGGCGTCACCGAATTCGCGCCGATGGGCCTGCTGCCGGTGATCGCGCAGGATCTCGATGTCTCGATCCCCATGGCGGGCCTGCTGATCAGCGCCTACGCCATCGGCGTGGTGCTGGGCGCGCCGCTGATGACACTGACAACCGGGCGCATGCGCCGCCGCACGCTCCTGATCGGCCTTGCGGGCATTTTTACCCTGGGCAATCTGATCGCCGCCGTGGCCGACAGCTATGGCATGTTGATGGCGGCACGGATCGTCACCTCGCTCAATCATGGCGCTTTCTTTGGCGTCGGCTCGATCGTCGCGGCCAGTCTGGTTCCTCCTCACAGGCAGGCCAGCGCGGTGGCCGCGATGTTCATGGGGCTTACCATCGCCAATGTCGTGGGTGTGCCGCTTGCCACTTGGGCGGGCGAGATCATGGGCTGGCGCGCCGCCTTCTGGGGAATTGCCGCGCTCGGCATCGTGACAATGGCGGCGCTGCGGCTGACTCTGCCGGACAGGCCGGCCCCTGTGGATGGCAACGCCGTGGCCGAACTGCGCGTGCTTTCGCGCGGCCCGGTGCTGGCAGCGCTCGGCCTCACCGTGATCGGCGCCAGCGCGATGTTCACTGTGTTCACCTATATTGCGCCGATCCTGCGTGAGGAAACGCATGCTTCCATCGGGTTTATCACAGCGATGCTGGTGACGTACGGCGTCGGGCTGACAGTCGGCAACTGGCTGGGCGGGCGCTATGCGGACCGGTCGGTGGACATGACGCTGATCGTCACGCTGGCGGGCCTTTCCGCCGTCCTCGTGCTGTTTGCGCTGCTGATGCCTTATGCGGTGCCCACGGCCATTCTCATCTTCCTGTGGGGCATTGCCAGTTTTGCGCTGGTCCCGCCTTTGCAGGTGCGGGTCATGGCCGCAGCCGCCGATGCGCCCAATCTCGCCTCAGCCATGAACATCGGGGCGTTCAATCTGGGGAATGCCATCGGCGCCGCGCTGGGCGGCGGTGTGATCGCCGCGGGATTGGACTATCCCGCCGTGGCCCTGGCCGGTGCCGCCGCATCGGCGCTGGGGCTGGCTGCGGTCCTGCTGGTCCGGCGCAAGCCTGCGCAAGAGTTGGCCCCTGGGATCTGCGGCGAGATGTGCTGACTGGCGCTCGCTTCGGCGCTGAGGCTTCCTCGATCTCTTCTGCCCAGGCGATGTATCGTTTGCTAGTACGAATGGCCCTCGCACAATTCCGCTCATCCTGAGCCTGTCGGAGCCTGTTCTGAATGGAATTGTCTGGCTGGGGCGGCAGGATTCGAACCTGCGAATGCCGGTACCAAAAACCGGTGCCTTACCACTTGGCGACGCCCCAGCAGCCGGGCGCCTCTATAGCGGGCGCTCCGGCGAAGGGAAGGGGGATATGTGCGCTTTATGCGCCTTTTAACAGTTCCGGATCGAGCGCCACGAAATCGGCGGCGGAATGGCGTTCGGCGATGCCTTTGGCCGAGTTCACGAGGCGGCCACGGATAACCCCGGGGCGTTGCCCGATTTCTTTGACCCAGCGGCCGACATGCTCGTATTCGTGGAGGGAAAGGAACTCCGCGCCGTTGTCGTAGGCATCGCCGCGATAGAGCATACCCAGCCAGGGCCATGCCGCGATATCGGCGATGGTGTAATCGTCACCGGCGAGGAAGCGGGTTCTGGCCAGTTGCTGGTTGGCGACATCGAACAGACGCTTGGCTTCCAGTGCGAAGCGGTTGATCGCATATTCGATCTTGTTCGGGGCATAAGCATAGAAATGCCCGAACCCGCCCCCGAGAAGCGGCGCGGACCCCATCTGCCACATCAGCCAGCTCAAAGTCTCGGCGCGGCGTGCGGGGCTCCGAGGGAGGAGGAAATCGAACTTCTCCGCCAGATGGAGCAGGATCGCCCCGGATTCGAACACCCGGAACGGTTCCGCCCCCGAACGATCGACCAGCGCGGGGATTTTCGAATTGGGATTGATCTCGACGAAGCCGGACCAGAACTGCTGGCTTTCCATGATGTCGATCAGCCATGCGTCGTATTCGGCATCCGCATGGCCCGCGTCCAGCAGTTCCTCGAACATGATCGTGACTTTCTGCCCGTTGGGCGTGCCGAGCGAATAAAGCTGGAAAGGATGCTCGCCGACAGGAAGCGCCCGATCTTCGCGCGCGCCGGCGGTGGGCCGGTTGATGCCGCCAAAGCGGCCGCCCAGATCGCCTTCCCAGGTCCAGACTTTGGGCGGGGTATAAGGGGTATCGGTCATGATCGTTCTCCTGCGGGGCGGTCCTGATATGGGGGCAGGATGGCGTGCCGGCCGCGGGCGGGCAAGGGAGCGCTTCTTGGCGAGCCTTTAGAACGGCTTCACTCTGGCGCAGATACGGCAACGCCGCCGTGGAAAAACCGCGGCGGCGCCGAATTGCTGCAATCGCTGAGAGTCAGGCGAGCTTCGTGACCCAGCCGTGCGTGTCTTCCACGGTGCCGCGCTGAATGCCGACAAGCCGGTTGCGGAACTTCTGCGTCAACTGGCCGGGACCGCCCGAGCCGATGATCACTTCGCCATCGTGGCTGACGATCTTGCCGACCGGGGTGACGACCGCGGCGGTGCCGCAGGCGAACACTTCGATCAGCTTGCCGCTGGTGGCGTCTTCCCGCCACTGATCGAGGCTGTAGCGTTCCTCGCGGACATCGAGGCCCGCTTCGCGCGCCAGGGTGATCAGGCTGTTGCGGGTGATGCCGGGCAGAATCGTGCCGGACAGCGGCGGGGTGAGCACGCGCCCGTCATCGAACACGAAGAACAGGTTCATGCCGCCCAGTTCCTCGATCCATTTGTGTTCTTCGGCATCGAGGAACACCACCTGATCGTGGCCGCGCGCGATCGCTTCGGCCTGGGGAACGAGGCTGGCGGCGTAGTTGCCGCCGCACTTGGCCGCGCCGGTGCCGCCGGGGGCCGCGCGCGAATAGTCGCGGCTGACCCAGATGGACACGGCGGGGGCGCCCGATTTGAAGTAATTGCCCGCCGGGCTGGCGATCACGATATAGGTGTATTTCTTGGACGGGCGAACGCCGAGGAAGGCTTCCGACGCGAACATGAACGGGCGCAGGTACAGCGAACCGCCTTCGATAGTCGGAATCCAGTCGCGATCGGTATCGACCAGCAGGCGGACCGATTCGACGAACACCTCTTCGGGCAGTTCGGGCATCGCCAGGCGCTGGGCCGAAGCGTTGAAGCGCGCGGCGTTGGCTTCCGGCCGGAACAGGGCGATGGCGCCGTCGTCCTGCTTGTAGGCTTTCAGCCCTTCGAAGATTTCCTGCGCATAATGGAGCACGGCGGTGGCCGGATCGAGGCTCAGCGGGCCGCGCGGGCCGATCCGCGCGTTGTGCCAGCCCTTGCCTTCTTCCCAGTCGATCGTGACCATGTGATCGGAAAATACCGTGCCGAAACCGGGGTTGGCGAGCGCCTGTTCCCGCTGCGCCGGATCGGTGGGCGCGGGATGGGGAAGTCGTTCAAACGTGATACCCGGATTGTCGGCCATGGGCGGAGCCACCTCTCTTTTGCGCGTTCTGCGATCGTGCGGCGCGGGTAAGCCCAAGCGCCGTTTCGTGCAAGGGGGAGAGTAGCCTATCGCGAAAGGCCGGGAAACGCCGGCCCGTGCCGGACGAAGGGATATGCCGGATATGAGAAAGGCCGCCCCGGCCCGTACCGGGAGCGGCCTTTCGCATGGTCAGCGGCCAGGAAGTGCCGCCCACGAAGCCTTTATCGCTGATGGAAGCCTAGCGATAATGCTCCGCGCGGAACTCAACCGACCTCTCTGCTGGACCATGAGACATCGGATCACCTCCTTTCGCGCTGTTGAGCCAAAGTCGCCGTTTTTTGCGGCTAAACCCGGGGTTGCTCCGGGCTTGCCACCAATGTGAGTCATGATGCGGCGCAACACAAGACTTGTATTGATTTTTTTTGGTGTCAGAATCAGCACTTCGGGCCGGTTATCCACCGGCCCGTTCTGTTTTCCGCGAAAGATTTGCTGAACGCGCCGGGCAAAGGCGCGTCAAAGCGGCCTCAGCGGCAATCTTCGATCACGCGCGAGACTTCGATCCAGCTTGGCAGATAGAGAGTCGGCAGGCCGCTCGTCTCCACGGCGAAGCGGCCTTTGGAAAAGGCCATGGCATCGAGCAGCGGATCGCGCACCGGCAGCGCGGCGGCGAGATTCGCGCCGCTGGGCGCGGCATCGAGCGTGCGCGAGGTGGTTTCGGTCAATATCCGCATGGCCGCGCGCGATGGGGCGGAGCCCGCGCGGGTGAGCGTGATACGGCCTGCCTGGCGTTCGCAGGCAAGCGTGAACAGCGGTGCGCCCCCCGGACGGCCATACGCGGCCCGGCCCTGCTGATAGGACCAGTCCCCCGGTGTGCGCGGCGCATCCATCCAGTTGGCGGGCGGCGGTGGAGGAGGCGTGGGGCGTTCGGCCGGTTTATGAGTGGGCGGCGTTGGGGGAGGGGTGGTCTGCGACACACAGGCCGCCAGGGCGAACAGTCCGAAAGGAGCAAGGCGCTTCAAGATCATGCGGCAATGATGGCACCGAAGCGGGTGCTGGCTCAAGGGGGCAGTGTCGGCTATCGGCTTCGCTTGTGGCAAAGAAACAACGGATCGACCAACTGCTCGTCTCGCGCGGATTCGCGGAAAGCCGCGCCCGGGCGCAGGCGCTCGTCATGGCGGGGCTCGTCATGGTGGGCGACAGGAAAGCGGAAAAACCCGGCCAGCAGGTGCCGGAAGACGCCGAGATCGTTCTCAAGGGGCGCGATCATCCCTGGGTATCGCGCGGCGGGATCAAGCTGGCCCATGCCCTGAAGCACTTCGCGCTCGATCCTGCCGGTGCGATTGCGATGGATATCGGCAGTTCGACCGGCGGCTTCACCGATGTCCTGCTGGCGCATGGCGCGCACCGCGTGTTCGCGGTGGACTCGGGCACGAATCAGCTCGCCTGGAAACTGCGGCAGGATCCGCGCGTGACCGTGCTGGAGCAGACCAGCGCGCGGGTGCTGACGGCGGAACAGATCGATGCGCCCTGCGATTGGGTGGTCTGCGACGCTTCGTTCATTGCGCTGCGCAAAGTGCTGGAAGTACCCTTGCGACTGGCCGCGCCGCAATGCCGGCTGGTGGCGCTGATCAAGCCGCAGTTCGAAGTGGGCAAAGGCGAAGTGGGCAAAGGCGGCGTGGTGCGCGATCCGGCGCTCCACGCACGGGTCTGTGCGGAAGTGCGCGACTGGCTGGAAAGCGCCGGCTGGGTTGTCGATGGCATTGTCGAAAGCCCGATCACGGGCCCCGAAGGCAATGTGGAATTCCTGATCGCCGCCCGCCGGGAATAAGCGCGGGCAACCGCGGCGAGTCCCGTTGAGGCACAGCCATCATCCCCCCGATTGCATGCGGCGGGTCTCCCCGCCAATATCCGGGCCGAATCAGGGGGGATTGCGAATGAGTCTTCTGGCCTCGCGCGGGCAATTGCGGGCAAGCTTGCTTCGCTGGGTTTTGCTGCTGGTGCCCGCTGTCCTGCTGGCCGGTTTCCTCTCGGGCGAACTGGCGCGCAGCGGCCCCGGCAATCCGTGGTTCGATGCTCTGGTCAAGCCGTCGCTGTTTCCGCCGCCCGCCGTCTTCGGGATTGTCTGGACCATTCTCTATGCTCTGATGGGCTTGGCCTGCGCGATTGTGTGCTCCGCCTGGGGTGCGCGGGGGCGGGGGCTGGCCATCGCGATGTTCGCGCTCCAGCTGGCGCTCAATCTCGCCTGGTCGCCGCTGTTTTTTGCCGGGCACCGGATCGCCGCCTCGCTCGTGCTGCTCGGCGTGCTGGATATCGCGGTGGCGGTGACGCTGGTGCTGTTCTGGCGAATCCGGCGGCTGGCGGGGATATTGCTGGTGCCTTATCTGGCCTGGGTCCTGTTCGCCACGCTGCTGACCTGGCAGTTTCTGGAAGCCAATCCCCAGGCCGATGGCGGGGTGGCCTCGGGCGCGGTGCAGCGTCTGGAACTGTAAGGCGCGGCCTGCATGCGGTGCGCGTCTCGCACCTGCCCTCTGGACAAGCCGCGCGGGCGCGACCACATAGCCCCTATGCAAAGCGAAAATCCCTTGATCGCCGATGTCGTCAAACTGATGAACAGCGCCGCAGGCACGTTTGCGGGCATGACCCGCGAAGCGCGCGAAGGCGCCCGTGAACGGTTGAAGGAAACGCTCGGCGGGCTCGATTTCGTCAGCCGCGAAGAGTTCGACGCCGTAAAGGATATGGCGGCCAAGGCGCGGGAAGAAAACGACAAACTAGCCGAACGGCTGGCTGCGCTGGAAGCCAGGCTGAACGGGTGATCCCAAGATTTGGCGTATCGTTTCGGCGCGGCGATCTCGCGCCGATCCGCCCTGTCAGTTACGCAAGGGGGTGATGCCCGAAATCCGAGATCGGAGCGACCCCATCGATATGCCAGTTCGTTTCTTGGGGCACGCACAGAACGTTCAGTGAAACCACATTCTCGAAATAATTGACCGGATTCTGGCCGAAGTTGTTCGGACGATACAGCGCCGGCGCGTGCCAATACATGCGATAGCCGAACGTGGACACCAGGCTGAGCAGTTCTTCCGATTTGTCCGGCCGGTCGTTTTCCAGATAGAGGATGGGCCGGTCCCGCGCGATAAGCTTGCGCGCACCGCGCAGCAGATTGGCTTCGAATCCTTCGACATCCGCCTTGATCAGGCTGATCGCGGGCAAAGTGTCCAACATCGAATCCAGCGGGATCAGATGCAGCACTTCGCCTTCGCCTTTTACCATTCCCGCGGATAGGGCGCCGAAATTCACTTCCCGTTCGATGGGAAGCGCCGCCTCTTCCAGAATATCGTCCTTCTCGCCAATCCCCAGTTGATAGGCATGCACATTGGTCACACCGTTCAGGACCATGTTCGCGCAAAGAATCTGAAAAACGATCCGGCGCGGCTCGAACGCGAATATCTTGCCTTTGGGGCAGATGTTGCGGGCAAGAAACAGCGTATGGGAACCGATGTTGGAGCCAGCCTCGATGACATTGTTGTGCGGCGCCAGCATCTGGGCCAGCAGTTCGACTTCGCTGTATGACCATTCGCCGTATTCCCGGATGGAGCGGCCGACCCAGCTATCGTTGGTCAGCGTCAGAAATTCTCCGGTGGGCGTATGAGAGCGCGAAATTGTCATAAGGCCTGTGAAGTAGCTGCCTGAGAATTGATCTCTAACATGCGGCATGGATACGCCGCAATTACTGTCTCATGGCTGTAAAAATGAATCCGCGCTGCTGGCCGGACAGGTGATTGCCGCGCCATTGCCTTTGCCGCTGGGCCGGGCCAAACGCATGCGCCATGCATATTCGCGCGCCCGCCATTCTTTGCGCCGCCCGTGCCCACGGCGAGACGGCGGTTATCGCGCGCCTGCTGACACGGGAATACGGACTGGTCGCCGGGTACGTGGCCGGTGGGCGCGGACGGGTGTTGCGCCCAGTGGTGATTCCCGGAAACCTCGTGGATGTGGAAATCCGCAGCCGTTCCGACAGCCAGTTGCCTTTCGCGAAGCTGGAATTGGTGGAAAGCCGGGGGCCATGGCTCGGCGAACCGTTGCCTGCCGCGGCGATCGTCTGGGCCTGTGCGTTGACGGCCAGCGCCTTGCCCGAACGGCAACCGTTTCCCAGTCTGTATGACGCGTTGAGCGCTGTCCTCACGGCTATCTGCCATGCGCCGTCCGCGCGGGGCTGGGCGGAAGCTCTGCTGCGTTACGAGGCACTGTTGCTGCGGGAACTGGGCTATGGCGGCGACAGTCTGGCCGCCACGGCCGAATGGAGCGATGATCTGGTCGCTTTCGACCGGATGGGCGCGCTGATCGGGCGATACTGCCTTGCCGACCGGCGCGGAATGATTATGGCGGCCCGCGCAATGCTGCGCGACCGGCTGGCCCGGATCGCCAGCGGTCCAAACCATCACAGGGCAGAAAGGTAGTCCATGAAGATCGCGGTTTTCGCCGGAGACGGCATCGGTCCGGAAATCATGCGTGAGGCACTGCGGGTGCTGGATGCGCTGAATCTGCCCGATGTGACGCTGATGGAAGGCTATGTCGGCGGCGCGGGCTATCGGCAGCTCGGCCATCCCCTCCATGCCGACACGATCAGGATCGCGCACGAAGCCGATGCCATCCTGTTCGGCGCGGTGGGCGATTTCGAATGCGACAATCTGGAACGGCACCTGCGCCCGGAACAGGCCATTCTCGGCCTGCGGCGCGAACTGACGCTGTTCGCCAATCTGCGCCCGGCCACGATGTTCGCCGGGCTGGAGGAAATGTCGGCGCTGCGCCCTGAAGTGGCCGGTGCGATCGATATGCTGATCGTGCGTGAACTCAACGGTGACGTCTATTTCGGCGAGAAGGGCATCCGCACGCTGGAAGACGGCCGCCGCCAGGGCTGGGACGTGATGTCCTATGCCGAAGACGAAGTGCGCCGCATCGCTCACGTCGCATTCCGCGCGGCGCAGGGGCGCAAGGGGCGCCTGTGCTCGGTCGACAAGTCGAACGTGCTGGAAACCTTCCAGCTCTGGCGCGACGTGGTGATCGAAGTCGGCAAGGACTATCCCGATGTCGAACTGAGCCACATGTATGTCGACAATGCCGCGATGCAGCTAGTGCGCGATCCGGGCCAGTTCGACGTGATCGTGACGGGCAACATGTTTGGCGACATCCTGTCGGATCAGGCCAGCATGTGCGTGGGCTCTATCGGCCTGCTGGCCAGCGCGGCGTTGGGCGAAACGCAGACCCAATACGGGACCAAGGGGCTGTTCGAACCGATTCATGGCAGCGCGCCGGATATCGCCGGGCAGGGCAAGGCCAATCCGATGGCGATGATCCTCAGCCTGGCGATCATGCTGCGCCACAGCTTCGGGCTGGAAGCGGAAGCCCAGCGGATCGAAGCGGCGGTGGCCAAGGCTCTGGCCGATGGCGTGCGCGGCGGCGATCTCGGCGGCAGCGCGGGTACGGTGGAAATCGGGGACGCGGTGCTCGCACGCCTCTGAGGCGGCCTCGGCCGGTGCGGGGAAGCTGTCGGGGAAACCGCCAGAGAAACCGATTCTCCATTCGTCCGTTGCTTGACCAGGTGCTCCCGCCTCTGCGGGGGCTCAGGAACAAGGAGCGGACGATATGGAATTCCTCCTCGGCATCGTTATTCTGATTCTCGATATCTGGGCGATTTACAGTGTCTTGACCAGCGGTGTGTCCACCGTGTCGAAGTTGCTCTGGACTATCGGTATTCTCGTTTTCCCGGTGGTCGGCTTCATCGTCTGGGTACTGGCGGGGCCCAAGGGCAACGCCATCGCCACCTGAAGGCAGCATCCGCCGCACGGCGGTCCTTCGGCCCGCTCCGATACCGGTCGGAGCGGGTTATCCTTCGGTTGCGATCCCTGCTTGCCCAGCGGTTGATGCGGGCTTAAACGCCCGCGCATGAAAAGAACCACCGGTCAGAACCGTTCGATTACTTCCAAGTGGCGCCCGGCAACGCGGGCCGTGCGTGGGGGCACCTGGCGGTCGGAGCAGGGTGAGACCAGCGAAGCGATCTTCCTCAACTCCGGCTATTCCTACGACGATGCGGCAACGCCCGCAGCGCGCTTCGCCGGGCAGGCGCCGGGAATGACCTATTCGCGCACGCAGAACCCTTCCGTGCAGATGCTGGAAGAACGCATCGCGCTGATGGAAGGCGCGGAAGCGTGCCGGGTGCAGGCCTCGGGCATGGCGGCCATGACGGCGGTGATGCTGTCGCAGCTTTCGGCGGGCGATCACATGGTGGTCGCGCAGGCGGCGTTCGGGCCGACTCGCTGGGTGACGGACAATCTGCTGCCGCGCTTCGCCATCGAAACCACGGCGGTGGATGGCCGCGACCTCGATGCGTGGAAAGCCGCGATCCGGCCGAACACCAGGATGTTCTTCTTCGAAACGCCAGCCAACCCGACGATGGATTTGGTGGATATCGCCGCTGTCTGCGCGCTGGCGCGGGAACACGGCATCCGCAGCGTGGTGGACAACGCGTTCGCCACCAGCGCGCTGCAACGCCCGCTCGAATTCGGCGCCGATGTGGTGGCCTATGCCGCGACCAAGCTGATGGACGGGCAGGGCCGCGTGCTGGCCGGTGCGGTGTGTGGGTCGGCGGATTTTATCAACAACGTGCTGCTGCCCTATCAGCGCAACACCGGGCCGACCCTGTCGCCTTTCAACGCCTGGGTGGTTCTCAAAGGGCTCGAAACGCTGGACCTGCGGGCCAACCGCCAGGCTGACAGCGCGCTGGAAATCGGCCGGTTCCTCGAACCGAGAGTGCCGCGCATTCTCCATCCGGGGCTCCCCAGCCATCCGCAATTCGCGCTGGCGCAGCGGCAGATGATCAAGCCGGGTTCGATCTTCTCGTTCGAAATCGATGGTGGGCGGGAGGCGGCGCATGCCATTCTCGATGCGCTCGAACTCATCGATATTTCGAACAATATCGGCGATGCCAAGACTTTGATGACTCATCCGGCGTCCACCACTCATTCCAGCCTTACGCCCGAAACGCGTGAGGGAATGGGCGTGAGTGAAAGCATGCTGCGGATCAGTGTCGGGCTGGAAGACCCGCAAGATATCATGGACGATTTGGATCAGGCATTACAGCGCGTCGGCCTTTGAGCGCAGGAACTTGATTTCACGTTGATTCCTGTTTGCTTGGCATCTACTCTGAAAAATAGCCGTCGCTCGCCGTCGGCATTTGTGGGGCAGGTCAGATGAGGTGCTATGATGCAAGCGCTCGATCATTATGCTGCCCTGGTTCAATCTTCCGACGATGCGATTGTCGCCAAGGATCTCGATAGCCGGATCATCAGCTGGAATCCTGCTGCGGAGCGGATTTTCGGGTTTGCGGCGGATGAAATGGTCGGCCAGTCTATCCGCCGCCTGATTCCCGAGGATCGGCAACAGGAAGAAGACGATATTCTCGCCCGCGTCCGTTCGGGGCAACTGGTCGGCCAGTTCTTCACCGAACGCCTGCACAAGGCTGGGCATCTCGTGCAGGTCGCCATTACCGTTTCGCCGGTGAAAGACGCGTCGGGCGCGATTATCGGGGCGAGCAAGATCGCGCGCGATGCCTCCGCGCATCTGGCGATGCTCGACCGTCTGCGAACCAGCGAACGGCGTTTCCGCCTGCTGGCGGATAACATTCCGCAATGCGTCTGGACCGCGGACCCCAGCGGACGGATCTACTGGCTCAATTCCCGGTGGGAGCAATACACGGGGCAGGCGAACGGGCAGGTCGGCGATCCCGATTACTGGTCGGTCATCCACCCCGATCACATCGATCGCCTGAGGCAAAGCTTCAGCCAATCGCTGCGCACGGGCGAGGATTGGGAGGAAATCTATCCCATCCGTGCCCGCGATGGAGAGTACAACTGGTTCCTGTCGCGGGCGATCCCCATTCGCGATGAAAACGGCGTGATAACCGACTGGTTCGGCAGCAACACCGACATCACCGAGCAGCGCGAACAGGCCGAACACATCCGCCTGCTGCTGCACGAGGTCAATCACCGCTCCAAGAACATGCTGATGAAAGTCCGCGCGATTGCGGGCCGCACCGCGGGCGCGACACCGGATTTTCTCGAACGGTTCGACCGCCGCCTCCAAAGCATGGCGATCAATCAGGACGTGGTGGTGCGGCAGGGGTGGCAGGAAGTGCCGGTGGCGGAACTGGCCACCGCGCAGCTTCGCTTTCTCGGCGAAGGGCAGCGGCAGGTGATCTGCGAAGGGCCCGATGTCGCGCTCAACAGCCGGGCCGCGGAAGTGCTGGGCATGGCGCTGTACGAACTGGCGACCAATTCGCTCAAATACGGGTCCCTGTCCGTGCCGGAAGGGAAAGTCGCGCTCGAATGGCAGGCCGATCCCCAGACCGGGCGGTTCGCCATGTCCTGGCGTGAAACCGGCGGGCCGGCACCCCGCCAGCCGGAAAAGACGGGTTTCGGCACGACATTGATTCGCGATGTTCCGCGCCGGAGCCTGCAAGCGACCGTTTCTCTCGATTACCCGCCGGATGGCGTCATCTGGAAATTGGAAAGCTTTCACGCGCTTGCCGCGCGACAATCGGGTGGACAGTCCAGAGTGAGGGACTTGTCGCGCGTGTAAATCGCATTAGTCTGCGATTCGTTATGGACCAGCTTTTCCAGCATGCAGCGACGACCGAAGGCGTGACGGTGCGCGTCGCGGTCAATTTCCTGCCCGAACAATCGCATGTTTCGGCAGGCCGGTGGTTTTGGGTTTACCACATCCGCCTCGAAAACCACTCGCACGAAACGATCCAGCTCATCTCGCGCCATTGGCGGATCACGGATGGCAACGGCATGATCAATCATGTCGATGGCGAAGGGGTGGTGGGGGAACAGCCGGTTCTCCTGCCGGGCGGCACGCACGATTATGTTTCCGGTTGCCCGCTGACGACGCCGCACGGCTCGATGGAAGGCCATTATACCTTCCGCAAGGAAGACGGTGGGCCGCTGCGTGTCGCGATTCCGTTCTTCCCGCTCGCAGCGCCGGCCACGGCGGATTGATCGGCTTGCCGCTCCGGCTGCGCTTGCCGCGCGTGCCCGCCGCGATTAAACGCCATTTCCCATGAAGCGGACGCATCTGCCCCTTAATGCCCTGCGCGTGTTCGACGCGGCGGCGCGCCATCTGTCGTTCACCCGCGCGGCGGACGAACTGGCCGTAACTCCGGCTGCGGTCGGCCAGCAGATTCGCGCGCTGGAAGAAGTGCTGGGCGTGGTGCTTTTCCGGCGCACCAGCAAAGGGCTGGAACTGACCGAAGAGGCCGTGGCAGGCCTCGATCCGCTGCGCGAAGGGTTCCTCTATTTCGAGGAATCGGTGCGCGCCATGCAGGCGGGGCAGGCCAGCCATCACTATACCATCGCTGTCCCGCGCGATTTCTTCGCCGCGTGGCTGGGGGAACGGCTGAGCGGCTTTCGCGATGCCAATCCCGAAGTCCAGTTCGCGCTGGTCGATGGTGAGGCCAGCGATTTCACCGAAGCCAATCTCGATCTTGCGGTGCGCTGGTCGGAAGGGCCGGGCGAACTGGAAGGGATCATGCTGGGCAACGCCGAACTGGTCCGCATCTGCGCGCCGGGGCAGGTGCTGCAAGGCGATGTCCCGCTGATCTACTGGCAAGGCCAGCCCGAAGCCGCCGCTGATGGTGCGATGTTGAGCGTGCCCGATGCCGGGCAGGCGCTGGCCGCCGCCGCCGCCGGGCTGGGCGTTGCCGAAGTGCCATCGCTGCTGGCGGAAAAGTGGATTGCCGAAGGGCGCGTGGCGCAATGGGGCGATCCCTTGCCCTCACGCCGGGCCTACTGGCTTGTCGCCCCCGTGCCCCAGTGGCGGCAGAAGAAAGTCAAGGCGCTGGTCGCCCATTTGGGACAGGCCTGAGCGGTTGCCTGCGGGAAATCGCCGTGCCGGATCAGCATTTCATGGATGCCGGGCCGTTCGGTCATCTGGCGTTCAGATTCGTTCCATAGATTTCGGTCTCCCTGGCAAATGAGGAGATATCCCATGCGAAAGCTTCGTACGGCCCTTGCCGCAGGCATTGTCGCTGTTGCTGTGGCGGGCGTGGCGGTAACGGCGGCCGAGCGCGTCCACGTGATGAAAGTCGACTTGCTCGATGGCGGTGTGGCGCAGATTCATTACATCGGTGACGTGGCCCCGCAAATCCAGGTTGTGCGTGGCGAGACTGTGGCGGCGCAGGCCGCCCCGCAGCGCATCGCCATACCGGTGGCATTCGCCGATCCGTTCGCCCAGATGGATTTGATGATGGCACAGATGGAACAGCGCCATCACGCGATGATGCAGCAGATTGCCCAGATGGAACGCGCCGCCGCAGCCATGCAGGCCGATACGGCGGGCGCAACGCGGGGCAACGGCCAGACGCTGCTCGTTTCCGAAGGCGCGCTGCCGTCGGGGGCGGTGGTGCAGTACAGCTTCTATTCGTCGTCCAACGGCAAGAACGGTTGCACGCAGAGCGTCGAATGGCGTTCGGACGGTTCGGGCCAGCAACCGCAGGTTACCCGTGCGAGCAGCGGCAATTGCGAGAGCATCCAGCGCTCGGACAAGCCGCAGCCGGTCGCCGATGTGGCGAAACCCGCCAAACCGGCCGCGAAGCCCGCGCCCGCGGTGGAGGAAGATCAGAGCCATTTGCTCCCCGGCCGTTCCACCTGATTCGATTGTCTGATCGCACTATTCGAAAGGCCCCGGGATGCACGGTTTCGCATCCCGGGGCCTTTGCGTTGGGCCGAGGCTTCGCGCCTGAGGCCGCAGCGTTCGTCAGTGCGCCTTGGGCTCTGCGTCAGCCGCCCGTTCCCGGCCGATCATACGGATCGCCTTGCTCAGGTATTTGTCCGCTTGCCTGCGATGCCGCCATTCTTCGCGTGAAGTGGGCGCATCGAGCGCCATCAGCACTTCGTCGTGCACATGCTGCAGGCAGCGTGAGAGTTCATTCCGCGTCTGCATCGGATCGTCTTTCCACATGGCCGTGGCGCGCAGGCGGTGATGGAGCATGGTTGCCACAGCAGCCTAACCGTCGGCATGCGGCGATCGCGCCGGCATGCCGGATCATGAGCAAATGGTATCAGCGATGGGCGAGTCGCGCCAAGCGCGCTCTTGCGGCAGCGGCGTTATACGCGCGCCGCATGGCGCAGCACGGCGGGGTCATGCGCGGTGGCGGTGCGGCATTGGTCGATCAGCCGGTCCAGCGCGGGCGTGTAGAGCGGCTCCACGAAATTGAGGCAGAGAACGCTTTTGTCCGCCAGCCGCACATTGGCATGGATCGGCGCAAAACCGCCGATTTCCAGCGTCACCGGATCGCCATTTGCAAACACGGTTTGATCCGAATTGCTGATCCGGCACCCCCTGATCGACAGTTCGATCAGCAGGCCGTTGGCATAGTGTCCGGCGCTATGCGCGATCCGTACTTTCTGACGCACCGCGAAGCGGCGATGCGGACGGAGCGACGTGACGGGCATGATCCCTCCCGAGAATCTATACGTTTCCGAAACCTTGGTTAGTCCGCAAAACTTAACCAATCCTTCCCCGCGTCCAATTCGGCCCGGCTGGCCAGCCGAAAAGAGCGCTTCAGGCTCTTTTTCGGGGTTCGGGTCAGCAGGGATGGAAAGGGTGCAGTTCGCCCCTTGTCAGCCTCAGGCCCGGGGAGCGCCCGTCCTGTGCAAACGGGCCCGGCATGGCAATGTGGACTCGCGAAATATAAGCCGGACGGGGGCAACGGCGGGCCGACTTGTGATCGGTTCGCAAAAAAGATAGGCACCCGGCAAGGAAATGGGGACCAGAATTGCATGGCTGTTGATTTCGTTGTTGTGGGTTCGGGGGCGGGTGGCCTGGTTGGGGCGATTGCGGCCAAGCTATGCGGATTGAATCCGGTCATTATCGAAAAGGCAGCGGTCTGGGGCGGCACCAGCGCGCTTTCGGGCGGCGGGGTCTGGATTCCCAACAATCCGCTTATGCAGCGCGACAAGGTGCCCGATTCAGATGCGGAGGCGCTGGCCTATCTCGAAGCGACAGTGGGCGATGTCGGCCCGGCCAGCAGCCGCGCGCGCAAACTGGCCTATCTCGCGGCGGGCCCGGCCATGGTGCTGGGCCTTGAAAAGCTGGGTTTCGAATGGATCCGCGCGCCCAAGTATCCGGACTATTACCAGAAGCAGCCGGGGGCCAAAGTCGGGCGGACGCTGGAAGCCGCGAATTTCGACGCCAACCGCCTGGGTGACAGGCTGGCGACCATGCGCCGCTCCGGCATGCGGCCGCTGGCGATCACCACCGATGCCGCGCCCAAGATTCCCACCTCTCTGCGTTCGCTGAACTCGCTCGCCGGGTTTCTGCGCGTGATCGGGCGGACGATCGCTTTCCGGCTGAAAGGGCAGGTGCCGCTTTCGATGGGGGAAACGCTCGTCGCGCAGTTGATGGCGGTGGTGCAGTCGCTGGACATTCCCCTGCGGCTCAATACACCGCTGCGCAGCCTGGTGCAGGATGAAACCGGACGGGTGACGGGGGTGAAAGTCGGCACGGCCAACGGGGAGGAAGAAATTGCCGCCCCACGCGGCGTGCTGATGGCGGCTGGCGGTTTTGCCAAGGATGCGGCCTACCGCATGCCCTTGCAGGGGGTGACCGGCGAATGGAGCCCCGCCAGCCCGGACGATACGGGCGATGGGCACAAGATCGGCGCGGCTGCGGGCGCGGAACTGGCGTTGATGGATGCGGCAACGTGGTATCCGGTTTCGATCACGCCCGCCGGACAAATCAATGTCGGCATCTGGGAACGCACGCTGCCCGGCTCGATCATCGTCGATCATTCGGGGCAGCGCTACACCAACGAGGCCGCCTCTTATGTCGATGCGGGCAAGGCGATGCTCGACCGCGACAAGACCGTGCCTGCGGTGCCGAGCTGGCTGGTGTTCGATACGCGCTATCGCAACCGCTATTTCTTCGGCCAGATTCCGCCCCGGATCACCCGGCCGATGGTGGACAGCGGCTTCTTCATCAAGGGGGAGACGCTGGAGGAACTGGCGGGCAAATGCGGCATCGATGCGGCGGGGCTGGTGCAAACGGTCGCCCGCGTCAACGCCATGGCCAGGACCGGCGTCGATACCGATTTCGACCGGGGGGATAACGTCTATGACGAATATTACGGCGATCCCACGCATCGGCCGAACCGCTCCTTCGGGCCGGTGGACAAGGCGCCGTTCTATGCGGTGCGCTATTGGCCTGGCGATCTGAGCACCAAAGGCGGGCTGATGGCCGATGAACATGCCCGCGTCTTGCGCCCAGACGGCAGCGTGATCGAAGGGCTGTTCGTCACCGGCAACAATGCGGCCCCGGTGATGGGCCGCACTTATCCCGGGGCCGGGGCGACGATTGGCCCTTCGATGGTGTTCGGCTGGATTGCGGGCCATCATGCGGCGGGCGCTGCGTCGGGCGGCTGAACGCCCGGCGCCGCACCCACCCGCGGCTGACATTACAACGGGGTGGAACGGCTTCGCATGGGCGCGGTGCCTTCCGCCAACCCTCCATGGACCGCGCCGCGCGCGTGTGCGCCAGCGGGCAAGGGCCGGGGCCGCGCGTGATTGCGCAGCAAGCGGTTCAGCAGCACTTCACCCAGCGGCCATCGCTTGTCGTGCGGATGGCCCGTTTCCTGTTCGTTGTCTTCCGGATCGATGAAATTGGCGCCCCAATCCTGCGCGAGGCTGTAGGCGGTACGATAATTGCACAGCCGGTCTTCCACGCAGGGGACGAGGAAAGCGGGGAAGGGCAGTTCCCGCCGGGGCACCGCGCCGAATTTCGCCACGCGTGGATCGATACCGGGCCGGTCGATATCGGGCGGGGCGACGAACAGTGCGCCGACCACCGGATCGTTTATGGCCGGGCGTTCGTATTCGGCCCACCACGCCACGGTCAGGCAACCCAGCCCATAAGCCACCAGCACCACCGGGCGATCCTGCCGGTTGATGGCGAGATTGAGCTTGTTGACCCAGGTGTTGCGGTGCGGATTGTCCCACAGGCCGAGATCGAGCCGTTCGCAATGCGGGCGCGTGGCCGCCCATGCCCGCTGCCAATGCTGGGCATCGTCGGCATCGTGGCCGGGAACGATAAGGATACGTGGTTCTGGCGCGATTTCCTGCGAAACCGCCGTGCGATCGGTCATGGTGTTTCTCCTTGTTTGACGCGAAAGCCGGTCGACTTGGAACACGTTCCGACCCGTGCACTATATCCCTATCAGATTGGTAGGCAATAAACGCGCGCCTGCCGGATGGAAAAACGCGCCATGCCGTTGGGGCGCGCGGCGTGGGCCCAAAGGGTGGATCGGGGACCGGCGGACGGCGCAGCGTCCTTGACCGAACCGGGCAATTCCCTTAAGGGCGCGCGATCCGAAAGGCGGGGGTTCCTGCCTTGCGGGGAGATAGAGCTGAACATTGCCGGTTATGTCCCGGGGCTTGGGTTTTGAAACCTTTGCCTTTTTCTATTGGGTTTGCTGCGGCCTCACAGGCGGGCGAACAGCGGGGCAGCCGTCAAAGTAACCCGGCGATCAGTTGGGTGGAGCGATTCGGCTTGTGTGCGCCAGGGCGGCTTTCGGGCGGCATGGCTGGTTTCCGGTTTGCGTCCTCGGGGCGCGGGGCGGGGCGGTGCGCAAGACCAGATCCTTCATCCACGGTATCGCCTAGACCAGGTGAAGGTATTCAATGCCGACAATCAACCAGCTGATCCGCAAGGGTCGCGTTCCGCAGAAGACCAAGAGCAAGGTCCCTGCCATGGATCAGAACCCGCAGAAGCGCGGTGTCTGCACCCGCGTCTATACCACGACGCCGAAGAAGCCGAACTCCGCTCTCCGCAAGGTTGCCAAGGTCCGCCTGACCAACCAGCGCGAAGTCATCTCCTACATCCCCGGCGAAGGCCACAACCTGCAGGAACACTCGGTTGTGCTGATCCGCGGCGGCCGTGTGCGCGACCTTCCCGGCGTGCGTTACCACGTGCTGCGCGGCGTGCTCGACACGCAGGGCGTGAAGGACCGCAAGCAGAGCCGTTCGAAGTACGGCGCGAAGCGGCCCAAGTAAGGCTCGCGCGCGAGTTCGTAAGGTTTCAGGCTGGCACGCTCGATTGAGCGGTGCCGCCGTGTGAAAGGAAATATCCGATGTCACGTCGTCGTCGTCCCGAGAAGCGGGAAATCCTGCCCGATCCCCAGTTTGGTGATCAGGTGCTGTCCAAGTTCATGAACAACCTCATGCTGGACGGTAAGAAGTCGGTTGCCGAACGTATCGTCTACGGTGCGCTCGCAACGGTCGAAGCGAAGGCCAAGAGCGATCCGGTCCAGGTCTTCCACGATGCGCTGAACAATGTGCGCCCGCAGATCGAAGTCCGCAGCCGCCGCGTTGGCGGTGCGACTTACCAGGTCCCGGTCGAAGTCCGCCCCGAACGCGCTCAGGCGCTGGCCATTCGCTGGCTGATCAACGCGGCCCGCGGCCGTGCGGAAACCACCATGGCTGCCCGTCTTTCGGGCGAACTGCTGGATGCGGCGAACAACCGTGGCAACGCGGTCAAGAAGCGGGAAGACACCCACCGCATGGCCGACGCCAACCGCGCGTTCAGCCACTACCGCTGGTAAGCTTCGCGCCGGAAAGACTTTCGATTGTAACAATCGTAACCATATGGGGGCTGTCCCTTCCGGGAGCCCCCATCATCCAAGGAATTCCCCATGGCACGTAGCCATCCCATCGAACGCTACCGCAATTTCGGTATCATGGCGCACATCGACGCCGGCAAGACCACCACGACCGAGCGGATTCTGTTCTACACCGGCAAGTCCTACAAGATCGGCGAAGTCCATGACGGCGCCGCCACGATGGACTGGATGGAGCAGGAACAGGAACGCGGCATCACCATCACGTCGGCCGCGACGACCTGCTTCTGGAAAGCCAATGACGGGCAGGGCGAAGAGCACCGCCTGAACATCATCGACACCCCCGGACACGTGGACTTCACCATCGAAGTGGAACGCTCGCTGCGCGTTCTCGACGGCGCGGTTGCCGCGTTCGACGGCGTTGCCGGCGTGGAGCCGCAGTCGGAAACCGTGTGGCGCCAGGCCGACAAGTACGGCGTGCCCCGCATGTGCTACATCAACAAGCTCGACCGGACCGGTGCGAACTTCTATTACTGCGTGCAGACGATCATCGACCGTCTCGGCGCGACGCCGCTGGTGCTCTATCTCCCGATCGGTGCGGAATCCGATTTCAAGGGCCTCGTCGATCTCGTCAACGATCGCGCGATCATCTGGAAGGATGAAACGCTCGGCGCCGAATTCTTCTATGAAGAAATTCCGGCCGACATGGCGGACAAGGCTGCCGAATATCGCGAAAAGCTGATCGAACTCGCCGTCGAACAGGACGACGAGGCGATGGAAGCCTACCTCGAAGGCAACATCCCCGATGCGGCGACGCTGAAGAAGCTGATCCGCAAGGGCACGCTGGGCCAGGCGTTCGTTCCGGTCCTGTGCGGTTCGTCGTTCAAGAACAAGGGCGTGCAGGCTCTGCTCGATGCCGTTGTCGACTATCTGCCGAGCCCGATCGACGTTCCGGCGATCAAGGGCGTGAAGCCCGACAGCGACGAGGAAGACAGCCGTCCGTCGAGCGACGACGCACCGTTCGCGGCGCTGGCGTTCAAGATCATGAACGACCCGTTCGTGGGTTCGCTGACTTTCACCCGCATCTATTCGGGCCGTCTCGCCAAGGGTTCGGTGCTGAATTCGGTGAAGGACAAGAAGGAAAAGATCGGCCGCATGCTGCTGATGCATTCCAACAACCGCGAAGACATCGAAGAAGCGTTCGCAGGCGACATCGTTGCCGTGGCCGGTCTCAAGGAAACCACCACCGGCGATACGCTGTGCGATCCGGCGAAGCCGATCGTTCTCGAACGGATGGAATTCCCCGAACCGGTTATCGAACTGTCGGTGGAACCCAAGACCAAGGCCGACCAGGAAAAGATGGGCGTCGCGCTCAACCGTCTGGCTGCCGAGGATCCGTCGTTCCGGGTCACGACCGACCATGAATCGGGCCAGACGATCATCAAGGGGATGGGGGAACTTCACCTCGATATTCTCGTCGATCGCATGAAGCGCGAATTCAAGGTCGAAGCCAACGTCGGCGCGCCGCAAGTGGCTTATCGCGAATCGCTGGCCAAGCCGGTCGATGTCGATTTCACGCACAAGAAGCAGTCGGGCGGCACGGGCCAGTTCGGCCGCGTGAAGGTGAAGGTGGCTCCGGGCGAACGCGGCCAGGGCATCAACTTCATTGACGAGATCAAGGGCGGTAACATTCCGAAGGAATTCATCCCCGCGATCGAAAAGGGCATGCGCGAACAGGCGGCCAGCGGCTTCCTGGTGGGCTTCCCGATCATCGATTTCGACGTCACTCTGTATGACGGTGCGTATCACGACGTCGACTCGTCGGCGATCGCGTTCGAAATCGCCGGTCGCGGTGCGATGCGCGAAGTTGCCAGCAAGGCCGGCATCAAGCTGCTCGAACCGATCATGAAAGTGGAAGTCGTGACGCCGGACGAATATCTCGGCGACGTCATCGGCGATCTCAACTCGCGTCGTGGCCAGATTCAGGGCACCGACACCCGCGGCAACGCCCAGGCTGTCGAAGCCAATGTGCCGCTGGCGAACATGTTCGGTTACGTGAACGAACTGCGTTCTTTCACGCAGGGCCGTGCGCAATACAGCATGCAGTTCTCGCACTATGATGAAGTGCCGGCGAATGTCGCTGCTGAAGTCAAGGAGAAGCTTGCCTAAAGGCGAGCGACCGTTTAGGGGCGGCGCCTGATTCACCGGGTGCCGCTTTTCTCCCGTGGAATTCTAAGTTCTAGGAATAGAGGTTAAGAGACAATGGCGAAGGAAAAATTTGAGCGGAACAAGCCGCACTGCAACATCGGCACCATCGGTCACGTCGACCACGGCAAGACCACGCTGACCGCGGCCATCACCAAGGTCATGGGTGCTCCCGTCGATTTCGCAAACATCGACAAGGCTCCGGAAGAGCGCGAGCGCGGCATCACGATCTCGACCGCTCACGTGGAATACGAAACCGACGCGCGCCACTACGCGCACGTCGACTGCCCGGGCCACGCCGACTACGTGAAGAACATGATCACCGGTGCCGCCCAGATGGACGGCGCGATCCTGGTGGTGAACGCTGCTGACGGCCCGATGCCGCAGACCCGCGAACACATCCTGCTCGCCCGCCAGGTCGGCGTGCCGGCTCTGGTCGTGTACATGAACAAGGTCGATCAGGTCGACGACGAAGAAATTCTCGAACTGGTTGAACTCGAAGTTCGCGAACTGCTTTCGAGCTACGATTTCCCGGGCGACGATATTCCGATCGTCAAGGGTTCGGCTCTGGCCGCTCTCGAAGGCCGTGACGAAGCGATCGGTGAAAACTCCATCAAGGAACTGATGGCTGCCGTCGACTCGTACATCCCGCAGCCGGAACGCCCGGTTGACAAGCCGTTCCTGATGCCGATCGAAGACGTGTTCTCGATCTCGGGTCGCGGTACGGTTGTGACCGGCCGTATCGAAACCGGCATTGTGAACGTGGGTGACGAAGTCGAAATCGTCGGCATCAAGGACACGCAGAAGACGACCGTTACGGGCGTTGAAATGTTCCGCAAGCTGCTCGATCGCGGTGAAGCCGGTGACAACGTCGGTGCCCTGATCCGTGGTATCGCTCGTGAAGCGGTTGAGCGCGGCCAGGTTCTCGCGAAGCCGGGTTCGGTTACGCCGCACACCGAATTCAGCGCCGAAGTCTACGTTCTGTCGAAGGACGAAGGTGGCCGTCACACGCCGTTCTTCGCCAACTACCGTCCGCAGTTCTACTTCCGCACGACCGACGTGACCGGTGAAGTGATCCTTCCCGAAGGCACCGAAATGGTCATGCCGGGCGACAACGTGACGATCGGCGTGAAGCTGATCGCTCCGATCGCGATGGATGAAGGTCTGCGCTTCGCAATCCGCGAAGGTGGCCGCACCGTCGGTTCGGGGGTTGTCAGCTCGATCACGAAGTAATATAGGCGCCGCTCCGGCCGGGTCCTGACGGATTCGGCCGGTCGGAATTCTGGGGGTCGCCCCGTTCCCGTGAACCTTCCTTGAAGGTCCGGTGATGTGGGGCGGTCTTCATTTTTATTTGGGGGTGGCCGATCGATGGTCGTTCCCTTGGCTCTTTCGCATCGGTAAGTGGACATGGAAGCTCAGAACATCCGCATTCGCCTCAAGGCGTTCGATCATCGCGTGCTCGACCAGGCAACTGGCGAAATTGCGGAAACCGCCCGCCGCACCGGCGCTCTTATTCGTGGGCCCATTCCGCTGCCGACGCGCATCGAGAAGTTCACCGTGAACCGCGGTCCGCACATCGACAAGAAGTCGCGCGAGCAGTTCGAGGTCCGCACCTACAAGCGGCTGCTGGATATCGTGCAGCCCAACGCCCAGACGGTCGATGCGCTGATGAAGCTGGATCTCGCCGCGGGCGTGAACGTCGAAATTAAGCTGGCCTAATCGCCGGTTTGCCCCTAAGGGCGGCAGCGACTCCCGCACGTCGTTAAAAGCGCGGGTTGGGTGGGCGAAATCGCCATCCGTGAAATCAGGGATACCTCCGGCCGAACCTGCGGGTTTCTGCCGGGCAAGCGTCCCCCGTCTCGCGACCTCTTTTTGGGGAAGCGGTGTTTCAGCCCGGACGGGGCTCGCTTCACATTTTGGGCTGAACACGCCTTCGCGGGATGGGCCCGCGTAGGCCTCTGTAGGAGTATGGATCATGCGCACTGGCGTGATCGCTAAGAAAGTCGGGATGACCCGCCTGTTCCAGGAGGATGGCCGCCACGTACCGGTCACCGTTCTGGCGCTGGAGGATTGTCAGGTCGTATCCGTTCGTACCGACGAGAAGGACGGTTACACCGCCCTCCAGGTTGGTTCGGGCGAGGCCAAGCAGAAGAACGTCAACAAGCCGCAGCGTGAGCACTTCGCCAAGGCGAGCGTGCCGCTCAAGCGCAAGGTTGCGGAATTCCGCGTCGCTGAAGATGCGGTTGTCGAAGTCGGTTCGACCATTGCGGCATCGCACTTCGTTGCCGGCCAGCTGGTCGACATCACCGGTCACACGCAGGGCAAGGGCTTTGCGGGCGCCATGAAGCGCTGGGGCTTCGGGGGTATGCGTGCGTCGCACGGCGTCTCCATCAGTCACCGTGCGCACGGTTCGACCGGTCAGCGCCAGGATCCGGGCCGCGTCTTCAAGAACAAGAAGATGGCCGGTCACATGGGTGATCGTCAGCGCACGCAGCAGAACCTCGAAGTCGTTCGCACGGACGATGAGCGTGGCCTGATCTTCGTGAAGGGTTCTGTCCCCGGTTCGAAGAACGGCTGGCTGCTCGTTCGCGATGCGGTGAAGGTCGCGCGTCACGCCGAAGCGCCGTACCCCGCTGGCCTCAAGGGCCTGAACAGCAATGATGCGGCGCCTGCCGACACGCCTGCCGATGCGGCACCGGCGGTCGAGGCGGCCGAAGGCCAGGAGGGCTAAGTCGTGAAGGTCAAGGTACAGACCCTGGAAGGCGGCAAGGCCTCCGGCGACATCGAACTTTCGGATGCCGTGTTCGGTCTCGAACCGCGCGCCGACATCCTGCACCGGGTTGTCACCTGGCAGCTCGAAAACCGTCGCGGTACGGCTCGTCCGACCCGCGAGCGTTCGGACGTTGCCCGCACCGGCAAGAAGTGGGGTCGCCAGAAGGGCGGCGGCACGGCTCGTCATGGCGACCGCAAGGCTCCGATCTTCATCGGCGGTGGTAAGGCTCACGGCGCCCGCGCTCGTGATTTCGGCCAGTCGCTGAACAAGAAGGTGCGCGCGCTGGGCCTCAAGATGGCTCTCTCGGCTCGCGCCAAGGAAGGTCTCGTCATCGTCGACAGCCTCGAGCTGAAGGATGCCAAGACCAAGGCGCTCGCCGGTCAGCTCGCCAATGCGGGCTGGGGCAAGAAGGTGCTGGTGATCGACGGTGAAGCGGTGAACGAAGGTTTCGCCCGCGCCGCCGGCAACCTGCCGAACATCAATGTGCTCCCGGCTGTCGGCGCGAATGTCTACGACATCCTGAAGCATGACACGCTGGTGCTGACCCGCGCGGCGGTCGAAAAACTGGAGGCGCGGTTCAATGGCTAAGAAGCAGGACGTGGATGTGCGTCACTACGACGTGATCCTTTCGCCCCACATCACCGAGAAGGCCACGCTGTTGTCGGAAAACAACGCGGTTGTCTTCAAGGTCGCCGATAGCGCCACCAAGCCGCAGATCAAGGAAGCGGTCGAGGCTCTGTTCGACGTGAAGGTCAAGGGTGTGAACACTCTTGTCCAGAAGGGCAAGACGAAGCGCTGGAAGGGCAAGCCCTACAAGCGCTCCGATGTGAAGAAGGCGGTTGTGACGCTGGCCGAAGGCCAGTCGATCGACGTCACCAGCGGTATCTGAGGCGCGGATCATGGCACTGAAGAACTACAAACCGACGAGCCCCGCGCGCCGCGGACTGGTCCTCGTCGACAAGTCCGGCCTGTGGAAGGGCAAGCCGGTCAAGGCGCTTACCGAAGGTAAGACCAAGACCGGTGGCCGTAACAACAAGGGCCACGTGACCTCGCGCGGTATCGCTGGCGGTCACAAGCAGAAGTATCGTTTCATCGACTTCAAGCGCCGCAAGTGGGACGTTCCTGCTACGGTTGAGCGTCTGGAATACGACCCCAACCGCACGGCGTTCATCGCGCTGATCAAGTACGAAGACGGGGAACTGGCTTACATCATCGCTCCGCAGCGCCTCGGCGTTGGTGATACGGTGGTGGCCGGCGAACGCGTCGACGTGAAGCCGGGCAATGCGATGCTCCTGTCGCAGATGCCGGTCGGCACGATCTGCCACAACGTTGAAATGAAGCCGGGCAAGGGCGGCCAGATCGCTCGCTCTGCCGGTGCGTACATCCAGATCGTTGGCCGTGACCGCGGCCTGGTGATCGTTCGCCTGAACTCGGGCGAACAGCGTTACCTGCGTGGCGATTGCATGGGTACGGTTGGCGCGGTGTCGAACCCCGACAACTCGAACCAGACGCTGGCGAAGGCCGGTCGTCGCCGCTGGATGGGCCGTCGTCCGCTGACGCGCGGTGTTGCGAAGAACCCGGTCGATCACCCGCACGGCGGTGGTGAAGGCCGCACCTCGGGTGGCCGTCATCCGGTGACCCCGTGGGGCAAGCCGACCAAGGGCGCCCGGACCCGCAACAACAAGCAGACGGACAAGATGATCATCCGTTCGCGTCACGCGAAGAAGAAGAGGTAAGCGATAATGGCTCGTTCCGTCTGGAAAGGTCCGTTTGTCGACCTGCACCTGCTGAAAAAAGCAGAAGACGCCCAGGAATCGGGTGGCCGTGCGCCGATCAAGACCTGGTCGCGTCGTTCCACCATCCTGCCGCAGTTCGTTGGTCTGACGTTCAGCGTCTACAATGGCCAGAAGTTCGTTCCCGTTGCGGTGAATGAGGAAATGGTCGGTCACAAGCTTGGTGAATTTGCGCCGACGCGCAATTTCCCCGGCCACGCCGCCGACAAGAAGGGTAAGCGCTGATGAGCAAGCAGAAAGCTCCCCGCCGCGTCGCCGATAACGAGGCGCTGGCTGTCGGCACGACCATTCGCGGTTCGGCTCAGAAGCTGAATCTGGTCGCTGGCCTGATCCGTGGCAAGAAGGCCGAGGATGCGTTGAACATCCTCACTTTCTCGAAGCGGGCGATGGCGCAGGATGCCAAGAAGGTTCTCGCTTCGGCGATCGCCAACGCGGAAAACAACCACAATCTGGATGTCGACTCGCTCGTCGTTGCGGAAGCAAGCGTCGGCAAGTCGGTCACCATGAAGCGTTTCCACACGCGGGGCCGTGGCAAGTCCACGCGCATCCTCAAGCCGTTCAGCCGGCTGCGCATTGTGGTCCGCGAAGTCGAGGAGGCCTGATCCATGGGTCAGAAGAGCAATCCGATCGGCCTGCGCCTGCAGATCAATCGCACCTGGGACAGCCGTTGGTACGCCGAAGGGCGTGACTATAGCCAGCTGCTCAAGGAAGATCTCGAAATCCGCAAGTTCATCGTCGAAAACCTGCCCCAGGCAGCGATTTCGAAGGTGGTGATCGAGCGCCCGGCCAAGCTGTGCCGCGTGTCGATCTATGCGGCCCGTCCCGGTGTCATCATCGGCAAGAAGGGCGCGGACATCGAGAAGCTGCGCGCCAAGCTGTCGAAGATGACCGCCAGCGAAGTGAAGCTGAACATCGTTGAAATCCGCAAGCCGGAAATCGATGCCAAGCTCGTCGCCCAGGGCGTCGCCGATCAGCTCATTCGCCGTGTGGCTTTCCGCCGCGCGATGAAGCGGGCCGTGCAGTCCGCTCTCCGCCTCGGCGCGGAAGGGATCAAGATCACGTGCGGCGGCCGTCTCGGCGGTGCTGAAATCGCTCGTGTGGAATGGTACCGCGAAGGCCGCGTGCCGCTGCACACGCTGCGCGCCAATGTCGATTATGCCGAAGCCGAAGCGCTGACCGCATACGGCATCATCGGGATCAAGTGCTGGATCTTCAAGGGTGAGATCCTCGGCCACGATCCGATGGCGCAGGACCGGTTGATGATGGAGGCCCAGACCTCCGGCGTGCGTCCGGCACGTGATGACCGCAGGAACTAAGAGTCATGCTGCAACCTAAGAAAACCAAGTTCCGCAAGGCATTCAAGGGCCGTATCCACGGTGATGCCAAGGGCGGTACGTCGCTGAACTTCGGCTCCTACGGTCTCAAGGCGCTTGAGCCCGAACGGATCACCGCTCGCCAGATCGAAGCGGCTCGCCGTGCGATCACGCGTCACATCAAGCGTCAGGGCCGTCTCTGGATCCGCGTTTTCCCCGACGTGCCGGTTTCGAAGAAGCCTGCCGAAGTCCGTCAGGGTAAGGGCAAGGGTTCGATCGAATACTGGGCAGCACGGGTGAAGCCGGGCCGCATCCTGTTCGAACTCGATGGCGTTCCGGGCCCGCTCGCCGCAGTGGCGTTCCAGCGCGCTGCGATGAAGCTGCCGATCAAGACCAAGGTCGTTGCCCGACTGGGCGACACGTCGCACCTGGGAGCTGAATGATGGCCAAGACTGAAGACTTCCGCGCGAAGACCGACGATCAGCTCACCGCTGATCTGGGCGAATTGAAGCGCGAGCAGTTCAATCTGCGCTTCCAGGCAGCGACCAACCAGATCGAGCGTCCCGCTCGCATCAAGGAAGTGCGCCGCCAGATCGCGCGTATCAAGACGCTGCAGGGCGAGCGCGCCCGCGCTGCGAAGGCTTAAGGAGCACACGATGCCGAAGCGTATCCTGATCGGGACCGTGGTCTCCGACAAGACCGACAAGACTGTGACGGTGCTTGTCGAGCGTAAGGTGAAGCACCCGCTGTACGGGAAGATCATCCGCCGCTCGAAGAAGTACCATGCCCATGACGCGGACAACGCCTACAAGACTGGCGAAACCGTCCGCATCGAGGAAACCCGTCCGATCTCCAAGACCAAGACCTGGCAGGTGATCGAGCGCGTTCAGGCGGGCAAGGGCCAGGCTGTCGAAGCCAACCTCGACGTTGAGGCCTGAGGCAGCAACAGACGTTTTTTGGAACTGCCGGACTGGTTCCGGCAAGCCGAGTGAGAAGGAACCGGATCTATGATCCAGATGCAATCCAATCTCGACGTCGCGGACAACAGCGGCGCGAAGCGCGTCCAGTGCATCAAGGTGCTGGGCGGGTCTAAGCGCCGTACCGCTGGCGTCGGCGACGTGATCGTCGTCTCCGTGAAGGAGGCGCAGCCGCGCGCCCGCGTAAAGAAGGGCGACGTTCATCGCGCCGTGATCGTGCGCACCAAGAAGGACGTTCGCCGTCCCGATGGCAGCGTGATCCGCTTCGACAGCAATGCCGCGGTGCTCGTGAACAAGAACGAGGAGCCGATCGGCACCCGTATCTTCGGCCCGGTGGTGCGCGAACTGCGCGGCCGCGGCTTCATGAAGATCATTTCGCTCGCTCCGGAGGTGTTGTAATGTCCGCTGCGAAGATCAAGAAGGGTGATAGCGTCGTTGTCCGTTCGGGCAAGGACAAGGGCCGCACCGGCACTGTCCTCCAGGTCATGCCGCAGGACGGCAAGGTCCTGGTGCAGGGCGTGAACATCGCTGCTCGCCACCGCAAGCCGACCCAGACGAACCCGCAGGGCGGCATCGACCGCCGCGAGGCGCCGCTGGCGATCTCGAAAGTTGCGCTCGCCGATCCGAAGGACGGCAAGCCGACCCGCGTTCGCTTCGAAGTCAAGGACGGCAAGAAGGTCCGCGTTGCCGTGAAGTCCGGGGAGACCATCGATGGCTGACAAGTACACCCCGCGTCTCCGCCAGCGTTACGACGCTGAAATCGTCAAGGCGATGACGGAGAAATTCGGCTACGAAAACCCGATGCAGGTGCCGAAGCTCGAAAAGATCACGCTCAACATGGGCGTGGGCGAAGCGAGCCAGGACAAGAAGAAGGTCCAGACGGCCGCTGAGGAAATGGAACTGATCGCCGGCCAGAAGCCGGTTATCACCAAGGCGAAGAAATCGATCGCGCAGTTCAAGCTGCGTGAAGGCATGCCGATCGGTTGCAAGGTCACCTTGCGCCGCGAACGCATGTACGAATTCCTCGACCGTCTGGTGACGATCGCCATGCCGCGTATCCGCGACTTCCGCGGGCTCAACCCGAAGAGCTTCGACGGGCGGGGCAATTACGCCATGGGCGTGAAGGAACAGATCATCTTCCCCGAGATCAGCTATGATCGGATCGAAAAGGTCCGGGGTCTGGATATCATCGTCACCACCACCGCGAAGACCGACGAAGAAGCACGCGAACTGCTGCGTCTGTTCGGTTTCCCGTTCCCGGCTGACGCCGAACAGAAGGAAGCGGCGTGAGCCGCCGCTGAGGAAGAGAGCTTAAGTCCATGGCGAAACTGAGTTCCGTGAACAAGAATGAGCGTCGCAAGAAGCTCGTTCAGAAGTATGCGGCGAAATATGCCAAGCTGAAGGCGATTGCCGACGACCAGTCGGCAGACGAAACCGATCGGCTGATGGCCCGTCTGAAAATGGCGGAAATCCCGCGTAATGCTAACCCGACCCGCGTGCGCAACCGTTGCGCAACCACGGGCCGTCCTCGCGGTTATTACCGCAAGTTCGGTCTCTGCCGCATCGAACTGCGGAATCTGGGCAACAAGGGCCTGATTCCCGGTATGACGAAGTCGAGCTGGTAAGGATCATCACATGGCATTGACCGATCCCCTGGGTGATATGCTCACCCGTATCCGCAACGGCCAGCGGGCGAAGAAGGACTCCGTCCTTTCGCCGGCTTCCAACCTGCGTGCGCGTGTTCTCGAAGTTCTTCAGCGCGAAGGCTACATCCGTGGCTTCAGCGAAGACGAAACCGGCAAGCACAAGCAGCTGCGGATCGAACTGAAGTATTTCGAGGGCGAACCCGCGATCAAGCACGTCGCCCGCGTGTCCAAGCCGGGCCGCCGGATCTATTCGGGCAGCAAGGAGCTGCCGATTGTCCGCAACGGTCTCGGCATCACCATCGTCTCGACGCCGCGCGGCGTGCTTTCGGATGCCGAAGCGCGCGCCCACAACGTCGGCGGCGAAGTGCTGGCGGAGGTGTTCTGATGAGCCGCATTGGCAAGAAGCCGGTTGCGATTCCGGGCGGCGTGACCGCCAATATCGCGGACGGCGTTCTCACTGTGAAGGGGCCGAAGGGCACTCTCACGCTGACGCTCGCTGACGAAGTCACCTATGCGCTCGAAGATGGCAGCATCTCGGTGCAGCCGGCGAACGATTCGAAGCGCGCCCGCTCTTTCTGGGGCATGCAGCGCACGCTGGTGTCGAACCTGGTGGAAGGCGTTACGGAAGGCTTTTCCAAGACGCTCACCATCACCGGTGTCGGCTATCGTGCGAACGCACAGGGCAAGAAGCTGAAGCTTCAGCTCGGCTACAGCCATGACGTCGATCTCGACGTGCCGGAAGGTCTGGACGTGAAGACGCCCGACCAGACGACCGTCGAAATCAGCGGCGTCGACAAGCAGCAGGTGGGGCAGTTCGCTGCTGAAATCCGTCGCTGGCGCAAGCCCGAACCCTACAAGGGCAAGGGTATCAAGTACCGCGGCGAGTTTATCTTCCGCAAGGAAGGGAAGAAGAAGTAAGATGGCCAAGCTTTCTCTTTTCGACCGTCGCCGCCGCCGCGTGCGGACGGCGCTCAAGGCCCGCGCTGGCGGTCGCCCGCGGCTGTCGGTGCATCGTTCGGGCAAGCACATCTATGCCCAGATCATCGATGACGCCGCTGGCCGCACGCTGGCTGCTGCTTCGACTCTCGGCGGCAAGGGCGGCAACATCGATGCCGCCGCCAAGGTCGGCGCGGACATCGCTGCCGCTGCCAAGCAGGCGGGCGTGACCACTGTCGTGTTCGATCGCGGTGGCTTCCTGTTCCATGGCCGCGTCAAGGCGCTGGCCGACGCTGCGCGCGAAGGCGGGCTGGAGTTCTGATGATGGCTGACGAGAACAACAACCAAGAAACCCCCGTGGTCGAAACCGCTGCTCCCGAAGCGGCGGCAGGCGAACAGGGCGGTCAGCAGCGCGAAGGTCGCGGCCGTGGCCGTGGCCGTGGCGGCGAACGTGGTGAAGGCCGCGGGCGTGGCCGTGGGCGCGACGATCGCCGTGGCGGCCGCAACCAGGAAGAAGAAGGCGAAGAGCTGATCGAAAAGCTCGTGCACATCAACCGCGTCTCGAAGACGGTGAAGGGCGGCAAGCGCTTCGGCTTCGCGGCTCTGGTTGTGGTGGGCGACGGCTCGGGCCGCGTCGGTTTCGGTCATGGCAAGGCGCGCGAAGTGCCGGAAGCCATCACCAAGGCGACCGCTTCCGCCAAGAAGAAGATGATCCGCGTTCCGCTCAAGGAAGGCCGCACGCTCCACCATGACGGCAAGGGCCGTTACGGCGCGGGCAAGGTCAATGTCCGCTCGGCTCCGGCCGGTACGGGCATCATCGCCGGCGGTCCGATGCGCGCCGTCTTCGAAAGCCTGGGCGTTGCCGACGTGGTGACCAAGTCGGTCGGTACGTCGAACCCCTACAACATGATCCGCGCCACGTTCGATGCGCTCGTCAACCAGACTTCGCCGAAGTCGGTGGCGCAGCGTCGCGGCAAGAAGGTCGCCGACCTTCTCGGCCGTGGTGGTGCGAACGAGGCCGAGGCGGAAGCCGAAGCCGCGGCCATCGTGGAGTAAGCGAACATGGCGAAGATCAAGATCAAGCAGATCGGTTCGCCGATCCGTCGTCCGGAAAATCAGAAGAAGATTCTGATCGGCCTGGGCCTGGGCAAGATGCACAGGGTCGTCGAGGTCGAGGATACCCCGGAAGTGCGTGGTGCGATCGCCAAGCTGCCGCACATGGTGGCTGTGGTCGACTGAACCGGCTTACAGTTGACGGAGGGGGCCCGGGCGAGTACCGGGCCTTCTCTATTTTTGGCGCGAACAAAGCGAAAGCGAGTGCAGAATCATGAAACTCAACGAACTCCGTGACAACAATGGCGCCCGCAAGGGGCGTATGCGCATCGGCCGTGGTATCGGTTCGGGCAAGGGCAAGACCGGCGGTCGTGGCCAGAAGGGTGCCAAGGCGCGCTCGGGCGTTTCGATCAACGGCTTCGAAGGCGGCCAGATGCCGCTGCACATGCGCATTCCGAAGCGCGGCTTCAACAACCCCTTCGCCAAGGACTATGCCGAAGTGAACCTGGGCATGATCCAGAAGTTCATCGACGCGGGCAAGCTCGACGCCAAGCAGGTCGTCGATCATGCGGCGCTGCAGGCGGCGGGTCTCGCCCGTGGCGGCAAGGACGGCGTGCGTCTGCTGGGCAAGGGCGAACTGACCGTCAAGGTCCAGTTCAAGGTTGCCGGCGCCTCGAAGGGCGCGGTTGCGGCGGTCGAAAAGGCGGGCGGTTCGGTGGAAGTCACCGCTCCGGCCAAAGCCAAGGCCGAAGCTTCCGAATAATTCGGATAATTGCGGCGGGCGGGGGTTATGAAATCTCCGCTCGCTCGCTATATGGGCGGCCACACCAGACAGGTCGTTTCCGCGCACAGGCGCGGCCCGGATAAGGTACAGTCACTCCATGGCATCACGCGCCGATAATCTCGCGAGCAACCTCAGCCTCGCCAATTTCTCCAAAGCCACGGAACTCAAGAAGCGGATTTGGTTCACGGTCGGTGCGCTGATCGTTTTCCGGTTTCTCAGCTTCGTGCCGCTGCCGGGCGTGAATCCGCTGATCCTGCAGGACCTCTACGCGCAGACGCGCGGGGGCATTCTCGACATTTTCAACACATTTTCGGGCGGCAGCCTTGAGCGCATGAGTCTTATCGCGCTCGGCGTCATGCCCTACATCACGGCCTCGATCGTGGTGCAGCTTGCCGCATCGCTCCATCCCGCGCTGATGGCGCTGAAGAAGGAAGGCGAAAGCGGCCGCAAGAAGCTCAACCAGTACACCCGGTACGGCGCGGTGCTGCTGACGGTGATTCAGGGCTGGTTCGTCGCCACCGGGCTCGAAGCCTACGGCGCGCAGAGCGGGCTCCAAGCGGTGGTCGATCCCGGCTATATGTTCCGCGTCGGCGCGGTGATCAGCCTTGTCGGCGGGACGATGTTCCTGCTGTGGCTGGGCGAACAGATCACCAGCCGCGGCATCGGCAACGGCGTGTCGCTGATCATCATGGCCGGCATCGTCGCCCAGTTCCCGACGTTCACTTCGAACCTCATGGGGCAGTACAGCTCGGGCTCGACCAGCAGCTTCACCATCGTGGCGATGATCCTGATGATCGTCGGCCTGATCATGATCATCTCGTTCATGGAACGCGCGCAGCGCCGGCTGCTGATCCAGTACCCCAAGCGGGCCAGCCAGCGCGGCATGATGCAGGCGGATCGTTCGCACCTGCCGCTCAAGCTCAACACCGCGGGTGTGATTCCGCCGATTTTCGCAAGCTCGCTGTTGCTGCTGCCGCTGACGATCAGCCAGTTCGCCGGGCAGTCGGTTTCGCCCGACACCACGATGGGCAGCATCATCGTGACGATGAACCAGTATCTCCAGCACGGGCAGCCGCTCTATATGACGCTCTACGCGCTGGGCATCGTGTTCTTCACCTTCTTCTATACCGCGGTGGTCTTCAATCCGGAGGAAACGGCGGAAAACCTGAAGAAGAATGGCGGCTTCATTCCGGGCATCCGTCCGGGCAAGAACACCGCCAGCTATCTCGATTATGTGCTCACGCGGATCACGGTCATCGGGGCGATCTATCTGACGCTGGTCTGCGTCGCGCCGGAATTCCTGCTGGCCGAAACGGGCGTTGCCCTGTTCTTCGGCGGCACCAGCCTGTTGATCGTGGTGAACGTCACGGTCGACACCATCACCCAGATCCAGTCGCATCTGCTCGCGCACCAATATGGCGATCTGATCAAGAAAGCCAAATTGAAAGGCCGGCTGCGCTGAGCGGCCCGGGGCGCTTTAGAACAACAGGGAGAGCAGCGTGAATATCATTCTTCTCGGGCCGCCAGGTGCGGGGAAGGGCACCCAGGCGCAACGTCTGGTCGAGCGTTTCGGCATGCGCCAGCTTTCGACCGGCGACATGTTGCGCGCCGCGGTGAAGGCCGGGACGCCGGTGGGCCTCAAAGCGAAAGCCGTGATGGAAGCGGGCGAACTGGTTTCGGACGATATCGTGTCCGCGCTGATTTCGGACGAACTGGCCGCGATGGGCCCGGAAACGGGCGCGATCTTCGACGGCTACCCCCGGACCGAAGCCCAGGCGGAATCGCTCGATGGTATTCTCGCCAGCCACGATCGCCAACTCGATCATGTCATCGAACTGGATGTGGACGAGGATGCGCTGGTCGAGCGGATCACCGGCCGCTTCACCTGCGCGCAGTGCGGGAAGGGCTATCATGACACGTTCGAACAGCCCAAGGTTGCCGGCGTGTGCGACAAGTGCGGTTCGACCGAGTTCAAGCGGCGGCCCGACGACAACGAGGAAACCGTGCGCACGCGCATGGCCGAATATCGCGCCAAGACCGCGCCGATCCTGCCGTTCTATGAGAAGCGCGGCATTGTCGCGCGGGTCGACGGCATGGCGCAGATGGACGATGTGACCGCTGCGATCGAAGCGATTCTCAAAGGCTGAACCCATCCGCTTTTGACGGATAGCCATGGGTTTGTTATAAATGGCCGTCGCTACCGCGTGAACAACGCGCGGTAGCGCTGCCGCATGGGAAGTCGCCTGTTGACCTCGGGCGCGAATCGCCCTAAGCGCCCCTTTCACTCGAAAGTTCGGATGAGTCCGGTCGGCTTCGCTATGGCAAGCTATCCGGGCTTTTTGCCATCCTGGCCGTCCGGAGATTGTCGCAGTGGCTTTAGCGTTGAGATAGAAGGCTGCGGCGTATCCGCTACCTTCTGTGGAGCAGGAGAATTAAGTGGCTCGTATTGCCGGGGTAAACATCCCCACCAACAAGCGCGTGATTATCGCGCTCACCTACATTCACGGTATCGGTCCCAAGGCCGCCAAGGATATCGCTGACAAGCTGGGCATTGATCATGCCCGCCGCGTGCAGGATCTGTCGGACGCCGAAGTGCTCCAGATCCGCGAAGCGATTGACGCCGAATACACCGTGGAAGGTGACCTTCGTCGCGAAACCGCGATGAACATCAAGCGCCTGATGGATCTCGCCTGCTATCGTGGCCTGCGCCATCGCAAGGGCCTGCCCGTTCGCGGTCAGCGCACTCACACCAACGCCCGCACCCGCAAGGGCAAGGCCAAGCCGATCGCTGGCAAGAAGAAGTAAGCACGGGCCGGGCAACCGGAACCGCTTTTCTTCCCTACTGAGGACAGGACACGAACTATGGCACGCGAACCCCAGCGCATTCGGCGCCGCGAGCGTAAGAACATCACCAGCGGCGTCGCGCACGTGAACGCCAGCTTCAACAACACCATGATCACCATCACCGATGCCCAGGGCAATGCGATCAGCTGGTCCAGCGCCGGTATGATGGGCTTCAAGGGCAGCCGCAAGTCGACCCCCTATGCCGCGCAGGTCGCTGCGGACGACGCCGGCAAGAAGGCGGCCGAACACGGCGTGCGTACCCTGGAAGTGGAAGTGAAGGGCCCGGGTTCGGGTCGCGAAAGCGCTCTGCGCGCGCTGCAGGCGGTGGGCTTCACCATCACCTCGATCCGCGATGTGACCCCGATCCCGCACAATGGTGTCAGGCCTTCGAAGCGCCGCCGCGTCTGATTTGAACCTGCCTGGCGGCCTGACGAGGCCGCCATCCTTCGGATCGGCCGCGAGCGCTCACAAAGCGCCCAGCGGCCGTTCCCGCCAGATAAAACCCTAGGGGAATTACATGTCCGTCAATATCAAGAACTGGCAGGAACTGAAGAAGCCCAACAGCCTTGACATCAAGCCCGGCGGTGACGGCAAGCGCAAGGCGACTTTCGTCGCGGAGCCTCTCGAACGTGGTTTTGGTCTGACGCTCGGCAATGCGCTGCGCCGTGTGCTGCTCTCGTCGCTCCAGGGTGCGGCGATCACCTCGGTCAAGATCGAAAACGTGCTGCACGAGTTCTCGTCGCTCGCGGGCGTGCGTGAAGACGTGACCGACATCGTGCTCAATATCAAACAGATCGCGCTGAAGATGGAAGGCGAAGGCGCCAAGCGTCTCCAGCTGTCCGCCACGGGGCCGGCCGAAGTGAAGGCCGGCGATATTGCCGTTTCGGGCGATATCGAAGTGATGAACAAGGATCTCGTGATCTGCCGCCTCGACGAAGGCGCGACGCTGAACATGGAACTGACCGCCGACACCGGCAAGGGCTACGTTCCGGCGGTGCAGAACCGCCCGGCCGATGCGCCGGTCGGCCTGATCCCGGTCGATTCGCTCTATTCGCCGGTTCGCCAGGTCAGCTACAAGGTCGAGAACGCCCGCGTCGGCCAGGAACTGGACTACGACAAGCTTTCGCTGACCGTGGAAACCGACGGCACCGTGACGCCGGAAGATGCGGTGGCCTATGCCGCGCGCATCCTGCAGGACCAGCTCGCGCTGTTCGTACATTTCGAAGACGCGATCCCGCAGGGCCCGACTGCCGTCATCGGCGGCGTGGCCGTTGCTCCGGAAGAAAGCGACGCCAATCAGCTCAACCGTTACCTGCTCAAGAAGGTGGACGAACTGGAACTGTCGGTGCGTTCGGCCAACTGCCTCAAGAACGACAACATCATCTACATCGGCGATCTGGTCCAGAAGACCGAAGCCGAGATGCTGCGCACGCCGAACTTCGGCCGCAAGTCGCTCAACGAGATCAAGGAAGTCCTTTCCTCGATGGGGCTGCGCCTCGGCATGGATATCCCTGGCTGGCCGCCGGAAAACATCGAAGAAATGGCCAAGAAGCTCGAACAGGAACTTCTCGGCTAAGCAGAGACAAGAAGCAGCCCCGGTTTCGGCCGGGGCGCTTTTTCAGGGGAAGCGGGCTGACCCCGAAAACAGCCGGTACCGGGCTACCTGACACGGGCCCCTTACGAACGAAGGAAGTGAAACATGCGTCATAAACTCGCTGGCCGTAAGCTGCAGCGCCGTTCCGGCCACCGCGCCGCTCTGCTGCGCAACCTGGCCGCTTCGCTGATCAAGCACGAGCAGATCCTGACCACCACGCCGAAGGCGAAGGAACTGCGTCCCTACGTCGAAAAGCTGATCACGCTCGCCAAGCATGGCGGCCTGTCGAACCGCCGTCTGGCGCACAGCCGCCTGATGGACGAGGCGCAGGAAAAGAAGCTCTTCGAAGTGCTCGCGGAACGCTACAAGGGCCGCGACGGCGGTTACACCCGCGTGATCAAGGCCGGTATCCGCGCTTCGGACGCCGCGCCGATCGCGATCATCGAACTGGTCGACCGTGACGTTGATGCCAAGGGCCAGGACAGCGGCCCGGTGGCCAATGAGGAAGAACTGGCCGACGCATAAGCGGTCTTTTCCTTTCCAACCCATTGTAAGGGCGGTCGCGGATGCTAGCTTCGCGGCCGCCCTTTGCTTTTGGGGTGTTGTTTGGAGGAGGTTGATCGCTTGAAAGACAGCGGCGAGAAAACACGATGCCTCTTCTTCGTCATGCTGAACTTGTTTCAGCATCCATTTCTCCCCATGCACAGTTTCTCAATCCTGAGAAATGAACCCTGAAACAAGTTCAGGGTGACGGTTGTGTATCTGAGAGGCTCGCTATTTCATGCTGTCTTTGCGAACTATATGGCCTCTCCGCTTTTCCGTCGTCGTTCGTTGGAGCCTGTCATGCGGTCATTCGCGCACCTGATATCCGGTGCAGCCCTCGTTGCCCTGCTTGCCGCCGCATCGCCGGGCCATGCCGAAACGGCGCAGCCCGCCGCCGTCATAACGGCCACCCCCCAGACCGGAAGTGCCATGCCTCTGTCCTATCCCGAAACGCGCCGCGACACCGTGACCGAAACCCATTTCGGGGAAACCATAGCCGATCCCTACCGCTGGCTGGAGGAGGACGTGCGCAACGCGCCGGAGGTGGCCGACTGGGTGGCCCGGCAGAACGCGTTGACTCATTCCGAACTGGCCAAATTGCCGGGCCGCGCGTGGTTTGCCGCCAAGATCGGCGACCTGATGGATTTCGAACGCTTTTCCATCCCGGTGAAAGCGGGAGGGCAATATTTCTACGAACGCAACGCCGGGCTTCAGAATCAGCCGCAACTGTTCGTCCGCAAGGGCCTGAATGGCAAACCGCGCCTGCTGCTCGATCCGGCGGCATGGTCGAAAGGCGGCACGACGGCGCTTGATACCTGGAAGCCGTCGCCCGATGCCCGGTACGTGCTGTACAGCGTGCAGGAGGACGGCAGCGACTGGCGGCGGCTCGAAGTGCTGGACGTGCGCACCGGCAAGCGCCTGCCCGATACCGTCCGCTGGGCCAAGTTCACCAGCCTCGCCTGGGTGGGGGAGGAAGGTTTCCTCTATTCGCGCTTCGCCGAGCCTGCCGCCGGGCAGGATTTTCAGGCGCTGAACTACAATCAGGCGATCTATTATCACCGCCTCGGCACGGATCAGAGCGCGGATGAACTGGTCTATGCCACCCCCGATCATCCGGAGCGGGGGCATGTCGCCGATGTCACCTATGACGGGCGCTGGGCGGTCATCACCAGTTCGGTCGGCACCGATTCGCGGTATGAGATCCATGCCATCGATCTGGCCAAGCGGGCACGGGAGGGCTGGTTCGCCCGGCCGCTCATCACCGGGTTCGACAACGCGTGGAATCTGATCGAAGGCACGGGTGGAGTGCTGTGGTTCACGACCAACGAGGATGCGCCCCGGTTCCGCGTGGTGGCGATAGATCTCGATGCCGCCGCGCCGCGCTGGTACGAAGTGGTGAAGCAGGCGAACGAGACGATCAACGCCGCTTCGCTGGTCGGCAATCGCCTGATCGTGTCCTATCTCAAGGATGCCGCGTCGCGCGCGCTGATTTTCGAACTGGGCGGTACGCGGGTGGACGAGATCAGCCTGAACGGCCTCGGCACCGCCAACGGCTTCACCGGCAAGCCGGGCGATCCTGAAACCTTCTACAGCTTCGCCAGTTTCAACCGCCCCGCGGGGATTTACCGGATGGAGCTGTCCACCGGGAAAATGCAGCCGTTCGCGCTGCCGAAGCTGACGTTCGATCCCAATGCCTATGTTGTGGAACAACGCTTCTACACGTCCAAGGACGGGACCCGCGTGCCGATGTTCCTGGTGCGCAAGCGCGCCGTGGCCGAAGCGGGCCGGGCCGTGCCCACGATGCTCTATGGCTATGGCGGGTTCGATATTGCGCTGACGCCCGGATTTTCGGCGGTGCGTATGGCGTGGCTGGAGGCGGGCGGGGCCTTCGCGCTCGCCAATGTGCGCGGCGGCGGGGAGTACGGCAAATCGTGGCACGACGCCGGGCGCCTGGGCAACAAGCAGAACGTGTTCGACGATTTCATCGCAGCGGGGGAATATCTCAAGGGCGAAGGGATCACGACGCCGCACGGCCTGTCGATCGAGGGCCGCTCCAACGGCGGGCTGCTGATGGGCGCGGTGACCAATCAGCGCCCCGATCTGTTCGACGCCGTTCATGCCGCGGTGGGGGTGATGGACATGCTGCGGTTCGATCGCTGGACGGCCGGGCGCTATTGGGTGGACGATTACGGACGCCCGGACAAGGAAGCCGATTTCCGCGTCCTGCGGTCCTATTCGCCCTATCACAACATCCGTTCGGGCGCGGATTATCCGGCAATACTCGTGACCACCGCCGATACCGACGATCGCGTGGTGCCGGGGCACAGTTTCAAATATGCCGCCGCGCTGCAAGCGGCTTCCATCGGTGACAAGCCGCATCTGATCCGCATCGAAACCGGGGCAGGGCACGGTTCGGGCAAGCCGACCGACAAGCAGATCGCCGAAGGGGCGGACGTGCTGGCGTTCCTCGCCCGCTGGACGGGGCTGGAGATCCCGCAAGAGTAGTGAATGCCGTGTTCAGATAAAATGGTGGTTTTATGAATGGATGCTGTCGCGCAAGTTCAGCATCATCTCATCGCCGGGGGGCTAGACCGTTTCCATTGTCGGGCAGTGTGCCGCGACCCGCAGTGAGGATAAAGCAATGATGTCTGTTTCGAAGGCTCTGATTGGAACCGTTGCCGCCGGAGCGATGGCGGTGACGTCCGCTTCCCCGGCCATAGCGCGTGACCGTGACGATGGCATCGGCGCGGGCGAGATTATCGCCGGTGCGCTGGTGATCGGCGGGATCGCGGCGATTGCTTCGGCCGCGTCCAACGATCGCGGATATGATCGTGGATACGATCGCTATGGCTATGACGACGCCTATGCGCGTTACGGCTATCGCGACCGCAACGATTACAACCGCCGTGGCAATCCGCGCAGCGCGGTGGAAATGTGCGTCCGCGCCGCCGAACGCGATGCGAGCCGCTATTCCTATGGCCGGGCGAAAGTCACCGATATTCGCGATATCGACCGCAAGAACGGCGGCTACACCGTCAAAGGCCGGATCGCAGTGAACAACATGGGCCGTGGCTGGCGCAATGGCGACAGCATCTACGGCCGTGGCTGGGGCGGCGACTATCGCGGTTGGGACCGGCGCTACCGCGGCTACGATTCCGGCAGCTTCACCTGCAAGGTGCGCTATGGCCGGGTTGTGGATATCGATTACAAGAATATCCGTGGGCTGTAATAATTCGGCCAATGCATGATGATGTCCGGGATTGCAGGCGATCCCGGACATTTTTTCTGCCGTTATTCAGCCTGTCGCAAGTCTTCCGCATGTAATTGTCATATTGCCTCGCAGTCGATATTCCGTCGACTCGTGTGAAAGGGTTCGAAAATGAGCCGTTTTGCCTTTCGTTCTTCTCTCGCCCTTGCTCTGGCCGCCACTGCTTCGATGGTGGCGAGCCCGGTTTTTGCGGCGCAGCTTTCCCTTCCCGCCGCTCCGGCGGCCCCTGTCGCGCACAGCGCCACTGGGGATGACGGGGCGGTGCTGAATCACAGCCGCGGCCGCTATCCCGGCTATGGCCGCTATCACCGCCACAATCGCGGCGGGATCAGCGGCGGCGATGTGCTGGCGGGCGTTCTGGTGCTGGGCGGCATTGCCGCGATTGCCAGCGCGGCGAGCAACGCGAAGCGCGACCGCGACACCTATCGTGACCGCGATTACCCCTACCGCGATGACGATTACCGCTATCGCGACAATCGCCAGGACGAGCGTTATCGCGATGGCTACGATCAGGGTTATCGCGATGGCCGGGATGCGGGTGACGGCTATTACGACGGCGCATCGAGCCGCGATTCGCAGTGGAACGATGACGATTACGCCCGCGCCCGCGAAGCGCAGGGCGGCTACTGAGTAACGCCGCCGGTCCTGGCTGGAGGGAGGGGCGCAGGCTCTCTCCCTCCCGTCCTTTCTCGTCATGCTGAACTTGGTTCAGCATCCATCTCTCCCCATGCACGGTTATCCGATCCGGAGAAATGGACCCTGAAACGAGTTCAGGGTGACGGGCGGATGAGGGCGCACACCGCATTTCCTCCACCCGCGCACCCCTGAAACGAAAAACCGGAGGCGATCGGCAAGGATCGCCTCCGGTTCCGTATGGGCTTCCGGCAAAGCCGGGCGGTGTCACATATGGATCGGCTTGCCGCGCACGGCCATGGCCGCTTCCTTGATCGCTTCCGAATGCGTCGGGTGTGCGTGGCAGGTGTAGGCGATATCTTCCGACAGAGCGCCGAATTCCATCGCCTGCGCCACCTGCGCGATCATCGTGCCCGCGACGGAGGCGATGACCCAGGTGCCGAGCACGCGATCGGTCTTCGCGTCGGCGATCACTTTCACGAAGCCATCGGGTTCGTGGTTGGTCTTGGCGCGCGAATTGGCGAGCATCGGGAACTTGCCGACTTTGACTTCGTACCCGGCTTCCTTTGCCGCTTCCTCGGTCAGGCCCACGCCCGCGATTTCCGGCGCGGTATAGACCACGCTGGGGATCACGGCGTGATTCACGATGCCGATCTGCCCGGCGATGTTCTCAGCCACGGCGATGCCTTCGTCCTCGGCCTTGTGCGCCAGCATCGGGCCGGGGATCACGTCGCCGATGGCCCACACGCCGTCCGCCTTGGTGCGGAAATCGTGGTCGGTCTCGATCTGGCCGCGCTGGTTGGTGGTAAGGCCGGCGGCTTCGAGATTGAGCCCGTCGGTGTTCGGGCGGCGGCCGATGGACACCAGCACAACATCGGCTTCGATCACTTCGGCATCGCCGCCGGCGGCGGGCTCGACCGTGACCTGCGCGCTCTTGCCGGTGACGGTCACGCCGGTGACCTTGGTGCCGAGCTTCAGCGTCATGCCCTGTTTCTTGAAGATCTTGCCGGCTTCCTTGCGCACGTCCATGTCCATGCCGGGCAGGAGCTGATCGAGGAATTCGACCACCGTCACCTCCGCGCCGAGGCGGCGCCAGACGGAGCCGAGTTCGAGGCCGATCACGCCGCCGCCGATCACCACCATCTTCCGCGGCACGGCTGCCAGTTCGAGCGCGCCGGTGCTGTCCACCACCACGCCGCCGGCGTTGTCGATTTCGACGCCGGGGAGCGGCGTGACCGAGGAGCCGGTGGCGATGACCACGTTCTTCGCTGTCACCGTCTTGCCCGCGACATCGACGGTGTGCGCGTCCTTGAACGCGGCGTAGCCTTTCAGCCAGTCGACCTTGTTCTTCTTGAACAGGAATTCGATCCCGCCGGTCAGGCCTTTCACCGCGTCCTTGCGCTGGCCCTGCATGGTGTCGAGATCGAGTTCGGGGGTGACCTTGATGCCCATCGCCGCCATCGCGCCGCCCTTGGCCGCTTCGAAATATTCCGAAGCGTGCAGCAGCGCCTTGCTGGGGATGCAGCCGACGTTGAGGCAGGTGCCGCCCAGCGTTTCGCGCCCTTCGGCGCAGGCGGTTTTCAGGCCGAGCTGCGCGGCGCGGATCGCGGCGACATAGCCCCCCGGTCCAGCACCGATGACGAGAACATCGTAGTCGTATTCAGCCATGTGTGGCCTCCGTGCGCTCATGCATCCGACAAATTCGGCACGAGCGGAAAATAGTCAATTCAACTCTGATGCGAAAACCCCGCCCGGCCCATGTTTTCCGGGGGGCGGGCGGGGCTTGTCAGGCTCAAAGGTCGATCAGGATGCGGGTCGGGTCCTCGATCGCTTCCTTGATGGTCTTGAGCGCGGTCACCGCTTCGCGGCCATCGATGATCCGGTGATCGTAGGACAGCGCGATGTACATCATCGGACGGATCACGATTTCGCCGTTGCGAACGACCGGGCGATCTTCGATCCGGTGCAGGCCGAGCACGGCCGACTGCGGCGGGTTGATGATCGGGGTCGACATCAGGCCGCCGAACACGCCGCCGTTGGAAATCGTGAATGTGCCGCCTTTCATGTCTTCCATGGTCAGCGTGCCGTCCTTGGCCTTCTTGCCATATTCGGCGATGGCCTTCTCGATCCCGGCGAAGCCCAGCTTGTCGCAATCGCGCACCACGGGGACGACGAGGCCGTTCGGGGCCGAAACCGCGATCGAGATATCGACATAGTCGTGATAGACGATTTCATCGCCATCGACCTGCGCGTTGACCGCCGGGATATCCTTGAGCGCCAGCACCGAAGCCTTGGCGAAGAACGACATGAAGCCCAGCTTGATACCGTGCTTCTTCTGGAACACGTCCTTGTATTTCTCACGCGCTTCGATGACCGCCGACATGTCGACGTCGTTGAACGTGGTGAGCAGGGCGGCGGTGTCCTGTGCGCTCTTGAGGCGCTTGGCGATAGTCTGGCGCAGGCGCGTCATCTTGACGCGTTCCTCGTTGCGGCCCGCACCGGCAGGGGCTGCGGCCGGGGCCGCATCGCTGGCAGTTGCAGGCGCCGCCGGGGCGCTGTCCTTCGCCTTGGCGGCGGCGAGCACGTCTTCCTTGGTCAGGCGGCCATCCTTGCCCGAACCCTTGATCGTCGACGGATCGACGCCGTGTTCGAGCACCGCGCGGCGCACGGCGGGGGAGAGCGTCTGCGCGCCATCGCTATCCTGCGCGGCGGCGGGGGCCGCTGCCGGTGCGCTGGCGGAGGGGGCAGGGGCGGCCTTCGCGGCGGGGGCCACGCCCGCGCCGTCGGCGGAAAGCAGCGCGATCACCGCACCCACTTCCACCGTATCGCCCACGGCGACCATGTGCTGCGCCAGCACGCCATCGCTCGGCGCGGGGACTTCCACCGCGACCTTATCGGTTTCGAGGCTGACGATGGGCTCATCCGCTTTCACCGCGTCGCCCGGCTGCTTCAGCCATTCGCCCACGGTGGCTTCGGTAACCGATTCACCCAAAACGGGGACTTTGACTTCGATCGTCATCTTTGTGTTCCCTGTCCGACTAGGACTTTAAATGACTGTTACTGGCTGGCGGGCTTGCCGGCACTGGCGGGTTCGAGCGCACTGGGCAGGCCATATTGCGGTTGATCGCCGCCCGGCAGGCCGAGCGCCCGGTTGACCAGTGCTTCCTGCTGCGCGGCGTGGCGTTTGGCCAGCCCGGTTGCGGGCGAAGCCGATGCATCGCGCCCGGCGTAGGACGGACGCATGCCCTTCTTGCCAGCGGCGGTGAGAGCCGCTTCGAGCTGGCTTTCGACGAAGAACCACGCACCGTTGTTCTTCGGTTCTTCCTGGCACCAGATCACGTCTTCGAGATTGTCCATCTTCGCGAAGCGTTCGGTCAGCGGTTCGCCGGGGAAGGGATAGAGCTGTTCGATGCGCACGATCGATACGTCTTCCAGCCCTTCGGCATCGCGCTTCTCAAGCAGATCGTAAGCGACTTTGCCCGAGCACAGCACGAGGCGGCGAACCTTGTCGTCGGCAATCGCGGTCGTGTCGCTGACGATGCGGCGGAAGTGGCTGTCGCCGGTGAATTCCGCTGCCGTGCTCTTGGCCAGCGGATGGCGCAGCAGCGATTTCGGCGCCATGATGATCAGCGGCTTGCGGAACGGCCGCAGCATTTGCCGGCGCAGGACGTGGAAGTAGTTCGCCGGAATCGTGATGTTGCAGACCTGGATATTGTCGTCCGCGCAAAGCTGGAGGAAGCGTTCCAGGCGCGCGGAACTGTGCTCCGGCCCCTGGCCTTCGTAGCCGTGCGGCAGCAGCATGACGAGGCCGTTGGCGCGCAGCCATTTCGCTTCGCTGGCGGCGACATACTGATCGATCACGATCTGCGCGCCGTTGGCGAAATCGCCGAACTGCGCTTCCCACAGCACCAGAGTCTTCGGATCGGCGGAGGCGAAGCCGTATTCGAAGCCGAGCACGCCGTATTCGGAAAGCGTGCTGTCATAGACTTCGAACTTGCCGTGCGGCAGCGTCGCCAGCGGCACGTACTTGTGTTCGTCCTTCTGGTCGATCCAGATCGCGTGGCGCTGGCTGAATGTGCCGCGGCCCGAATCCTGGCCGGACAGGCGCACGCCGAATCCTTCCATCGTCAGGCTGCCGAACGCCAGCGCTTCCGCCGTCGCCCAGTCGAAGCCTTCGCCCTCGGCGAACATCTTGCGCTTGGCATCGATCACGCGGCCCAGCGTCTTGTGGATCGTCAGATCGTCCGGCACCGTGGTCAGCGTGCGGCCGAGGCTTTCGAGCAGCTTGGGCTCGATCGCGGTGGCCACGTTGCGGCGCGCGGTTTCCGGATCGGCGGGCTTGTTGAGCCCGGCCCAGCGCCCACCGAACCAGTCGGCCTCGTTGGGCTTGTAGGTCTTGCCGGCTTCGAATTCCTCATCGAGCAGCTTCACGAAATCGTCGGTCGTCTGCTGGACGAAGCTGTCGTCGATGACGCCTTCTTCCTTCAACCGTTCGGCGTAGATCGCGCTGATCGGCGGATGCTGGCGAATCCGTTCGTACATCAGCGGCTGCGTGAAGCCGGGCTCGTCACCCTCGTTGTGGCCGAAGCGGCGATAGCACCACATGTCGATCACCACGTCGCGCTTGAAGCGCTGGCGGTATTCCATCGCCAGCTTGCAGGCGAATGTCACCGCTTCCGGATCGTCGCCGTTCACGTGCAGGATCGGCGCCTGGACGCCTTTCGCCACATCCGAGGGATAGGGTGAATTGCGGGCGAATTTGGGGCTGGTGGTGAAGCCGATCTGGTTGTTGATGATGAAATGGATGCAGCCGCCGGTGGAATAGCCGCGCACGCCCGAAAGGCCGAAGCATTCCCACACGATGCCCTGTCCGGCAAAGGCCGCGTCGCCGTGGATCAGCACGGGCAGGACCTGCTCGTGGCTGTCGAGATCGTCACGCAGGGCCTGCTGCGCGCGGACTTTGCCCAGCACCACCGGGTCCACCGTTTCGAGGTGGCTGGGGTTGGGGACCAGCGACATGTGCACGCTCACGCCGTCGAATTCGCGGTCGGTGCTGGTGCCGAGGTGATATTTCACGTCGCCCGAGCCGCCGACATCTTCCGGGTTGGCGCTGCCGCCCGAGAATTCGTGGAAGATCACGCGATAAGGCTTGGCCATCACGTTGGCGAGCACGTTCAGGCGGCCACGGTGGGCCATGCCGTAGACGATGTCGCGCACGCCGTACTGGCCGCCGTATTTGATCACCGCTTCGAGCGCGGGGATCATCGATTCACCGCCATCGAGGCCGAAGCGCTTGGTGCCGACGTATTTCTTGCCGAGGAACTTTTCGTACTGTTCCCCGCGAATGACAGCGGCGAGAATGGCCTGCTTGCCGAGAATGGTGAAATCGATCGACTTGTCGGCGCCTTCCATCCGCTCCTGGAGGAAACGGCGTTCCTCGACATCGGCGATATGCATGTATTCGAGGCCGACCTTGCCGCAATAATTGGTGCGCAGGATTTGCACCAGTTCGCGCGGGGTCGTCCATTCGAGGCCGAGATTGCCGCCGACATAGACCGGGCGATCGAGCGCTTCGCCGGTGAAGCCGTAGTATTCGGGCGTCAGTTCGGCGGGCGTTTCGCGCACCGAAAGGCCGAGCGGATCGAGATCGGCGGCGAGATGGCCGCGCACGCGATAGATGCGGATCAGCAACATGGCGCGGATCGATTCGTCCGCCGCCCGCACGATGGCGCTTTCGTCCATCGGCTTGCCGGATTTCGCGGCGGCCTGCTTGACCGCCACCTGCATTGCGGTGGGGTCGAGCCCCTGGGTCAGATCGTCTTCCGCTTCGCCGCCGACCAGCGGCCAGCGGGCGTTCTGCCATGACGGTCCTTGTTGCGGGCCATCAGGGATGAAATCGTGGCTTTCGTTGCCCATTAGGGTCACCTCTGGTCGCCAGGCTGTCTATCGAGCCTTGCCAATGCAATGTCCCAACCGCGTTACACTCCTCGCACGGCAGGGGACGGCCGCGAGGAGGGAGGGGCCCCGCGCGAAGGCAGGGCCCGATCCGTGCTTATACGAGTTCCTTGAGGAGCCCATCCAGCGTTTCGCCGAGCAGCGACGGCGAGGGGGAGACGCGGATGCCCGCTTCTTCCATGGCCGCGATCTTGTCTTCGGCGCCGCCCTGGCCGCCCGAGACGATAGCGCCGGCGTGGCCCATGCGGCGGCCCGGAGGCGCCGTGCGGCCCGCGATGAAGCCGACCATCGGCTTCTTGCGGCCGCGCTTGGCTTCGTCCTTGAGGAACTGCGCGGCTTCTTCTTCGGCGCTGCCGCCGATTTCGCCGATCATGATGATCGACTTGGTTTCGTCGTCGGCCAGGAACAGTTCCAGCACGTCGATGAAGTTGGTGCCGTTGACCGGATCGCCGCCGATGCCGACCGCGGTGGTCTGGCCGAGGCCGATGTTGGTGGTCTGGAACACGGCTTCATAGGTGAGCGTGCCTGAGCGGCTGACCACGCCGACCGAACCCTTCTTGAAGATCGAACCGGGCATGATGCCGATCTTGCATTCGTTGGGGGTGAGGACACCGGGGCAGTTCGGGCCGATCAGGCGCGACTTCGAACCCTGCAGGGCGCGCTTCACGCGGACCATGTCCAGCACCGGGATGCCTTCGGTGATCGCCACGATCAGTTCCATTTCGGCGTCGATCGCTTCGAGGATCGAGTCGGCCGCGAACGGCGGCGGAACGTAGATGCACGAAGCGGTGGCGCCGGTGACGGCCTTAGCTTCGGCAACGGTGTTGAAATTGGGCAGGCCGATGTGGGTCGTGCCGCCCTTGCCCGGGGTCACGCCGCCGACCATCTGCGTGCCGTATGCCAGCGCCTGTTCGGTGTGGAAAGTGCCGGTGGCGCCGGTCATCCCCTGGGTGATGACCTTGGTGTTCTTGTCAATGAGAATGGACATGAAAAACTCCTGGGGAGACGAAAGGGATCAGGCCAGCGAGCTGTCGATGCCCTTGCAGGCATCAAGCAGTTCCTTGACCGCGTCGACCGAGACCTGGAAGTTGGTTTTGGCTTCGGTGTCGAGTGCGATTTCGACGACCTTTTCCACGCCGCCCGCACCGATCTGCACCGGCACGCCGACATAGAGACCGTCAACGCCGTACTGGCCGTCGACATAGGCGGCGCAGGGCAGAATGCGCTTCTGGTCGTTGAGATAGGCTTCCGCCATGGCGATGCCCGAAGCGGCCGGGGCGTAGAACGCCGAACCGGTCTTGAGCAGGCCGACGATTTCGCCGCCGCCCGAACGGGTGCGCTGCACGATGGCGTCGATGCGTTCCTGCGTGGACAGGCCCATCTTGACGAGATCGGGAACGGGGATGCCGTTGACGGTCGAATATTCGACCACCGGCACCATGGTGTCGCCGTGGCCGCCGAGCACGAAAGTGTTCACGTCCCGGATCGAAACGCCGAATTCCCAGGCGAGGAACGTGCTGAAACGCGCCGAATCGAGCACGCCGGCCATGCCGACGACCATGTTGTGCGGCAGGCCCGAGAATTCGCGCAGCGCCCAGACCATCGCATCGAGCGGGTTGGTGATGCAGATCACGAAAGCGTTGGGGGCGTGGTTCTTGATGCCTTCGCCGACCGACTTCATGACGTTGAGATTGATGCCGAGAAGATCGTCGCGGCTCATGCCCGGCTTGCGGGCGACACCGGCGGTGACGATGATCACGTCCGCGCCCGCGATATCGGCATAGTCGTTGGTGCCGGTGATCTTGGCGTCGAACCCTTCGACCGGGCCGCACTGCGACAGGTCGAGCGCCTTGCCCTGCGGCACGCCTTCGACGACGTCGAACAGAACGATGTCGCCCAGTTCCTTCTGGGCGGCGAGGTGAGCGAGAGTGCCGCCGATATTACCGGCGCCGATGAGGGCGATCTTCTTGCGAGCCATGATGAGTGGATTTCCTTCCCGTCTGGAGGACATTTCTGGCATTTGGGCAAGCCACACCACAGGCGGCGGCGCCCGGCTAAAACTCGGCCTGCCCTAGGCTCGTCCGTTTCCTATTGCAACCGCCAAAAACCGGGCTTGCCCAACTATTTCCGATATTGGTTCGCAAGAGCAATAGAAGGATGCTCAGCGCGCTGAAATGGGAGTGGGCCAAGCCATTCCAAGACCTTGGCGCGGTACGCACGGGTCGGACGGGGCAAGCCGTGCGATAAGGGCCGTAAGCTGCGTGAAAGGGGGTGTTATGGGGATGGGAAAGGCGATTGGGGCGTTGGAATGGCCGTTCATTCACCTGAGCCAATCCTACCCCCGCTCAGCCTGAGCGGGGGGCATTTCGAACGGGATTGGTGTGGGGGGACAGGATTGGCGCCGGGGCAGTTCAGATCCGCCACGCGCCCCCTACCGAAAAGCGCAGCGGCGAGTCGCCCGGACGAGGGGTGGTCAGAGCGCGTGCCGCATGTGCGGGTCGATATCGCGTTCGCGGGCGAGCAGCATCATGGCCAGATAATCGGGCACCGCGCGGCTGAAATAGTAACCCTGGCCGAGATTGCACCCGGCGTTGCGCACCGCCGTCACCTGTTCGACCGTTTCGAGACCTTCGGCGACGATATCCATTTCCAGCGTCGCACCCATTTCGGCGACGGCGCGGATGATCGCTTCGCTCTTGCGGCCGACATTGGGGCCGGACACGAAGCTGCGGTCGACCTTGATCTTCTTGAACGGGAACTTGTTGATGTAGCCGAGCGAGGAGAAGCCGGTGCCGAAATCGTCGAGCGCGAAGCGCACGCCCATGGCGCAGAGTTCGTCGAGGAAGCGGCCGGTGTTTTCATCGTCGCCGAGGAACAGGCTTTCGGTCACTTCCAGTTCCAGCCGCGCGGGATCGAGGCCCGCTTCGCGCAGCGCGTTCTTGATCCCCAGCGCCGCGCCGGGCGCCCGGATCTGCACCGGCGAAAGATTGACCGCCACGGTGACATCCTCGGGCCATTGCGCGCAGGCCTTGGCCGCTTGCGCGGTGATCCAGTTGCCCAGCGTGATGATGACTCCGGTTTCTTCCGCCACCGGGATGAATTCGTCGGGCCGCAGTTCGCCCTTTTCGGGGTGGAACCAGCGGACGAGCGCTTCGAACGTCTTGATCCGCCCGGTTTCGAGATCGACGATCGGCTGGAAGAAGATCGACAGTTCGTCGCGCTGGATCGCGGCGCGCAGTTCGGCCTCGATCTCGCGCCGGCGGACGAGATCGCGCGTCATCGAGGCGTCGAAGAAGCTGATCCGGTTCCCGCCCGCGACTTTGGCGTGATAGAGCGCGAGATCCGCGCTCTGCATCAGCGTGGCGGTGTCGTGGCTGTCATCGGGCAGCAGCGCGACGCCGAGCGAACCGCCGACTGTCAGCCGTTCGTTGTCGATCCGATAGGGCCGCGCGATCTGGTCGAGCACATCGCGCGCGATCCGTTCGGCATCGGAACGGGTGGAAAGGCGGCAGGCGATGATGAATTCATCCCCGCCGAAGCGGGCCACCGCGGCATGGCCGGGCAACTGCGCGATCAGCCGCCGGGCGATTTCCTTCAGCACTTTGTCGCCCACCGGATGGCCGAGCGTGTCGTTCACTTCCTTGAATCGATCGAGATCGATCCACAGCAGCATCAGTTTCTGCCCGGCGGGAAGATCGGTAATCATCCCGTCAAGCTTGTGATCGAGCCCGGCGCGGTTGGCGATGCCCGTGACCACGTCGGTATGGGCGAGAAGCTGCATCCGTTCGGCCAGTTCGGCATTGGTCTGCGCTTCGATGATCGACTGGCGCAATGTGCGGAAGACGTTCAGCGATATCGACATCATCGCCGGAAGCAGCAGCGCCACCGCCAGCGCGAGCACGAGATAGGCCAGCGATCCGATATGGACCAGGCCGATGATGACCGGGAACAGCGAGAGGAACAGTTGCCCGGCGACGATATTCGGGCGCCCGGCGTTGCGGGCGGAAATGCCGGTCCCGTAACACAGCGCCACGGCCACGGTCATCACCTGCACATGCGCGTTGACTTCGTGCCAGATGCTCAACCCCGCGACGAGGCCGATCATGAACGCATAGCTGAACGCGCCGACTTCGTAGGCGATTTCCCATTTCCGGGCGTTTTCGGGCCGAAGCTGCCGCACGCACAGGATGGCCATGCCGATGCGGATCACGGCGATCAGCGTGATCGCCGCCGCCGCCCGGGCCATGAAGCCGTGGCCGGTGACATGGGCCGCGATCAGGCTGGAAGCGACACCGTTGATCGCGCCGATGGCGAGGCTGGTGGGCTGGTTGTACAAAGTGCCGAGCAGAAGCGCGCGCACGCGGTCATCGACCGCGTTATCGCCCGTTCCGAATCGCATCAGCAATGTACGCAACCGTGAAATGAGGCCGCTCCTTTCGCGTCCAGTTGCCATGGCGTTAACCGAAAACCATAACCGAGTGGTTAAGATGCACGGGGCCGGCGATGAGGTGGGCGCGCGAAGAGTTAAGGATCAGGATGGGCGGAATCCCGCAAGCGAAGGCGGCAGTGGCGGGGCGATCAGCGCAGATCGTCGATCAGGCCGGCGATCCCTTCGGGCCCCAGATCCTGCGCCAGTTGCTTGTCGAGCAGGCGGCAGATTTCGCGCCACCAGTCGTAGGATTTGCGGTCGCCGCCGAAAAACGCGGCTCTGGCCCGTTCCCGGGCTTCATGCGGGGCGCCGAGGCCGAATTCGGAGAAGTGGCGTAGCGCGGCCCGAAGCAGCAGGTCGTGGTTTTCCCCGGTGCCGTTGTCGTTGCATGCCGCGGGCGTATCCGGGCGTTGCAGCGCCCGCGCCACGGGCGATTTCGCAGCGTCGCGGGCAGCGGCAAAATGGATGGTCATGAAAGGCCTCGCGGGAAAGAACGGAGGCCGTTTCTAGGCGATTAGCCCTAAAATAATCTTCGCAGGTATGGTTGATGCGCCGTTAACCATTTTCCGCAGAGAAGGTATAGACCGTTGAAAAACGGGGGATTCAGTGCGGCGTTGCGATCCATTCGCCGCTGCGGGCGTATTCGCTCTTAACGCTGCCGCTCTCGGGCAGGCGGGAGGCGCTGTAGAGCGTGTCGCCCCCGCGCGCTTCGATCGCGGGCGTGTAATCGGGGCGGGGCAGGGCCACCGGCGGCGGAGCGAGCGGCGCGCCCGGGGCGGGCGTGGCGGCGGTGCGCTGCAGGCTCGCTTCGTAAGCCCGGGCAAGGCCGAGCGGATCGAGCCCCGCCGTCGGATCGACCATCGTGCGTGCATGGGGCGCTGCCACCGGTTCGTTGCCGAGATAGCGGTTGGTGAACGCCGCCGGGCGGCCCGCCGCGCCGCGCCAGCTATAGAAGATATGCGCGCCGATGGTGGTCAGGCGGTTGAGACTGGGCGCCCAGTAGGGATTGACCTGGATCGTGTGGTAATGCGTCGCCAGCCCGACCGGGGCATAGACCGAACCGGCCAGCGCGGCCCGCGCCACGGCGCGGGCGCGGTCCCATGCGAAGCGGGATGGCTGGCGCGCCAGCGATCCGTCGCACGTGAACGTGAACTGGCAGCCGGTGCGGCGTTCCGATCCCTGATAGACCACGCCGCACACCGTGTTGGGGTAGGCCGGGTGGGACACGCGGTTCAGCACCACCTGCGCCACCGCGCGCTGCCCGGCATCGGATTCGCTGGCCGCTTCGTAATAGATTGCCTGAGTCAGGCAGGTGAGCGCGCGCGTTTCATCGGTCGGCGTGCCGGCGGCGAACACCGGCCGCGCCATGGCGCCGATCACGGGGCGCGGATATTCGCTGTCCCAGTGGGCGCCGGGATCGAGCGGTTGCCCGCCTGCGTCCGCCACGGCCAGTTGATCGTCAGCCAGATAATAGAAAGCGGAACCGGGGAAGCTTTCGCCCGGCGTTTCGAAGCCCATCGGCCGCGGCGCGGCGGGTTCCGCCCGGTCCAGCAGAGCGGGCAGATTCCAGCCAGAAGGCGCGGCGAAAGCGGGCACCGCCATCGCCGCCGCCAGCATCGCAAAGCGTTGTCCGCCGATGCCGGACAAGCGTCCGCGCCGCCCGGCCAGCCCGCGCGCACGGCGCCCGAAGCGGCCGCGAAAATCGCTGGGCCGGTCTTCGGTGAAGGCGGGCGATAGGATCAACGATGAGCCTTTCATGCGGCGGGGCGTAAGCGCGCTGCGGCGCGTAGCGGCAATCCGGGCAAAAGACACCCCCCGGCTGCGTAACGTCCCGTAGCGGCACAAGGTAACCAAATCGTTACCATGCCCGCAGGTAGAGATTTGCGCGGTTTCATCCGGCCTGCTTGCGTAATGGTGCGTTGCGGCATAAGGGGCGCTCACGTCATGGGTTGCCCGGGGTGCGTTTCGCGCTCCGAGCCGAAGAGGGAAGCCGGTGCGAATCCGGCGCTGCCCCCGCAACTGTGACCGGGGAATGCCCCTTCCATTTTGCCACTGGCCATCCGTGCGAGCGGGGCCGGGAAGGCGAAAGGGGTGTGACGATCCGGGAGTCAGGAGACCTGCCCATGAAGTCGTTCAGCCAACGGGCGGGGTGGACCCTAGGCGGCGATCGGGGCGGCAATGACGCATGACCTCTCGCTACGGACGGCATTCGTTCGTTGGAGTAGGTTTGATGCATAAGTATTTGTTGTTTCTGGGAACCAGCCTTGCCGTGGCGCAGCCCGCACTGGCCGATGATGGCGAAATCGTCGTCACCGCCACCGGCCTTGCCCAGCCCGCCGAAAGCGCGCCGCAATCGATCACCGTCATCACCCGCAAGGAAATCGAGCAGGTGCAGGGCGCCGATGTCACCCGTGTGCTGACCCGCCTGCCGGGCACCACGTTCACGCGCACCGGCCCGATGGGCGGGGTAACGCTGATCGGCGTGCGCGGCGCGCCGGCTGGGCAGACACTGGTGCTGATCGATGGCGTGCCGTCCGGCGATCCGTCCACCACGGGCGGCGAATTCGATCTGGCGCAGCTTGCCACCGGCACTATCGACAGCATCGAATTGCTGCGCGGGCCCAATTCGGTGGTCTGGGGATCGCAGGCGATGGGCGGGGTGATGAACATCACCACCCGGATCGAAAACGGGGTGAGCGGCAGTGTGGAATACGGCGGCGCCGACCGGGTGACCGCGACAGCCGCCGCCGGGCTCAAAGGCGAACGGTTCGAAGCCGGGGTTTCCGGCAGCTTCGTCGATACCGATGGCTATTCCGCCGCCGCCAACGGCACGGAGAAGGACGGTTATCGCCAGTACAATATCGCGGGCCGCGCGCGTTACCGGGTGACGGATGCGCTCTCGCTCACCGCCAATGCCCGCTACAGCCAGGGCAAGGCCGATCTCGATGGCTACCCGGCGCCGACTTATACGTTTGCCGACACCGACGCGACCGAGAAGCTGCGCGTCTGGTCGGGCCGCATCGGCGCGGTTTATGAAACGGAAGGCCTGCAGCTCAACGCGGGCTATGCGATCACCGATAGCCGGAGAGAAGGCCGCGATCCCGAAGACCCATGGGGTAATTACACGTTCAAGGGCCGGTCGGAACGGGCCGAATTGTTCGGCCGCGTGGCTTTGCCCGCGCGGTTCGCGCTCAATTTCGGGGGCGCTTACGACTGGAGCGAATTCCGCAACGGGTTCGAGGAAGGCAAGGCCGAAAACGGCAGCATCCACGCGCTGCTCGGCTATTATGGTGATCGGTTGGTGGTGACGGGCGGCGTGCGCTACGACCATCACACCGATTTCGGCGGCGAATGGACGGTGGGCGCCAACGCCTCCTACGAAGTGGTGCGCGATCTGCGCCTGCGCGCGGCCTATGGCGAAGGGTTCAAGGCGCCGACGCTGTATCAACTGCTGTCGCAGTACGGCAATCCCGCTCTCAGCCCCGAACGCAGCAAGAGCTACGAAGTGGGCTTGAGCTATGCCGAACGCGGTGCGCCGGTCTATGCCGCGATCACCGCGTATCGCCGCGACGCCAGCGACCTGATCGACTTCTTCAGTTGCTGGACGGGCAACGCGCCGCTGTGCGCCACGCGGCCCGATGGCTTCTACTACAATGTCGGCAAGGGCCGCGCGCAGGGGCTGGAAATGGAAGTCGCTCTGCAATGGACCCCGACGCTCACCAGCAATGTGGTCTATAGCTACGTCCACACCGAAAACCGCACGGCCGGCGACCCCAATCGGGGTAACCGCTTCGCCCGCCGCCCGGCGCATATGATCACCGGTTCGCTCGACTGGGAAACCCCCATCGGCCTTGCGCTCGGGTTCGATCTGCGGGTGGTCGGCAGTGCATGGGACGATGCGGCCAACACCACCCGGCTGGACAGCTATGCCCTGGGCGATCTGCGCGCCAGCTATCGGGTCAACGACACGGTGGAACTGTTCGGCCGGGTCGAAAATATCTGGGATCAGCGCTACACCATCGCGGGCGGATATGGCACCCAAGGGCGCGCGGCCTATATCGGCGTGCGGCTGAGGAAGTGATCCGATGAAGCAGGGGGCGTTTCTCGCGCTGGCATGCCTCGCTTTTGCGGGGTGGGCCATGGCGGGATGCGCCCCTGCGGCTGCGCCGGGTGAAAGCAGCCGCGGGCCGATGATCGTCTCGCTCAATCCGTGCAGCGATGCGGTGCTGGCCGAAGTGGCCGATCCGGCCCAGATTCTGGCGATTTCGCATTATAGCCACGATCCGCGCGCCAGTTCGATGCCGCCGGATCAGGCGCGGCGCTTCCGCAGCACCGGCGGAACGGTGGAGGAAGTGATCGCGCTGAAACCCGATGTGGTGATCGCGGGCGCATTCCTACCCCCTGCCACGCGCGCCGCGTTCGGGCGGCTGGGTATCCGCGTGGAAAGTTTCGATATCGAACATACCGTGCCCGAAAGCCTGGCGCGCGTACGCCGGATCGCCGCGATTGCCGGGCATGCGGATCGGGGCGAAGCGCTGGTCCGCCGGATCGGGCGGGCGCTGGCCGCCGCCGCGCCGCCGCCGGGCGAACCGCCGCTGCGCACGATCCTGTGGCAATCGGCGGGGATCGTGCCGGGAGAGGATGCGCTGGTCAGCGACATGTTGCGGCGCACCGGCTTTGCCAGCCAGTCGGCCGCGCGCGGGCTGCGCCAGGCGGATTACCTGCCGCTGGAAGAAGTGCTGATCGACCCGCCGCACCTGATCCTGACCGCCGCGACCCCCGGCGACGGGGAGGACCGGATGCTGAGCCACCCGGCGCTGAGGGCGCTGGCGGGCACGCGGCGGGCGCATTTCGATGCCGGGCTGCTCTATTGCGGCGGGCCGACGCTGATCCGCGCGGCGGACCGGCTGGCGGCGATCCGCCGGGAAGCGGGCGCATGACGCTCAACCGCGCCAGTGTGGTTCTCGCATTGCTGCTGCTGGCGGCGGTGCCTTTGTCGTTGCTCGCCGGGCGGGTGTGGATCGACCCGTGGACCACGCCCAACGCGGCGGTGGTGCTGATGGAACTGCGCCTGCCGCGCGCGGTGCTGGCGGTGGTGATCGGGGCCGGGCTGGGCACGGCGGGCGCGGCGATGCAGGGCTATCTGCGCAATCCTCTGGCCGATCCGGGCCTGTTCGGGATTGCGCCGGGTGCGGCGCTGGGCGCGGTTCTGGCGATTTTCCTCGGGCTGACGGGGCCGTGGTTCCTGCCGCTGTTCGCGCTGGCAGGCGCGGCTTCGGCCATGGCGCTGCTGGCGCTGATCGCCGGGCGCAGCGGCGGCATCGCGCTGTTCACGCTGGCGGGCATGATGCTGGCGAGCCTGACCGGCGCGCTGACTTCGCTGCTGATCAGTTTCGCGCCCAACGCGTTCGCGGTGGCGGAAATCGTCACCTGGCTGATGGGCGCGCTGACCGACCGGAGCTGGCCCGATGTCTGGCTGGCCGCCCCGCTGACACTCGCGGGGATCGTGTGCTTCGCCATGGCCGGGCGCGGGCTCGACGCGCTGACTCTGGGGGAGGCGGCGGCCCGTTCGCTGGGGATGGAACCCGCGCGGTTGCAGGCCTGGCTGATCGCGGGCGTCGGGCTGGCGATCGGATCGGGCGTGGCGGTGGCCGGGGTCGTCAGCTTTGTCGGGCTGGTGGTGCCGCATCTGGTGCGCCCGTTGACCGACCGGCGGCCTTCCTCGCTCCTGCTTCCCAGCGCCCTGGCGGGTGCGCTGCTGGTGCTGGTGGCCGATTGCCTGTGCCGCATCCTGCCGCTGGTCACCGAACTGCGGCTGGGTATTGCGCTCAGCCTGCTGGGGGCGCCGTTCTTCCTCGTGCTGCTGCTGCGGATGCGGCGGGGGCTGGTGTGATGCTGGCGGCGCAGGACATCACGGTGACGCGCGGCGGCCATCCGGCGCTGCACGGCGTTACGGCGGCACTGCGGCCGGGCATGGTCACCGCGATCTGCGGGCCCAACGGGGCGGGTAAGTCGACACTGCTGGCAACGCTCGCCGGGCTGCTGAAACCGCAGGGTGGCACAGTCACGCTGGATGGCGCGCCGCTGGCCGCGCTGCCCCCGCGTGCCCGCGCGCGGGCGATCGGGTTCCTGCCGCAGGCGGGCGAAGTGGCGTGGGACATGGCGGTGGCGCAACTCGTCGCGCTGGGCCGTCTGCCGCATGGCGATGCCCAGGGGGCCGGGCGGGCGCGGATCGACGCGGCGTTGGCGGCGATGGCGCTGGAACCGCTGGCCGCGCGGCCGGTGTCGCGCCTGTCGGGCGGCGAACGGGCGCGGGTGCTGCTGGCGCGGGTGCTGGCGGGCGATCCGCGCTGGATTCTGGCGGACGAGCCGTTGGCCGCGCTCGATCTCGCGCATCAGATTGCCTTACTGGCCCGCCTGCGCCAAGCGGCGCGGGACGGTGCGGGCGTGGTGCTGGTGGTGCACGATCTGGCGCTGGCGATGAACCATGCCGACCGGGTGCTGGTGCTTGATCGCGGGCGGCTGGCGGCCGACGGCCCGGCGGGCGAAGCGCTGGCGGAGGAGGTGATCGCCCGCGTCTGGGGCGTGGATGTGCGCTGGCTGGGCGAACCGGGCGCACGGGCGCTGGTGACCGGGTAGCGGGTTCGTCTGCTGAACCGGGCTGGCGGGAACAGGGGATGTTCTCGCCTCGGGACGCAATTCCCTCTTTCCCCGGCACCACCCCCGCTCGGCCTGAGCGGGGCAAGGGTAATATGGCGAGGAGGTGGTGCGAGAGGGGGGGCAGTGCTTTGGCTAGCCCCGCCACCCACACCCTCGCTCATTTCTTCCCGTCGTCCGCGTGGAGCCCGCGTGCTTCGACCATGGCATCGATACGCGGGTCGCGCCCGGCGTAGGCGCGATAGAGTTCGGCATAGTCCATGGTGTTGCCCCGGCTGAGCACTTTGGCGCGGAACGTGTCCCCCGCCGCGCGCGTCAGCCCGCCGCCGTCGTTCATCAGATAGGCGAAGGCATCGTGGGCGATCATTTCTGTCCACAGGTAGGAGTAATAGCCCCCCGCATAGCCGTTGTCCCAGATATGGCGGAAATAGGTGCTGTGATAGCGCGGCGGGACCAGATTGGTGCGCAGCGCCAGGCTGTCGAGCGCGCGTTTCTCGAACGCCTGGGCATCGGGCACCGTCTGGCCCGCTTTGAGCATATGCCAGTTCATGTCGAGCAGCGCGGCGGCGACCACTTCGCCCAGGGCATAGCCCTGATTGAAATTCTTCGCTTTGGCGATCTTGTCCATTAGCGCGGGCGGGATGGTTTCGCCGGTCTGGTAATGCTTCGCATAGTGCGCCAGCACCACGGGCTGCGTGGCGAAATTCTCGTTGAACTGGCTGGGGAACTCCACGAAATCGCGCGCGGTGTTGGTGCCCGAAAGCGAGGGATATTCCTGATCCGCGAACAGGCCGTGGAGGCCGTGGCCGAATTCGTGGAACATGGTGATGACATCGTCCCAGCTCACCAGTTGCGGCTCGCCGTCCTTGGCCTTGGGGATGTTGAGCACGTTGTAGATCACCGGCCTGGTGCCCATCAGCCGCGACTGTTCGACGAAATTGCCCATCCATGCGCCGCCCTGCTTGTTGGGCCGGGCGAAGGGATCGAAATAGAACAGGCCGAGATCGCCGCCATCCTTGTCGCGCACGGTGTAGACCGTCACATCCGGGTGATAGACGGGCAGATCGGTGCGCTTCTCGAACGAGAGGCCATACATCAGGTTGGCGGCGTAGAAGACCCCGTCTTCCAGCACGCGGGTGACTTCGAAATAGGGCTTCACCTGCGCCTGATCGAGATCGTATTTCGCCTTGCGGACTTTCTCCGAATAGAAATCCCAGTCCCACGGGCGGACGCTGAAATCGCCGCCCGCATCGGCAATCGCCTGATCCAGTTCGTTGGCTTCCACCAGTTGCTTGTCGGCCAGCGGGGTGACGAGCCGGGCCATGAAATCGAGCGCTTCGGCCGGGGTCTTCACCATCCGGTCATACATCACCGAAGTGGCATAATCGGGATAGCCGAGCAGCGCGGCCTTGGTGGCGCGCAGTTCGGCCATTTTGGCGATGATCGCGCGAGTGTCGTTCGCATCCCCGCGCGAGGTGCGGTTGACGCTTGCCTCATAGAGCCGCCGCCGCGTTTCGCGGTTGGTCAGGCTGGCAAGCTGCGGCTGCTGCGTGGTGTTGACCAGCGTCAGCACGTATTTGCCGGGCAGCTTGCGGTCGCGCGCGTCGGCCGCGGCGGCGGCGATTTCCGCTTCGCTCAACCCGTCCAGTTCCTCGCGCGTGTCCACCACCAGCGCGGCGTCTTTGGAGGCCTGCGTCAGCTTCTGCGAAAATTCGGTGCCGAGCGAGGAAAGCTGCTCGTTCAGCGATTTGAGCGTCGCCTTGTCGGCATCGTTCAATTGCGCCCCGGCATTGACGAACCGTTCGTATGTGGTTTCGAGCAGGCGGGCCTGTTCGCCCGTCAGCCCGAGAGCGGCGCGATTGTCGTAAAGCGCTTTCACCCGGCCGAACAGTGCGGTGTTGAGATAGATTTCATCGGTGTGCGCGGCCAGCTTGGGCGAAACCGCCTTTTCCACCGCGTCCAGCGTGTCGTTGGTGTTGGCCCCGACCACGGCGAAGAACGCCGACAGCGCGCGGCTGAGCAACTGGCCCGACCGTTCCATCGCCACCAGCGTGTTGTCGACCGTCGGCGCGGCGGGATTGTTGGCGATCGCGGCGATTTCCGCCTGATGCGCGGCCATGCCTGCCGCAATGGCCGGTTCATAATCGCTATCCCTGATTTTCGAGAAGTCCGGCGCCTCGAACGGCAGAGGGGACTTTTCGGCGAAGGGGCCGGTGTAGGGCGCGGCTTTCGCCGGTGTCAGCTTGGCGGCCTTGGTGACGGCTTTCGCGGCGGGCTTTTCGGCGGCGATGGACATGGCAGGAACACTCGCAATGGCAAGAGCGGAGGTGGCTGCAAGCAGCATCTGACGGAATGACACGGAACGATTTCTCCTGTTCGCTCAGTCTGATGGAATGTGGGAGGTTTGCCGCAAGCTGCAAGGTTTGAACAGGGGCGAAGGTGATGGTTATCCCGGCTTAGGTGGCGGGCGTCCTTCGACAGGCTCAGGACGAGCGGGTCCTGGTATGATTGGCCCCGGCAAGGGATCAGGCACAAGGTCCGTTCGTCCTGAGCCTGTCGAAGGACGCGCACCCACGCCCGCCCCCAAAAAATCAGGCGATATTGTGCATGAAAGCGCGCACCTGGGTGCGGGCGCAAATGCGCCAGCCTTCCGCCGTGCGGGTCAGTTCGTCCTCGTAGAACAGACCGGCGAAAGTGGTGTGCTCGCCATCGTCGGGCGTGGCGGCGGTCAGCGGGACGATGGCGGCGGAGCGCGCCTGCGCCGTGTCGCCGTCCAGATCGATGATGACGGTGGTCGAAACGTGTTCCGACGTCTTGAGGCTTTCGAGCGTGGGGCGCAGGTGCGCCTCGACATCGGCAACGCTGCCGACCGGGCCGCCGAACGCGGCGAAATCCATTTTCGCATCGGGGGTGAACAGCGCGCGATAGGCGGGCCAGTCCTGCCGGTCGAGCGCGTGGCAATAGCGGGCGAGCAGTTCGTTGATCTCCATCCGGTCGGAGATCTCGCGCAGATCCATGGGGCAATCCTCTCTGATATGTTTTTACGGGTTATCGGTGCGTACACCCTATGCGCGCTCGCGGCCCGTTCGCACAGGGGAAATGCCGTGTGTGGGGAAACTCCCTCGTCATTCCCGCCTGCGCGGGAATGACGATTAGGAGAGAGGTGGGGCAATCCGCCCGAGCGTCAGTAGCCCGCTTCGCAGCGCGCGCGGTCGCCTCGCCGGCAGGCTTTGACTGCTTCTTCCCAGCGCGCCATGGCGGCGGCGTGATCGGCGGCGGCCTTGGCGGCGGCGGCTTCCTGCTGCTGGATGATCGCTTCGCGTTCGCGCACCGCTTCGTCGTGGGCCTGCTGGCTCGCCGCGTTGGCTTCGAGCTGCGATTGCGCGGCGGCGGCCTGTTCCCGATTCAGCCGTTCGCGGGCCTGTGCATCGGGATCGGGCGCATCCGCCATGGCCTCGGCCAGCGATCCGTCCTGCGGGGCCGCGTCTTGCGCGGATGCGAGAGCGGGCAGGCCGAACAGCGCGCAGGCGGCGCCAAGCAGGAGAGCCTTGTGGGGCAATGCGATTTTCATGCGATACTCCAGTCGATGACAGGCGGCGAACATGGGGCAAAGCGCCGCGCCATGCAATCGGGCACGCGCGGCCGTTGCCTGCGCGGGGGCGGGCGGGCCGCCAGAACGGCGGTGGAGCGCGCCTTTGCGCGGGGTTCCGCACGCTCTTGACCTGCGCGAACATTTGAGGAACAAGTTGCGCGCCGGAGATGCGATGCGCGCGCCTCTGGACTCCTGACCTCAGAGACCCCAGATCGCATCCCATGGCACTTACCACCATTTCCGTCCGCGGCGCCCGTGAACACAATCTCAAGGGCGTGAACATCGATCTGCCGCGCGACAAGCTGATCGTCATCACCGGCCTGTCGGGCTCCGGCAAATCGAGCCTCGCGTTCGACACGATCTATGCCGAAGGGCAGCGCCGCTACGTCGAATCGCTCAGCGCCTATGCGCGCCAGTTCCTCGAAATGATGCAGAAGCCCGATGTCGAACATATCGACGGGCTTTCCCCGGCGATTTCCATCGAGCAGAAGACGACCAGCCGCAATCCGCGCTCCACCGTCGCCACGGTCACCGAAATCTACGATTACATGCGCCTGCTGTGGGCGCGGGTGGGGGTGCCCTATTCGCCCGCCACCGGCCTGCCGATCGAAGCGCAGACCGTTTCCAACATGGTCGACCGGGTGATGGAACTGCCCGAAGGGACGCGGCTCTACCTGCTCGCCCCGGTGGTGCGCGCCCGCAAGGGCGAATACCGCAAGGAACTGGCCGAATGGCAGAAAGCGGGCTTCACCCGCGTGCGGATCGACGGCGAAATGTTCGAGATCGAAAACGCCCCCGCGCTCGACAAGAAATACAAGCACGATATCGAAGTGGTGGTGGACCGCCTCGCCGTGCGCGAAGGGATCGAAACGCGGCTGGCCGACAGTTTCGAAACCGCGCTCAAGCTGGCCGAAGGGCTCGCCTATGTCGATCTGGCGGATGGGACTGTGGCAGACGTCGGTGCGCGTCCTTCGACAAGCTCAGGACGAGCGGATGGGGGTAAGGGATCAGGCACAAAGTCCGCTCAGCCTGAGCCTGTCGAAGGCCACGCGCCATCGGCAGCCCAATCGCTGACCGCCGGGATCAAAGGCGCGGGCATTCCGGCCAACCGCATCGTGTTCAGCGAAAAATTCGCCTGTCCGGTCAGCGGTTTCACCATCGAGGAAGTGGAACCGCGCCTGTTCAGCTTCAACGCGCCGCAGGGGGCCTGCCCGGCCTGCGACGGGCTGGGCGAAAAGCTGCTGTTCGATCCGCAACTGGTGGTGCCGAACGAGAATCTGACGTTGAAACAGGGGGCCGTCGTCCCCTGGGCCAAGAGCAATCCGCCGTCGCCCTATTACATGCAGGTGCTGTCCAGCCTCGCGCGGGCCTACCAGTTCGACCTGACGACGCCGTGGAACGAACTGGCGCCGGACCAGCGCACGATCATCCTCCACGGCACCGGCGGGATGCCGGTGGAACTGACGTTCAAGGACGGCAAGAAGGAATACACCGTCGCCAAGCCGTTCGAAGGGGTGATCGGCAATCTCAACCGCCGCATGCTGCAAACCGACAGCGCCTGGATGCGCGAGGAACTGGCCAAGTACCAGACCGCGCAACCGTGCGAGACCTGCGGCGGCAAGCGGCTGAACGAGAAAGCGCTGGCGGTGAAAGTCGCCGGGCAGGATATCGCCGGGCCGACCCAGCTTTCGGTGTCCGATGCGCTCGCCTGGTTCGGTGGGCTGGAACAGCAGCTCACGCCCCAGCAGCAGCAGATCGCCCGCGCGATTCTGAAAGAGATCAACGAGCGGCTGGGCTTTCTCAACAATGTCGGGCTCGACTATCTCAATCTCGACCGGACGAGCGGCACGCTCTCGGGCGGGGAAAGCCAGCGCATCCGCCTCGCCAGCCAGATCGGCAGCGGGCTTTCGGGCGTGCTCTACGTGCTCGACGAGCCGAGCATCGGCCTCCACCAGCGCGACAACGACATGCTGCTGGAAACGCTGAAGCGCCTGCGCGATCTCGGCAACACGGTGATCGTGGTGGAGCATGACGAAGACGCCATCCGCGCCGCCGATTACATCGTCGATCTCGGCCCCGGTGCGGGCGTGCACGGCGGCGAAGTGGTGGCCGAAGGCACTTTGAAGCAGGTGCTCAAAAGCAAGGCCAGCCTCACCGCCGCCTATCTGAACGGCACCCGCGAAATCGCCGTGCCCAAGACCCGGCGCAAGGGCAACGGCCACAAGCTGACGGTGCACGGCGCGCGGGCGAACAATCTCAAAGGCGTCACCGCCGCGATCCCGCTCGGCACGTTCACCTGTATCACCGGCGTGTCCGGCTCGGGCAAGTCCAGCTTCACTATCGACACGCTCCATGCTGGGGCGGCGCGTGCGCTCAACGGCGCGCGGGTGATCGCCGGGCCGCATGACAAGATCACCGGGCTCGAACATTGCGACAAGGTGATCGAGATCGACCAGTCGCCCATCGGCCGTACCCCGCGTTCCAACCCGGCGACCTACACCGGCGCGTTCACCCAGATCCGCGACTGGTTCGCTGGCCTGCCCGAAAGCGAGGCGCGCGGCTACAAGCCGGGGCGGTTCAGCTTCAACGTCAAAGGCGGCCGGTGCGAGGCGTGCCAGGGCGACGGGCTGATCAAGATCGAAATGCACTTCCTCCCCGATGTCTACGTCACCTGCGAGGAATGCCACGGCAAGCGCTACAACCGCGAAACGCTGGAAGTGAAATTCAAGGGCATGAGCATCGCCGATGTGCTCGACATGACGATCGAGGACGCGGAGGAATTCTTCAAGGCCGTGCCCCCGATCCGCGACAAGATGCACATGCTGAACGAAGTCGGCCTCGGCTATGTCAAAGTCGGCCAGCAGGCGACGACGCTTTCGGGCGGGGAGGCGCAGCGGGTCAAGCTGGCCAAGGAACTCAGCCGCCGCTCCACCGGGCAGACGCTCTACATTCTCGACGAGCCGACCACCGGCCTGCATTTCGAGGATGTGCGCAAGCTGCTCGAAGTGCTGCAACGGCTGGTCGACCAGGGCAACAGCGTGGTGGTGATCGAACACAATCTCGATGTCATCAAAGTGGCCGACTGGATCGTCGACCTCGGCCCCGAAGGCGGCGTGCGCGGCGGCGAAATCGTCGCGGAAGGCACGCCCGAAACAGTGGTGAAGGAGAAGCGCAGCTACACCGGGCAGTATCTGGCGCCGTTGCTGGGCAAAGTGCGGGAAGCGGCGGAATAGCGGCGAACATCAGGTCTGCCGCTCGTCTACCATCGTGCTGCTTATGCGCGGGTTCTTTTAAGGCGCGCGCGTCCTTCGACAGGCTCAGGACGGGCGGGTGTGGGGAGAGTCACTTGAGTGAGCCGGTCCTGTATGAAGGAGACTTTCGAGAGCCCGCCATAAGGATCGGGCACAAAGTCCGCTCGTCCTGAGCCTGTCGAAGGACGCGCGCATACCATAAGTTCCTATTTTGTTCTTTCCTACAGCCCCCCATCCGGCATATCTGATGTGATTTTCTTCCCATGATGGAGGCAGATCATGTCCGACAGCGTTTCGCAGACCCCCGCCGCGCCGGTGCTCACCGGGCCGGGCGGGCAACCGTTACAGTACTGGAAGGGGTGGGCGTTCTTCTACGACGATCAGGGCGGGCTCGTCCGCGTGCGGGAGGCGGACCGGCCCGAGGAATACCACACCAGCGCGGAGCAGCCGGAAGGCGAAGCGGCAGGTGCGGCCCAGGGCGACAGCCCGGCGTGCACGGCAACGGGCGATCTCATGGCCTCACCCCACGCCTGTCTCGACGCGCCGGACCGCGATGGAGACGGCACGGAGGACGAGGATTGCCTGTTCGCGGAGGATGCGCCGGACGACGAGGACGCATGGGCCGAAGGCGAATGGGATGAAGACGGGGACTGGCCGCTCTCCGAAGAGGCGGAATGGGATGAACCGGCGGCCGACGCGGGCGAAAGCGACCTCGTGTTCGCCCGGTTGCCCTATGCCGCCACCCAGGCCGTGGCTCTGCCGCTCGGTCCGCATGGTTTCACGCCGGAGCGGCGGGTGCTGTTTGCCGAGGAACTGGCGGCGAGCGGCAATGTCCGGCGGGCCTGCGCGGTGGCGGGGGTTTCCCGGAACACCGCCTACAAGGCGCGGCGGCGCGATCCGGTGCTGGCGCAGGCGTGGGATGCGGCGCTGACGCTGGCCGCGCGCCATGTCGGGGAAGTGCTGGCCGAACGCGCGCTCGACGGGGTGGAGGAACCGGTGTTCTGGCATGGCGAAGTGGTCGGCACGCGCCGCCGCTATGACACGCGCCTGCTGCTGGCCCATGTCGCCCGGCTGGATATGCTGGCGAGCCGCCGCCCGGCCGCACTGGCCGCCGGGCGGTTCGACGAGTTGCTTGCCCGGTTGGGCGGGATGGAGTCCGCGCCCGAACTGACCGCCCCGCTGCCGTCATCCGTCGGGGATTGCCCGGAGATCGATTCCTCGCGGCGTGTGCCGGGGCTCGCTCTCCCGCGCGGGGAATGGTGTGCCCATGCGGTGCGCCATGCCGAAGACGCAGCAATGGCGCAGGCCGATGCGGAAGGCTGGAGCGAGGCGATGTGGGAGGACCGCAGCCCCGCGCTCCACCATGCCGCCAGCGTGGATGCGGAAGCGCGCTGGGATGCGCACCGCGCGGCGGCCTGCGCTTATGTCGACAGGCTGGAAGCAGCGGCGCGGGATGGACGCGAAGCCCCGATGGAATATAAGTCGCTGCACGGGCTGGCGGGTGGGGAGGCGGATTGCCTCTGGCCGGAGGAGGCGGAAAAACGGGCGCCGGACTGTGTCACCCCTGTCACCCCCTCACGCCTTGCGCCGGGGGGCGGTGAACCGTCAGCGGTCGAGCAGAGCCAGTTTGACCGGGCCGTGCCCGGCGGCGACGAGGCCGATCTGGCGGGCGGCGGCTTCGGATACGTCGATCAGGCGGCCACGGGTGAAAGGGCCGCGATCGTTGATCCGCACTACCACCGATTTGCCGCTTTTCGGGTTGGTCACGCGGACTTTGCTGCCGAAAGGCAGCGTGCGGTGGGCGGCGGTCAGTTCGTCGGGATTGAAGCGTTCGCCGCTCGCCGTGCGGCGCCCGGCCAGTTCATCCCCGTAATAGCTGGCCATACCGGTGCCCAGTTCGGTCGCTTCGGGATCGGCCGGCTGGGCTTCGACGAGCGGGGCGCTGGCCAGCGTATCGAGCTGCGGGCCGCTGCCGGCGTTTTCGGTGAGAGGGGCGGGGGCCTGGATATCGGCGAGGCCGAGCGTGCGGTGATCTTCGGCTTGGGCTGAAGCGGTCAGCCCGGCGGTGGCCAGAACGAGTGTTCCGACAAGGGGCAGCAGGCGCGCGACGCGTCCTGTCCGATGCATTGCCATGTCCCTTCCGTCCGTTGAACCCGGCAGCGGCGTATAGCAGTGCGGCGCGCGCGATGGGCCCCCCGCGGGCTCGCTTCACCCCGTCCGGGCAGCGGTTCATCGGGAATCCATCGGCGGATTTCGGCCGCGAAATGCTCTCGCGGCCGCGAATCGATCTGGTGAGGGGGGCGATTCTCCTTTCCCCACCGGGGCCCGCGGGTGTATGTTTTGGCACGGAAACCCGGCTGCGGAATGCAGCGAAAACAGGAAGAAGGAGTGCGTGATGACAAAGGCGGTATGGCTGCTCGGCGGCCTGGTGGCGGCGGCGCTGACCACGGCCCCGGCGCTGGCGGCGGAAGTGAAGCTGGCGGCCACTCTTAACGGCGCAGCGCAGACCGGCGGCGGCGATACGGATGGCTCGGGCGCGTTCGCGGGCGAGATCGATCCGGACAGCGGCGATCTGTGCTACACGCTCACCGTCAAGGATATCGCCGCGCCGACCATGGCCCATATCCACAAGGGCGCGGCGGGCAGCGACGGCAGCGTGGTGGTCACGCTCAACATCACGGGCAACGATGGCGACGAATGCAGCGCCCTCCAGCGCGACTTGGCCAAAGCCATCGTGGCGGCTCCGGGGGATTACTACGTCAATGTCCACAACGCCGAATTCCCCAAGGGCGCCATTCGCGGCCAACTGGCCGTGGCGGCGCCGTAACGGAACGGCGGGCAGGCGAGGCTGCGGGCGACGCGCGCTCTCAGCCTCGCCGATCCGGGGGCTCTCCTTTGAGGCGTTGCCGTCGGGCTGAACGGATGAGGGCGTGGTGCAGGCCCGGCCGCCCCGCTCAACGCGATTGGTGATTTAAACAGGTGTTTCGTCATTCCCGCGCAGGCGGGAATGCAGTTCTGCCGTCGCCTCTGGCTTCCATCTGCGCGGGAATGACGGGAGGAGGGGATGTCCTCACCTTGCGGCACAATTCCCTCATACCCCGGCACCCACCCCGCTCAGCCTGAGCGGAAGTGGTTCGTTCAAGGGCCCTTCCGCCGGATTGAGAATTGCGCGTGGGGCAGGATGGATGCTGAACCAAGTTCAGCATGACGAGGAAGGAAGATGGGAAGGAGAACAACGAAAAGCAGTGCCCAGCCACGATACCATGAACGCGCTTTTCCCAGACGCGTCGATAAGCACCCGATTGGCCGGGCAGCGAAGCAGGGCTGCCTGTCCGGTGCCGTTCGCGACCGAAGCCAAGGCATGAAGGAATATCCGGGGCCGGCGATTACCGGACAAACTTATGATTAAGTGGCGACGCCCTGCGCCCGTACCTCATGCATTGAGGGAGGACATGTGGGCAAATATTGCGGGAAAGGATGAGGGAGAGACCGCCGAGGCCGAGCGAGACCGGACAGGTTCACGGTGGAGTGGTAATGCCGAGGAACGCCTTGCATCTGAACGGGTGGCTGCGAACATTGCGGCGTCATCGGGAGCCGGGCAGGCAAGCAGTCGCGGGATGCGAGAAGGAACGCCGAGGCTGATGGCAGAGCGGCAATGCCAGGGGGAGTGTACCACCACCCGAACGTAGCAGCGTCACCGGAAGCCGGAGAGGAGGACGGCGGTATGGCGAGAGAGCGAAGGCATGGGACCACTATTGCGCAAACCCGCTGTCGCACGCCAATCCGCGCCCCATACGGCAAATGGGGTCAGCGCGGACGCTGGCCCCATTACCACCGGTTGCGCACCGGCGTCTGGTTCGAGGGAACCTATCAGCCCGGCGCTCGCGCCGGCACCGGTCCCGTCAGGCGGGCTGGATTGATCCGGGGATCTTTCCTTTTCCGCCTGGCGGTTCCGTAACCGGTTATCTCAACTGGTGCTTCACCTGGTTTTGAACGTGCCCGAAGGCTGCTCATCTCCATCCGCGCCGGTTGTGATGTCCCGGTTTGTCAACGACCGGCCAACTCGCTCTCTTCGGTTCGCCACTGCCTCAGCCCATAGGCGTCAGAAAGGCGTGTTTTCCAAAAGCGCGGGGCCATGCCGCCGCATCGTTACGGTTCCGAACTTTCCTTACCCTTCAATCCCTTGCGGGGTTTCCGGGAGGGGGTTCTTCCCGTCTCGACAAGTAGAAGGTGCACCCAAAGAGTGAGTCGTTCAAGCGAAAAACGCGCTTATTTATCCACTTTCCCGCAATATGCCAGTGGACAAGCGTGGATAACTCAACGACTCACCGCAAAAGGCGCGATTGCCTTAGCGGTCGCGCTTGGCGAGCAGGCGCAAACGCAGGGCGTTGAGCTTGATGAAGCCTTCCGCGTCCTTCTGGTCGTATGCGCCCGCGTCGTCCTCGAACGTGACGTGGCGTTCGGAGTAGAGGCTGTTCGGGCTCTTCCGGCCGACCACGCTGGCCATCCCCTTGTAGAGCTTGAGCCGGACGGTGCCGGAGACCTTTTCCTGGCTGGTGTCGATCGCGGCCTGCAGCATTTCGCGCTCCGGCGCGAACCAGAAGCCGTTGTAGATCAGTTCGGCATACTTCGGCATCAGCTCATCCTTGAGATGCGCTGCGCCGCGATCGAGCGTGATCTGCTCGATCCCACGATGGGCCCGGGCGTAGATTTCGCCGCCCGGCGTTTCGTACATGCCGCGGCTCTTCATGCCGACGAAGCGGTTCTCGACCAGATCGAGCCGGCCGATGCCATGCTTGCGGCCCAGTTCGTTGAGCGCGGTCAGCAGTGTGGCCGGGCTCATCGCCTCGCCGTTCAGCGCCACGCCGTCGCCCTTCTCGAAATCGATGGTGATGTATTCCGGCTGGTCCGGCGCGTCTTCCGGATTGACCGTGCGCGAATAGACGTAGTCCGGGGTTTCTTCCCACGGGTCTTCCAGCACTTTGCCTTCGGAGGAGGTGTGCAGGAGATTGGCGTCTGTGGAGAAGGGGCTTTCGCCGCGCTTGTCCTTCGGCACCGGAATCTGGTGCTGTTCGGCCCAGGCGATCAGCGCGGTGCGGCTGGTGAGATCCCATTCGCGCCACGGCGCGATCACTTTGATATCCGGATCGAGCGCATAGCACGACAGTTCGAAGCGCACCTGATCGTTGCCCTTGCCGGTCGCGCCGTGAGCCACTGCGTCGGCCCCGGTTTCCCTGGCGATTTCGATCAGCCGCTTGGAAATCAGCGGGCGGGCGATCGAGGTGCCGAGCAGGTAATCGCCTTCATAGCGGGCGTTGGCGCGCATCATCGGGAAAACGAAATCGCGCACGAATTCCTCGCGCAGATCGTCGATATAGATATGCTCGGGCTTGATCCCCATCAGTTCGGCTTTCTTGCGCGCCGGTTCAAGCTCTTCACCCTGGCCGAGATCGGCGGTGAACGTGACCACCTCGCAGTTGTAGGTCACCTGCAGCCATTTGAGGATCACGCTGGTGTCGAGGCCGCCGGAGTATGCAAGGACGACGCGCTTGATATCGGAATTCTTCGCCATTTGGGGCTGCGCTCCACTAGAGAAATCGGGGCGCGCCTATCAGGGGATTGGGTTTCCCGCAACCGGACTCGGCGCGAGCAGCGCCTTCTCCGCATCGGCGAGGTAATCGCGCGTGATCGGCAGGGCGTGGCGATTGCGGATGTACTGCACCTGATAGTTGCACATGCCGCCGGTTTCGAACGCCGCGGTGGAGCCGGAAAGATAGAATGTCCACATCCGGAAGAACCGCTCGTCATACATCTTTTCGATGGCCGCGCGGTTGGCGTGGCAATTGTCGTACCAGGTGCGCAGCGTCTTGGCGTAGTGCAGCCGCAGAGTTTCGATATCGGCCGGAATCAGGCGGAACTTCTCGCTCGACCCGATGATTTCGCTGAGCGCCGGGATATAGCCGCCGGGGAAGATGTAACGGTCGGTGAACTTGTCCGTCCGGCTCGGCTGGCCCATCCGGCCGATCGTGTGCAGCAGCATCACGCCATCGTCGGCCAGCAGGTCGGACACCGCTTCGAAGAAGGTGTCGAACTGCGGGCGGCCGACATGTTCGAACATGCCGACCGAAACGATCCGGTCGAACCGCTCGCCCGATCTGGCCAGCTTGCGATAGTCGATCAGTTCGAACCGCACGCGCCCGGCGACGCCGGCCTCCTCCGCCCGTTCGCGGGCGAGAGCGAGCTGTTCGGTGCTGAGAGTGATTCCCGTGACGCTGCAGTCGAGATGGCGGGCGAGGTAGATCGCCATGCCGCCCCAGCCGCAGCCGATGTCGAGCACTTTGTTGCCCGGTGTGATGGCGAGCTTGGCGGCGATATGCGCGAGCTTGGCCTCCTGCGCCTGGTTCAGTGTCATCCCGTTACGCGGCCAGTAGGCGCAGCTGTATTGCATATGATCGGGATCGAGCATCAGGCGGTATAGATCGTTGCCGATATCGTAGTGATGCGAGATGTTGGAGCGGGCGCGGGCGAGGCGGTTGCTTTCGCGCAGCCGGGCGTTGATCGCGTTACGGCCGCGCTTGAGCAGCCCGGCGCGGCCCTTGCGCCGCCGTTCGAACGGATTGTTGGCCCCGATCAGCGTCACCAGCCCCATGACATCGCCGCGCTCGATGATGAGCCGCCCGTCCATATAGGCTTCGCCCGCGCCGAGCGACTGGTCGGTGACGACTTCGCGGGCAACCTGCTTGTCCGTCAGCCGGATGCGCACTTCGGGATAGCCGGGTTCGGGCGAGCCGACGCGGGTTTCGCGCCCATCGGCGTGCACGATTTCCAGCACGCCTTTTCTGATTCCCTTGCGCAGTGCGCTGTCCAGCAGCCGTTCGAACATGGACCCTCCGTCTGGCCAGAGCATCGCGCGGACAAGCGGCACCCGCTTTTCCGCGTCGGCAATGCGATAGCAGCCTGCATCGCGCGGAAGGGGAACCGTTCTCCGCATCAACGATGCGATAACAACAACCTGAAGCGAACGGTCCGGTTCCAGCCACCACACCGTTCGCTTCGGACGGCACGATGCAGGCTCGCATTCGCTTAGGCAAGGGTCTGATTCATAAAGGCCCATGAATGCGACGAAGCGATGGCCATGACGATATGCGGGGCGATGGTCAGCCTTGCAGACCTTCGCGTTCGAGATAGATCACATCGCGCGACTGGGCGAGCAGATGCTGGCCCGAATCGACGAACAGCATCTCCCCGCTGGCCAGCGCGCCCGAAGCGAGAAACAGCGTCGCATCGGCGATTTCCTCGGGCCCGGTGCGGCGGCCGAGCAGATTGAGCAGATGCGAACGGTCCGCTTCCTCACGTGTCTGGTCATGGCTGGCGAGAATCGCCCCGGGGCACAGGCCGTAGACCGCATCATTGGGGCGGGGCAGGGCCATCGCCATCATCGGGATGGTGCTGGCGAGCGCATGCTTGCTCATCGTGTACGAGAAGAAATCGGGATTGGGATTGTCGAGCTTCTGATCGAGAACCGCGATGGCGCGGCGCCCCTGCGCGGCCCGCGAATGTTCGAAGAAAGCCTGCGTCATCCGGGCCGGGCTGCCGGCATTGATCTGCATGGCCCCATCGAACGTGCGCGGATCGAGACCCAGCGCCGAATCGTTCTCGAACACCGAGGCGTTGTTCACCAGCACGCGGAAATCCGGGTGCTGCAACGCGATGGCCTCGACCATGGCGTTGCCGTCCTCCCAATCGCCCAGATCGGCCTGATGGACCTGCGCCGAAGGCAGCGATGCGGCGAGCGTTTCCGCTTCGGCACGCGACTGGCCGAAATGGATCACGACATGCCATCCGGCGGCGGCGAATGCGCGGCATATGGCGGAGCCGATCCGCTTGGCCCCGCCGGTGACGAGAACGACAGGCGCGGTCATGCCGGATGAAGCCCGCATTCGCGTGGGGGGTGACAGGGGTGACACAGTTCAAAAGCCATCGGAAGAGGGCCGGGGCCGAAGCAGGCGATGGCCGGCACGGGGGCGCTGGCGCGGCGGAGGCGTGAGAGGAGAAACGGGCGGCTGGTCATGCCGCCAATGGAGCATATTTGCCCGAAGTAGGAAAGCGCGGCCGGTGAGGGCCGCGCTTCCTGGTGCTGTTGCCAGCAGGTTGCTGCCTGCCTGCCATTCCCGGGATTGCTGGAGCGGGAGGCAGGATCAGGCAGCGATGAGCGAGGTCCGCTGTTCCTCGCTTAAGGTACCGGGGCTTAAGGCGCAGGGCCTAAAGCGCCGGGTCTACCGGCACTTCAGATCGCCGCGGTCGATCGACCGGCCGAGCAGGCCGCCGCCGACTGCGCCGATGACAGCGCCCAGCGTCTTGTCGCCGCGGCCAGCGATTTCGTGGCCCGCGAGACCGCCCACGGCGGCACCGATCACAAGGCCGGTGGTGCCGTTGTCGCGGCGGCAGTGATAGCGCCCGTCCCTGCCGCGCCAGACGCGGTCATTGCGGCTGAGGCGGCGCGGGTTGCGATAGCGCCCGTCGCGATCATACCGGTCATAGCGGCCGTGGCGATCATACCGGTCGCGATCGTTGCGATAGCGTTCGCGGTATTCCTGCGACGTGTTCAGCGCCGAAAGGACGCTGGCTTCCGCTGCCGGAGCCGACGGCGTGAAAGCGAGAGCCGGGGCGGCGGGGATGGCGAGTGCGGCAAGCACACCTGCAAGAATAAACTTGCGCATAATCTGGGTCCTTTCGCGTTTTGCGTTGGAAGGACTCGAATTTGGCGTTTCAATCCAGAACGTTCGCTGAACAGCTTGTTGGGATTCTCGTTCCACGATCAACCGCGCCTGTGGCGCGATGAAGCGATTTCGACTCAGCCCAGCGCGGCTTCCTTTTCGGCATAGAGCCGATCCAGTTCGGCGCGGCTTTTCTTCTCCGCCGCGGTCTTGAGCTGGCCGCAGGCGGCATCGATATCGCGCCCGCGCGGCGTGCGGACCGGGGCGGAAATGCCCGCTTCGAAAACGATGTCCGAAAAGCGCCGGATCCGTTCCGGCGTGGAGCATTCGTAAGGCGCGCCGGGCCAGGGATTGAACGGGATCAGATTGACTTTGGCGGGCAGCTTGTAGTGGCGGATCAGCCGCACCAGTTCGCGCGCGTGCTCGTCGCTGTCGTTCTTGTCCTTCAGCATCACGTATTCGAACGTAATCCGGCGGGCGTTGGACGCGCCGGGATAGGCGGCGCAGGCGGCCAGCAGTTCCTCGATGCCGTACTTCTTATTGATCGGCACGATCTCGTCGCGGATATCCTTGGTCACCGCGTGGAGGCTGACGGCCAGATTGACGCCGATCTCTTCCCCGCAGCGTTCCATCATCGGCACCACGCCGCTGGTGGACAGAGTGATCCGGCGCTTGGACAGGGCCAGCCCATCGCCATCCATCACCAGCTTGAGCGCATCGCGCACATTGTCGAAATTGTAGAGCGGTTCGCCCATGCCCATCATCACGATGTTGGTCAGCAGGCGGCCGTCAGCCGTGTATTCGGATTCATCCCCATCGTCGGTGCCGAGGTCGCCGTTGAAATCCATCCGCCCCTTGGGCCATTCACCCAGCGCGTCGCGGGCGAGCATGACCTGGCCGACGATTTCGCCCGGCGTCAGATTACGGACCAGCCGCATCGTTCCCGTGTGGCAGAACCGGCAGTTGAGCGTGCAGCCGACCTGGCTGGAAACGCACAGCGTGCCGCGATCCGCATCGGGGATGAAGACCATTTCGAAATCGTGCTTGTCCGCCGTGCGCAGCAGCCATTTGCGCGTGCCGTCGGTCGAATGCTGGGCTTCGATCACTTCGGGGCGGCCGATCACGAAGCGTTCGGTCAGCCACGGGCGCATGGTCTTGGCGATATCGGTCATCGCTTCGAATTCGGTGGCGCCGCGATGATAAAGCCAGTGATACACCTGCTTGGCGCGCAGTTTCGCCTGCTTGGCATCGAGCCCGGCGGCGGCGAACAGTTCGGCGATGCGCGCCTTGGGCAATCCGATCAGATCGACGCGGCCATCTTCGCGCGGAGTCACGTCGCGCGGGACGGGCACCGGGTCCGTATGGCCCGGGATCGGCATGAGAGGAGTATGGGACATTGCGCGCCGCATATAAGGCGCGGAGCGGCGGAACGCAAAGACGGAGTGAAAAAGGCGCCGAATCGCCTCGGGCAGGGCTTCGGCGCGGCGCGGGCGCGGTTCGCCGCAACGGTTTTGCGGGCATTATAATGCTTCCCGCGCGCATACGCACAATTACCTAGAAGGTTCCCGCCTTTCATCCCGCCGATGACTCTGTTCGTCGCATTGCTGTTGCTCAAAAACATCAGTAAAAACCGTGTCTTGCAAAGTGGGAAACCGATTTTGTCATCATCCATTCAGGAGGCGTCGGCCATCAGGGCCGCGTCTGAAGAGAGTTAATGAGGACATTATGATGAAGAAGTTTCTTGCAATCGCAGCCGCCGGATCGGCCATTGCTGTTGCAACCCCGGCGCTTGCGCAGGACAGCGGCGATGCCGTCTTCACCGGCCCGCGCGTGGAAGCCATTATCGGTTATGACAAGACCAAGGCCGGCAGCTCGATCGACGATATCTACGATCGCAACAACTCGATGGACGGCCTGCTTTACGGTGTCGGCATCGGCTATGACGTCGATCTCGGCGGCCTTGTCGTGGGTGCCGAAGCCGAACTGTCGGATTCGACCGCCAAGACCCGCTTCCGCCACGGTGAAATGGAAAACTTCGGCTATGGCCGCGTGAAGGCCGGCCGCGACATCTACGTCGGCGCGCGCGTCGGCGGCAAGGTGGCCCCGAGCACGCTGCTGTATGTCAAGGGCGGTTACACCAACGCCAAGCTGAAAGCCGATGCCCGGTACGACGATCTCGACTATGGCGACAACTTCAAGCTCGACGGCTGGCGCGTGGGCGCCGGTGTGGAGCAGGCAATCAGCCGCAACGCCTATGCCAAGGTCGAATATCGCTATTCGAACTACGAAAAGGCGAAGTTCCAGTTCGGTCCGGATGGCCCGACCACGCACCGCTTCGATGTCGACACCGACCGCCACCAGGTCGTTGCCGCGGTCGGCATGCGCTTCTAAGCGCGGCACAGGCCAATCAGGGACGGGCCGGGGCGTTGCTCCGGCCCGTTTCGTTTGGGGTGGCGTTTATTCCTTCCGGAACAGACAACTTTCGTCATTCCCGCGAAAGCGGGAATCCAGTTCCACCGTTGCAGATGGATTCCCGCTTTCGCGGGAACGACGAAGGGAATATTTATCTGAAGGGGCCATTTCGCGGGATCAGATAGTCGCTCGTGGGGCAAGATGGATGCTGAACCAAGTTCAGCATGACGAGGGGTTTCTCGGGCTGATCTTGGCGCACGGCCTTCGACAGGCTCAGACTGAACGGAGGTGAGGGGGCTTGCCGTCTACCTCAGCCCGGCGCAGCCCATCGTTGCCGCGTCCATCGCGGTGGCGGCGCCGGACAGGTCGTAGCGGTTGGAAAAGGCGTTGCCGCGCGTGTCGCGGGCGCTGATGACCATTCCGCCCGCCGCGCGCATCGCGGCGACGATCGCGGCATCCATGCGCCGGTCGGCGGCCCAGGCGTCGCTGCCGCCGCCGGTCAACTCGAAGCGCTTGCCGCCGATTAGCAGACTGATTCTGGCTTGCGGGGCGACGGCGCGGGACAGGCGGAAGTGAAGCTGGTTGCGCACCTGCCGCCGGGGCCAGGTGCCGACGCTGGCGTAAGGCTGGTAATCGCGGCGCAGGCTACCCGGCACGGCCATGGCAATGGCGTAGCAGCGCGGCTGAGCCGGGTCGCGGAACGCGCCCCAGCTATCGAACATGCCCAGGCTGTCCTTCGCGGCCAGCGGCGCGGCCATGGCCAACAGCGCCCCGGCGCAGGCAGCACCGCACCACCGGACAGGGCGGGGCGGGGCAGAGCGGCGCGGGACAGGGCGGGATGGTGAGCGCATGGCCGCTCTCATGGCAGAATTGCATGGCCCGGAAAAGGCGCACGGCCTCCGGGGCAGAAGGGCGGCGGATCAATCGAGCGAGGAAATCCGCTCGGCAAAGACCCATCGGCCCGCCATGCGGCGGAACGTGTCGGTGTAGAGGCCGTTCATCAGGATGCGCGGATCGTCGCCGGTGCTGATATAGATCCAGTAGGACCAGGCGCGGGCGCTGTCCCGGTCCACTTCGACCAGCGTGGTGGTGATCGTGTGCCGGGTGCCGGAACCGGGCCCGGCGGAACCGGCGGCGCGGCGTGAGCGCACCCCGTCCATGATCGCTTCGGGCCCCACGGCGGGGTCGCCCATCGGCATGACCCAGCGGGCATCGGGCGCCAGCAACGGGGCGTAGTCTTCCACCGCGCCCCGGTCGACCGTGTGGGCCATACGGGCGATCAGATTGCGGATGGCCAGTTCGTCGGCCACGGGATCGGCGCCGGACATCGTCATTCTCCCACCAGATCGCACCAGGCGATCACATCGTTGTCGGTGGCGAGGAACAGGCTGTCCTGCACCGTTTCGGGTTGCTGTGCGGCGATCCGCATCGCTTCGTCCAGCGGGCCGTAGAACAGCGTTTGCGCCGCGCCGCCTTCGGCCGCGCTGTCGAGATGATACAGCCGCACGGTGGCGTTGCCATAAGTGGTGCGCATCAGGTTTCGCCCTCTTCCGGGGTGACGCGCAATTTGCCGTCCAGTTCGCGCGCCGCCCGTTTTTCTTCCTGTTCGCGGTACTGCCGTTCGATCCGGCTCAGCCGGTTGCGGGCCCGGCTGGCGTCGGCTTCGCGTTCCTTGTCCGCGCGCTTCTTCGCTTTGCGGGCCATGCGCAGATTGATGATCTCGGCCATGTCGCGTCTGCCCCCTTGCGCCCCCGATCAGCCGTGCCCGGCATAGGCAATGGCGATCACTTCCCATTCCTTTTCGCCGCCCGGCAGGCGGACCTGGCGCAGATCGCCCACCGCCGCGCCGCGCAGCGCCCGCGCCATCGGGGAACTCCACCCGATGCGGCCCGCGCCGGCATCTTGCTCGTCATCGCCGACCAGCGTGATCGTGCGGTGATCGTCATCCTCGTCGGCGATGGTCACCGTGGCGCCGAACCACGCGCGCGACATGTCCGGCTGTTCGGCGGGATCGATCACCCGGGCGGCTTTCATCCGCCGCGACAGATGGGCCAGTTCCCGATCGATCTCGCGCATCCGCTTGCGGCCATAGAGATAGTCGCCGTTTTCGCTGCGGTCGCCGTTGCCGGCGGCCCAACTGACGATCTCGACGATTTCGGGCCGTTCCGTCCCCAGCAGGTGATCGTACCGCGCTTTCATCGCGGCAAGCCCCGCCGGGGTGATGGGATTGCTGGCGGGCTTCATCGCACGATCAACCCGGGGTGTTCCTGCCGAGGAACCAACTCACCGATTTGGGCCCGCCGTAACCGGCCTTGTCGGGGTTCATCCGCTGATAGACCACCGCGTTTTCGATCACCCGCTGGACATAGTTGCGGGTTTCGAAAATCGGAATCTGCTCGATCCATTCGATCCAGTTGCGGCTGCCGTTGCGTGGATCGCCATTGCGGGCGATCCATTTGTTCACATTGCCCGGCCCGGCATTGTAAGCGGCCACGGCCAGCGGATAGCTGCCGCCGTAGTAATTGAGCATCCGCGCGAAATAGCCGTCGCCCAGCCGGATATTGTACGACGGATCGCTGATGAGCGACGCGCTCATATATTGCATGCCCAGCTTGCCCGCCTGTTCCTGCGCGGTGCCGGGCATCAGCTGCATCAGTCCGCGCGCGCCGGCATGGCTGATCGCGTTCTGGGCGAACTGGCTTTCCTGCCGGGTGATCGCGTGGACCATCGTCCAGTTGGTGCCGGGAGGGGCGGTGAGCGTGGGGAACGCCGCGGCGTGGAACCCGTCGAACCCGTGTTCCGCCGCCTTTTCGCCGTTGATCACGGCGAGGTCGCGGCGGCCGAGGTTCTGCGCCAGTTCGTGCACCAGCACATGTTCGTTTTCGTTGCGCGCCTGATCGGCGATTTCGCGGAAGAAGCGGATCGAGACGGCCCACGGCGCGCTGCGCGCCACTTCGCGCACGGCGGCGGTCAGCGGGCGGGCATAGAACTGGGCCCGTTCTTCCCGCGAGGGGGTGGCCGAAGTGGTGCGGCGCAATTCGGGAATGCCCCGGCCAAGCCGTTCGAGCGCGAGCATGCCATAGTATTGGTCGGGATAGTTCGCGGCCATTTCGAAATAGCGTTGCGCCCCCGAACGGTCGCCCCCGCGATCGGAGGCGAGCCCGGCCCAGTAGAAGCCCTTGGAACGGGTCTGCGGCGTGCGCGCCGCCGCGCCATAGCGGTAGAACAGCGGCACGGCGGAACGGGGATCGCCCAGTTCCCACAGCGACTTGGTGCCGCCCAGCCACATCAGCGAGGTGTAATCGTCCCGCAGTTTGAAATCGAGCGCGCTGATATCCGTGCCGGGGGGAAGGCATCGTCGACCGAGGCGGCGATGCGCTGCGCATTGCGCGAACTGCCCGCGCGCGCGGCGGCGAGCAGTTCCTCGATCCAGTCGGTCTGCGAAAGCGGCAGGTTGGACAGTCGCGGGCGATTGGCGAGCAGATTGGAGGCTTCTGCCCCGCGTCCGGTACGGCGCAACTGGCGCGAGGAATTGAACAGATAGCCCGGATTGCTGCGCGCTTCGCCGGGGATAGCGATGCCCAGCGAAGCCGGATCGCTGCCTTGCGCGTTGGACATGCGCGCCATGTAGAGCTGGCGGTTGCCGGGCGAGACATAGGCGAACTGGCGCGTCGCGGCGGTGGAATCGCGGTTCCACAACAAGGCGTCCATGCGCGCGTCATGATCGGCCGGCGTGAACTGGCGGCCGTACATCGACAGCAGCGATGCCTCTGCCGTCGCGCTCATCGATCCGCCGCGCCAGGCCTGGCGCGCCCATTCCACCGCCTGCGGGCGGCCCATGGAGGCCAGCGCCAGCGCGTATTGCGCCCGGGCCGGATTGCTCTGCGGCGGGAAGCGGTCGAAGAAGGCGACCACGCGCTGCGACGGGATCGCGGCCTGTTCCAGCCTGGTTTCGGCATAGCCGCGCAGCCGCGTTTCGAACGGGAAACCGGGGTAGGACAGCAGGAAACTGGCGTAATCGTCGAAGGTGAACTGGCTGGACGCCGTCAACCTTTGCCATTGGCTGATGGCCGAGGCGATCTGCCCCGGCTGGCTGGCGACAAGCGATGCACGGGCTTGATCCCAGGCTTCCGCATCGCGTGCCTGGGCGGGCACGGAAGCGGTCAGAACCGGCATCAGCATGAGGGAAGCGAGCTTTTGAATGCGGACCATGCTGGACATTCTGGCTATAGGCTCCTTATCAGGCGCTGAACAACGTATCCCCAAGGGCGCTTCCGGCAAGGGAGATTCGCCCATCATATTGGGGCAATTGCAGGGGCGAAGTCCATGTTTTCCGGTTCCATTCCGGCTTTGGTTACACCTTTTCGCGACGGTGCGTTCGATGAGGCGGCTTTTCGCCGCCTGGTCGACTGGCAGATCGCAAGCGGATCGACCGCGCTGGTCCCCTGCGGGACCACGGGCGAAGCATCGACGCTGAGCAACGAGGAACACCACCGGGTCATCGAAGTGTGCGTCGATCAGGTGGCGGGCCGCGTGCCGGTGATCGCGGGCTGTGGCTCCAACGACACCCGCACCGCGCTGATGCACATGGAATTTTCGCGCAAGTGCGGGGCCAGCGCGGCGCTGGTCGTGGCGCCTTATTACAACCGCCCCAACCAGCAGGGGCTGATCGCCCATTTCTCCTATCTGGCGGAAAACGGCGATCTGCCGATCGTGGTGTACAACGTGCCCGGCCGCACGGTGACGGATATCGCCCCGGAAACCGTGATCGAACTGGCCAACCGCTATCCGGACACCATCATCGGGATCAAGGATGCCAGCGGCGACCTGTCGCGCGTGACCGATCACCGCATGGGTATCTCCGGGCAGTTCTGCCAGCTTTCGGGTGACGATGAACTGTGGCTGCCGCACAGCGCGGCGGGCGGCGTGGGCTGCATTTCGGTGTCGGCCAATGTCGCGCCGCGCCTCTGCGCCGATTTTCAGGCGGCGATCGCGGCCAACGATCTGGCCCGCGCGCGGGAACTGAACGACAAGCTCTACCCGCTGCATTACGCGATGTTCGAGGATGCCTCGCCCGGCCCGGTGAAGTATGCGCTGACCCGCGTGCACGACTGGATGAGCGAGGACATGCGCCTGCCGATGACCCCGTGCAGCGCCGCCGCGCGCGAAGCGGTGGACGCCGCGCTGGCGCACGCCGGGCTGGTATAAGGGCTGCCTCCCCGCGACTTCCCGCGTCATTCCCCTTCCGGAGGGGGAATGACGAGGCGGGGAGAGCGATCGATCGCGCGCCGGGCTTTGCAATCGCCGCGCGAGGCCCTACATGCCGCCGACCATGGCACGCCCCAAACCCTCGACATTCGACAAAAAGAAAACCGTCGCCGAAAATCGCCGCGCGCGGTTCGATTATCATATCGAGGAAACTTTCGAGGCCGGCATCGCCCTGACCGGCACCGAAGTGAAATCGCTGCGTTTCGGCGAAGGGTCGATCAGCGAAGCCTATGCCGAGATCAAAGGCAACGAATGCTGGCTGATCAATTCCAACGTGCCCGAATTCAGCCACGGCAACCGCTTCAACCATGAGCCGAAGCGGCCGCGCAAGCTGCTGCTGCACGAACGGGAAATCGCCCGCCTGCACGGCGCGGTGGAGCGCAAGGGCATGACCCTTGTGCCGCTGTCGGTCTATTTCAATTCGCGCGGGCGGGCCAAAGTCGAACTGGCGCTGGCCAAGGGCAAGCAGACGCACGACAAGCGCGCCAGCATCAAGGAACGCGACTGGAAACGCGATCAGGCGCGCATCATGCGCGAGCGCGGTTGATCGCGCTTTTCCGCGCCGATCGCCGCCGGTGTTCCGGGTGGCTACCCGTTTCCGCCGCACGCCGGGCGGGGTTTGGCGCACCTCTGCTTGGCAGTTGCCTTGCTTCCGGCAAAGAGGCATCCATTCACCGCGTGTTCGGCGGGGGCAAGGTACGGCTGGAACGTACCGCCACCTCTGCCGGAAGCGATTGTCCCTGCCCATGAATATGAGTACCGTGAGAACCCGATTCGTCAACTGGACCCGCCGTAACATGCCCACGCGGGAGCAAATGGAGCGCAATCGATGGATTCGCCCGTTTGCGCACCGCGTCCTGCGGTCGGAATTGTGGCGGTTCACCCGGCGCTCCGTTCCGCGCGGGGTGGCGCTGGGCATGGTCGTGGGGATCATCGTGCCGTTCGCACAGATCCTGTTTGCCTCGCTGCTCAGCCTCACGGTGCGGGCCAATGTGCCGGTGGCGGCGCTGACCACGTTCATCACCAATCCGTTCACCACCCCCCTGCTGTGGGTGCTAGCCTACAAGGTCGGCAGTTGGGTCCTGCATGTCGACGCGATGACGATGGTCGCACCCGTGAGCACGGCGATCGAGCACACTGATCTGCAGAACGCCTTGCAATGGCTGACCGGGGCCACGCTGGTGACAGCGTTCGGCCTCGTGCTGATCGCGATCGTCTCGTCCGTGCTCAGCTATTTCGTCACCAGCTTCGCGTGGCGGGCGTGGATCGCGCGCAAGCGCAAGGCGCGGGTGATGCGGGCACGGAACAGGACGCTGGCGGAATGATGGCGGAAGCGATTGCCGAGCGGCGGCTGGATGCGATGCTGGTGGGCGCGGCGCTGCTGGCCAGCGTCGCTCTTATCTGGTTTGTGACAGGCAGCGGCACCGCTGCGCTCGCCTACGGCGGTGGGCTGCTGGTCCTCGGGGGGCTGGCCTATATGTTCAGCCGCCCCCGCGCCGCGCCCGCGCCGGTGGATTTCGCCCTGCCGGATTGGTCGGTCACCATGACCGCGATAGAGCGGGGCGATTGCGGCGTGGCGATCACTGACAAGGCCAATCGCCTCGTCTGCGCCAACCGCACCTATATCGACTGGTTCGGTGTCGATAACGCGCCGCCGGGGTTGGCGCTGGAGACCCCCTCGCTCGAACAGATTACCCGCGCCGCACGCGCCGCCTGGCGCGACGGCACGGCTCATGCCGATCAACTGGCCGGGACAGGGGCGCTGGTCCACCGTAGCTGGCGCGCCGAAGTGGTGCGGGCCGGACGGGGGGAGGATTTCCTCGTCTGGCGTTTCACCGTGTTGACGGAGGCCGATCCGTTGGCCGATCTGGGCGAGCGGCTGGCCGGGGCTTTCGGCGCCACGCTGTCTCGTGCCGGGGTGGAAGCGGTGCTGGCGGGCCCGGAAGGGGCGATTCGCGCCACCACGCCTGGCTTCGCGCTGCGCGCCGCCGGGGATGAACGCGCCACCATGGCCGGGCAGGATTTCGTCGCCTTGCTGCGCACGGACGAGCGTGACCGGATCTATTTCGCCCGCGAAGGCCGCAAGGGTACGCCGCAGACGCTGGTCCATGTGCCGCTGGGCGATCCGGCCCGGGATAGCCAGGCGACCGCGCTGACCATGATGCTGTTGCTTGATGCCGGGGTCGGCATGGGCGGGGGCGTCGTGGCCGAAGGATCGAGCAACGTGCCCCAGCTGGAAGCGTTGCTCTCCCAATTGCCGCTCGGTCTGGCGATGACGGATCGCGACGGGCGCTTCCTGTTCGCCAACGCCGCATTCCTCCGTGCGGCCGGGGTCGAAGGGCGGGTGCTGCCGCCCTATCCTTCCGATCTGGTGGTCAAGGACGACAAGGGGCCGCTGGTCGATGCCGTGCGCCGCTATGCGCAAGGGCCCGCCAGCTCGGGCGACATGGCGGTGCGGCTCCAGCGCAGTTCGGACGAGCCGGTTTCCATCGGCCTTGCCGGGGTGCGCGGCATGGGCGAAGCGGCGGTGCTGCTCAGCCTCACCGACACGACGGAGGAAGCGCGCCTCAAGCGGCAGGTGGCCCAGGCGACCAAGATGCAGGCGGTTGGCCAGCTCGCGGGCGGGGTGGCGCACGATTTCAACAACGTGTTGACCGCGATTATCGGCTATTGCGATCTCATGCTGCTGCGGCACACGCCGGGCGACAGCGATTATGACGATATCCAGCAGATCCGCGCCAATTCCAACCGCGCCGCATCGCTGACCCGGCAATTGCTGGCGTTCTCGCGCCAGCAGACCCTGCGCCCCGAAGTGCTGCAATTGCCCGATGTGGTCGCCGAAGTCTCGCAACTGCTGAAGCGGCTGCTGGGCGAAAAGATCGTCTTCAATGTTCATCACGATCGCGAACTGGGGCCGGTGCGCGCCGATCCGCAGCAACTGGAACAGGTCATCGTCAATCTCGCGGTCAACGCGCGCGATGCGATGCAGGCCCGCGCGCAGCGCACCGGTGGCGACGGTTCGGGCACGCTGACGATGATCACTCGCCGGATCGCGGCGGGGGATGTGCGGCGGATGAAAGGCAATGTGATCCCGATCGGCGATTACACCGCGCTGATCGTGGAAGACACCGGCGGCGGGATTCCGCACGAACATCTCGGCAAGATTTTCGAACCGTTCTTCACCACCAAGGAGAAGGGCAAGGGCACCGGGCTGGGCCTCTCGACCGTCTATGGCATCGTCAAGCAGTCGGGCGGCTTCCTGTTTGCGGAGAACGTGCCGGGTCCGGCGGGCGGCACGGCGGGCGCGCGCTTCACCATCTACCTTCCGGTGCACCACCGGGCTGACGGTATCCGCCAGCCCGCGCCCAAAGTGGAGGAAGAAACCGCCAGATGGTCGGGCGGCGGGCGCATCCTGCTGGTGGAAGACGAGGATATGGTGCGCGCCGTGGCCGAACGTGCGCTGACCCGGCAGGGCTACGAAGTGATCGCGGCCGCCGATGGCGAGGAAGGGCTGGAACACGTCCGCAAGGGCGAAGCGTTCGATCTCGTCGTTTCCGACGTGGTCATGCCGACGATGGATGGCCCGGCGATGGCGCGCGCGATCCGCGATCTGGTGCCGGCGATGCCGGTGCTGTTCATGTCCGGCTATGCCGAAGCGCAACTGCGCGAGGAAATCGACGTGGCCAACATGCACTTCATTCCCAAGCCCTTCTCGGTGCAGGAAATCGGCGACAAAGTGGCCGAAGTGCTGGGCGCGCAGGGGTAGAGGGCCCACTCGCAAAAAATTTTGTTCCACTCTTGTTCTTTTGGAACAAATGCGATACATCGCTGTCCACGGCAGATGTGCAAAGCTGTGTGATAACCCGTCGCGCCGCTTGCCCTGCGCAGCGAAGGAGGCCATCTCGTGTCGGCAAGTCTGAAGCTCGTTGAAAAGGAAAATAACGTGGATCGTCAGAAGGCCCTCGAAGCTGCGCTGGCGCAGATCGACCGTGCGTTCGGCAAGGGTTCGGCCATGAAGCTGGGCAGCCGGGAAGCGCTGCAGATCGAAGCGATCTCCACCGGTTCGCTCGGGCTCGATATTGCGCTCGGCATCGGCGGATTGCCGCGCGGGCGCGTCGTGGAAATTTACGGCCCGGAAAGCTCGGGCAAGACCACGCTGGCGCTGCACGCGATTGCCGAAGCGCAGAAGGGCGGGGGCACGGCGGCGTTCGTCGATGCCGAACACGCGCTGGACCCGGTCTATGCCAAGAAGCTTGGTGTGGATATCGATGAACTGATCGTCTCGCAGCCCGATACGGGGGAACAGGCGCTCGAAATCGTCGACACGCTGGTGCGCTCCAACGCGATTGACGTGCTGGTGGTCGACTCGGTCGCCGCACTGGTGCCCCGGGCCGAAATCGAAGGCGAAATGGGCGACAGCCACGTGGGTCTTCAGGCCCGCCTGATGAGCCAGGCCCTGCGCAAGCTGACCGGCTCGATCAACCGTTCGCGCTGTCTGGTAATTTTCATCAACCAGGTCCGCATGAAGATCGGGGTGATGTACGGCAACCCGGAAACCACCACCGGCGGCAACGCGCTCAAATTTTACGCTTCCGTCCGCCTCGATATCCGCCGCACCGGCCAGATCAAGGACCGGGACGAGATCGTGGGCAACGCGACGCGGGTGAAAGTGGTCAAGAACAAGGTCGCGCCGCCGTTCAAGCAGGTCGAATTCGACATCATGTATGGCGAAGGCGTGTCCAAGATCGGCGAAATCCTCGATCTCGGGGTGAAGGCCGGCCTGGTGGAAAAGTCGGGCTCGTGGTTCAGCTACGATTCGATCCGGATCGGGCAGGGGCGCGAAAACGCCAAGCAGTTCCTCAAGGAAAATCCTGAAGTTTGCGAACGGTTGGAAACCGCGATTCGCGGTCGCACCGATCAGGTCGCCGAGGAGATGATGTCGGGCCCGGACGCGGACAGCGATATCTGATTCTCAAGAAGCGCCGCACCTGCGGCGCTTGCGGAAATGGGCCGGTGGCACGAACCTGCGGGTTCGCCACCGGCTTTTCCCGTTTTGCGGCCATGGGGGAGGTGGCCGCTCCCCATCCGTTCGGCCTGAGCCTGCCGAAGGCCGCGCGCAACCGCCGCTCGGTGTTCCGGATGTGGCGCATGGCCCCTACGGCTGGCTGCTTGCAACCGCCGCTCAGGACAGGCTGCGACAGGCTCAGGCCAACGGCAGTGACGCCAGCGGCATTGCATGTCCCGCGCACTTCTGGCTCGCTCCATACCCTGCACATTGCCTCAACCGATCCTCTCGCTACAGTCCGCGTCATGACGAATGCAGACGAATGGCAGAACCGCGTCGGGCAGGTCTGGGCCGACCTGTTCCCACGGACGGACCGCGCCTTTGCCGGGCTGACTCAGATGCTGCTCGAAAAGCTGGCGTCCGTTCCCGGCGGCGCGATTGCCGATGTGGGCTGCGGGGCAGGGGAACTGTCGCTCGCTCTGGCCGCGGCGCGACCTTACGCCGATGTGTGCGGCATCGATATTTCGGAAGCTTTACTGGCCAGGGCCCGCGAACGGGCGGCGGGCGCGGGGAACGTGCGGTTCGTCAGCGGCGATGCGGCGCAGTGGCAACCCGGCGACCGCTTCCGGCCCGATCTGCTGGTCTCCCGGCATGGGGTGATGTTCTTCGACGATCCGGTTGCGGCTTTCGCGCATCTGCGCGCGGTGGCGGCGGCGGACGCGCGCATGGTCTTCACCTGCTTCCGCGCCGCTTCCGGCAATGTCTGGGCCAGCGGCATGGCGCATGCGCTGGACCTGCCGCCGCCCGGCGATCCCGATGCGCCGGGGCCGTTCGCGTTTGCGGAGGAAGACCGGGTGCGCTCGATTCTCACCCGCGCCGGGTGGCGCGATATCGTTCTCGAACCGGCCGATTTTTCCTTCGTCACTGGCGGCGGCCCCGATCCGATCGCCGATTCCCTGTTCTATTTCCAGCATATCGGCCCGGCCGCGCGGTTTCTGCATGAACTGGACGATGCCGATCACCGGGCTGCGCTTCTGCGCAAGCTCGAACAATGGCTGCGGCCCTATCGCAGCGGCGATGTCGTGGCTTTCCCGGCACAGGCCTGGATCGTTTCGGCACGGCGGCGCGATTGATCGCATGCTTCGTTCAGTCTGACGTGGTTTATCCGCTTGTCCCGGGCGCGGGCGTCGCCTAACTGCCTGCGCATGAACTCGACCAATGAAATTCGCCGTTCCTTTCTCGATTACTTCGGATCGACTGGCCATGCGGTAGTTCCTTCGGCGCCGCTTGTTCCGTACAACGACCCGACACTGATGTTCGTGAATGCGGGCATGGTTCCGTTCAAGAACGTCTTCACCGGGTTGGAAACGCCGCCCGCGCCGCGCGCCACCAGTTCGCAGAAATGCGTCCGCGCCGGGGGCAAGCACAACGATTTGGACAATGTCGGCTACACCGCCCGGCACCATACTTTCTTCGAAATGCTGGGGAATTTCTCCTTCGGCGATTATTTCAAGGAACAGGCGATTCTGCATGCCTGGACTTTGCTGACGAAGGAGTGGGGGCTGCCGGCGGACAAGCTGCTCGCCACCGTCTATCACACCGATGACGAAGCGTTCGAATTGTGGAAGACGATCGCCGGGCTTCCCGAAGACCGCATCATCCGTATCGCCACGAAGGACAACTTCTGGGCGATGGGCGACGATGGTCCGTGCGGCCCGTGCTCGGAAATCTTCTACGATCACGGCGAATCGATCCCCGGCGGCCCTCCCGGTTCGCCGGACGAGGATGGCGACCGCTTCATCGAGATCTGGAATCTCGTGTTCATGCAGCACGAGCAGACCGGGGGCGAAATCACCGGCGATCTGCCCAAGCCCAGCATCGACACCGGCATGGGGCTCGAACGCCTCGCCGCGGTGATGCAGGGTGTGCATGACAATTACGATACGGATACCTTCAAGGCGCTGATCGCGGCGTCCGAAGGGCTGACCGGGGTGCGCGCCGAAGGCGACCGCATGGCCAGCCACCGGGTGATCGCCGATCACTTGCGCTCCACCAGTTTCCTGATCGCCGATGGCGTGCTGCCGTCGAACGAAGGGCGCGGCTATGTGCTGCGCCGGATCATGCGCCGCGCCATGCGCCACGCGCACCTGCTGGGCGCGAAGGAACCGCTGATGCACCGCCTGGTGCCGTCGCTGGTGGCCGAAATGGGCCAGGCGTTTCCCGAACTGGGCCGCGCGCAGGCGCTCGTTTCCGAAGTTCTCGAACGGGAGGAAACCCGTTTCCGCCAGACGCTCGACAAGGGGCTCAGGCTGCTGGACGAGGCGACGCTCGATCTCGGCACGGGCGACAGCCTGCCGGGCGACACCGCGTTCAAGCTCTACGACACGTTCGGCTTCCCTTACGATCTGACCGAGGATGCCCTGCGCGCGCGCGGGATTGGCGTCGATCGCGAAGGGTTCGATGCCGCGATGGCGCAGCAGAAGGCGGCGGCGCGCGCCGCGTGGAAAGGCTCGGGCGCGGCGGCCGATGGCGAACTGTGGTTCGATATCGCCGAACGCGAAGGGGCGACGGAGTTCACCGGCTACACGGCCACCAGCGGCGAAGGGCAGGTCGTGGCGATCGTGGTCGATGGCGCGGAAACCGATCATGCCGTGGCCGGGGCGGACGTTATCGTGCTGACCAACCAGACGCCGTTCTACGGCGAAAGCGGCGGGCAGGCGGGCGATACCGGAATCATCACCGGGGCGAACGGCCTCGAAATCGTGATCGCGGACACGACCAAGCCGCTCGGCCGGCTGCATGCGCATCAGGGGCAGATCGTCAGCGGCCGTGTCGATGTGGGCGATCCGGTGCATATGGTGGTGGACGTGGTGCGGCGCGATGCGATCCGCGCCAACCACTCGGCCACGCACCTGCTGCATGCCGCGCTGCGCAATCGCCTGGGCGAACATGTGACGCAGAAGGGCTCGCTGGTCGCGGATGACCGGCTGCGGTTCGACTTCGCGCATCCCAAGCCGCTGAGCCCGGAAGACATCGCCGCCATCGAAGCGGATGTGAACGCCGAAATCCGGCATAACGAGCCGGTCACCACCCGCCTGATGAGCCCGGAAGACGCCATCGAAGCGGGCGCCATGGCGCTGTTCGGGGAAAAGTACGGCGAGGAAGTCCGTGTCCTTTCGATGGGGCAGGGCAACTGGAACGGCAGCGGGCGCAACTATTCGGTCGAACTGTGCGGCGGCACCCATGTCCGCGCCACGGGCGATATCGGCGTGTTCCGCATCGTGTCGGAAAGCGCGGTTTCCTCGGGCGTGCGCCGCATCGAAGCCTTGACGGGCGAAGCCGCGCGGCAATGGCTGGTCGGACGGGAAGACACGCTCAAGGCCGTGGCCGGGGCGATCAAGGCCGCGCCCGACGAAGTGCTGGGCCGCGTGCAGACTCTGGTGGACGAACGCAAACGCCTCGAACGCGAACTGGCCGACGCCCGCAAGCAGCTTGCCCTGTCCGGCGGGGGCAGCGGCGGCACGGCCGCGCCGCAGGCGGATGAGCAGATCAACGGCGTGACGTTCACCGGCCAGGTGATCGATGGGCTGGACGCCAAGGAACTGCGCGGCCTGCTCGACGAAGCGAAGAAGCGGATCGGTTCGGGCGTGGCCGCCATCGCGGCGGTGAACGATGGCCGCGCGGCTTTCGCCGTGGCGGTGACGGACGATCTGACCGGGCGGTTCAGCGCGGTCGATCTGGTGCGCGCGGGCGTGGAAGCGCTGGGCGGCAAGGGCGGCGGCGGCCGTCCCGACATGGCCCAGGGCGGCGGCCCGGATGCGGCGAAGGCGGCCGAAGCGGTCGCCGCGGTCAAGGCCGCGCTGGCGGGCTGATCGCGGATGGCGTTCACCACGATCATTTCGGCAAGGGATTTGCACGATCTGATCGTGGCGGGCGAACCGCTGCTCCTGCTCGATTGCGAATTCGATCTGGGCGATCCCGCGAAGGGGCGGGATACCTATACGCAGGGGCATATCCCGGGCGCGCGCTATATCCATCTGGATGACGATCTTTCCGGCCAGCCGGACGGCGCGAACGGGCGCCATCCGCTGCCGGATCCCGGCGTGTTCGCCGGGCGCTTGCGCGCGCTGGGTTTGAAACGCGGCCAGCAGGTGATCGCTTATGACGGGAACGGCGGGCATTTTGCCGCGCGCCTGTGGTGGATGCTGCGCTGGCTGGGGCACGATGCGGTGGCGGTGCTCGATGGCGGGCGGCAGGCATGGCTGGCCGCAGGGTTCGCGCTGGAAAGCGGCACGCCCGCACCCGCCGAACCGGGCGATTTCGAGCCCGCACCCTCGCTTGCCGGGGGCGTGGTGAGCGCGGACGAGGTGCTGGCCAATATCGATGGCGGCGATCTGGTGGTGATCGATGCCCGCGATCCGGCGCGCTTTCGCGGCGAACCGCACTCGCTGGACAGCGCATCGGGCCATATTCCCGGCGCGCGCAACCGCTTCCTGCGCGACAATTTCAAGCCCGACGGCACGTTCAAAAGCGCGGCGGAACTGGCGGAGGCGTTCGGCGCCGTTCTGGCGGGCACGCCGGCGGAGAAGGCGGTGATGCAATGCGGTTCGGGCGTGACGGCCTGTTCCAACGCCCTGGCGATGGAGATCGCCGGGCTCAAAGGCGCAAAGCTCTATCCCGGATCGTGGAGCGAGTGGACCGCTGACCCCTCCCGCCCGATCACCACGGGCGGCTGAACCTCATTCGCCATTGTCTTTTGTTTGCCGTGATTTCCGAGCCAGCAGGTGATTCCACCTGCTTCGAAATCACTCCAGCGAACTGGTGCGCAGCTTGGGCTTATGGTCCAGTGCGCCTTCTTCCATGATCCGTGCGCGGAATTCATCGCGCTTTTCATGGATGGAGGCAATCACCGGGCCGACCCCGACCCCCAGATCGACCAGCACCGATTCCGAAAGCTGGAGCGAGCTTTCCAGCGTTTCGGGCACGGCATGCGTCGCCCCGCTGCGATAGAGGCGGGCGGCATGGCTCCAGTCGCGGGCGCGGGCGATGATCGGCAGATCGGGGCGTAGCGCGCGCAGTTTGCGGGTGAGGCTCTGCGTCAGCACGGGCTGGTCCATGGTGATGACCACGGCGGGCGCGGTCGCCAGCCCGAGCCGGTCCAGCGCATCGCGCCGCCCGGCATTGCCGAACCGGGCATTGTAGCCATCGCGCCGGGCGGACATGATCAGATCGGCATCGGCATCGATCCCGACATAGGCCTTGCCATGCACGGTCAGCATATCGGCGACGATGCGGCCCACCCGGCCGAAGCCGATGATAATGACGCGCGGTTCGGCGCCGTCGCCCCCCGTGTCCGCTTGCGGCGGGAAAGGTTCGACCCGCCGTGCGACAGCCCGGCCCACCGCCGCCAGCAGCGGTGTGACCGTCAGCCCGATCGCGGTGACGATCTGCCAGAACAGCGCCGTGCCGGGCTGGATCAGCAGCGCCTGCGTGGCGGCGGTGAGCACGATCAGCGTGGTTTCCGAAGGGCTGGCCATCAGAATGCCGGTTTCGGTGGCGGTGCTGCGCCGCGCGCCCATCATGCGCAGCAGCAGGCCGGTGACCACGGCCTTGAGCACCAGCACACCGACCACCCCGGCGAGAATCGACCAGAGGTTGTTCCAGATCGTCGCCAGATCGAGCCCCATGCCCACGGTGATGAGAAACACCCCGAGCGCCAGGCCCTTGAACGGTTCGGTGATCGCTTCGACTTCGGCGTTGTATTCGGTTTCCGCGATCAGCAGCCCGGCCACCAGCGCGCCGACGATGGGCGACAGGCCCGCCGCCGCCGTGGCCAGACTGGCGCCGATCACCACCAGCAGGCTGGCGGAGAGGAACAGTTCGGGGCTCTTGGTGCGCGCGGCCTGAGTGAACAGCCGGGGCAGGGCGAAGCGGCCGATCACCAGCATGGCGATCACCACCAGCCCGCCGATCCAGATGGTCTGGAACATGTCGCCCATGCCTTCGCTCTGCGCGTAGGGGGCCATGGCGCCGAGGAGGAAGATGATCGGCACGATGGCGATATCTTCGAACAGCAGCATCGACAGCGCCGCCCGGCCGACCGCCGTCCGCGTACCGGAAATGGGCAGGACCAGCGCGGTGGACGACAGGGCAAGAGCAAGGCCCAGCGCAAGCGCGCCGGTCCAGTATTGCCCGAGCATCGTCAGGCCCAGGGCGAGCAATCCGGCGGCCACTGTCAGTTCCAGCGCGCCGAGCCCGAACACCAGCCTGCGCATCGCCCATAGCCGGTTGAACGACAGTTCGAGGCCGATAGTGAACAGCAGCAGGATGATGCCGAATTCGGCGAAGGGTTCCAGCCCTTCGGGATCGGTGATCGTGAAATGGGTCAGCCATGGATAGTCTGCGACCATCCGCCCGAGCCCGTAGGGCCCCACCGCCAGACCGACCATGAGAAAACCGATGATCGGGGTGATGCGAAAGCGCGCGAAAATCGGGATGACCAGCCCCGCCGCCCCCAGAATGACCAACGCATCGGAGAGCATGGTGGAGGGGGACATTTCGGCGGACATGCTGCCGGAGTAACCGGCACGGCCCCGCTTGTCACGCGGGCGTTATGCGACGGGCCAGCGGTGTTTCAGCCCCCGCCGGCGGTGTGGGGGCCAATGGCCGGATGACCGTGGGTTTCCTCGTCGCCGCTGCGCGCGGGCGTGTCGTTCCATTCGATCCGGTAGAGATCGAACCGCCGGTCGTTGAGATTCTGCACCGTGCCTTCGGCGCGCGCCCATGACAGGTCGGCGAGATTCACGTCGCTGATCGTCAGCGTCTCGACATTCTCGCTCGCTTCGGCGGCCACCCCGTCACGCGCGAAGGGGAAATCGCAAGGGGTGAGAATGCAGCTCTGCGCATACTGGATATCCATGTTGCCGACATTGGGCAGATTGCCGACGTTGCCCGACAGCACGACGAAGCACTGGTTTTCGATGGCGCGGGCCTGCGCGCAATAGCGCACGCGCATGTAGCCCTGGCGGCTGTCGGTGCAGAAGGGCACGAAAATGATCCGTGCGCCTTCGTCCACCAGACGGCGGGCCAGTTCGGGGAATTCGGAATCGTAGCAGATGAGCACCCCGATCGGGCCGCAATCGGTGGGAATCGAATCGATCGAATCACCGCCCTTGATGTTCCACCAATAGGCTTCGTTGGGCGTGGGGTGGATCTTTTCCTGCTCGTGCACCGATCCGTCGCGCAGGCAGATATAGGCGACGTTGTGGATGTCGCCGTCTTCCTTCTGCGTCGGATGCGATCCGCCGATGATGTTGATGTTGTACTGCAGCGCCATTTCCGACAGCGCCTTGCGGATGCGCGGGGTGTAGCGGGAAAGCGCCTCGATCGCTTCAAGCGGGGTGAGCTCCTTTTCCTCGAACGACAGCAGCATCAGGGTGAACATCTCGGGAAAAACGATGAAGTCTGCCTCATAATCGGCTGCAACATCGATGAAATATTCGATCTGCCCGATGAACTCCTCGAAATCTTTCACCGCGCGGGCCTGAAGCTGGCAGGTGGCGATGCGCACGCTTTCGACATCGCGCGGCAGGCGGAATTTGGTCGGCTGGTCGCGGTCGACGAACGGATTGCGCCACACCATATGCGCGGCATAGGCGCGCGATTTCTTGTCTTCCGGCAGGTAGTTCTTGAGGATGCCGATCGGTTCGAAGCCGTTGGCGAGTTGGAAACGCAGCACGGGATCGTGGATTTTCCCGTCCTGCACTTTGGCCAGATAATCCTCTGGCCCGTCGATCTTGCGCCACAGCCGCTGGAGATTGGGCATGCGCCCGCCGAACACGATGCCCGACAGGTCGAGCCGTTCGGCCAGCGCCCGGCGTTCTTCATAAAGCCGCCGCCCGATGCGCGTGCCGCGCACTTTGGGATCGACGCACATTTCGTAGCCATAAAGCCAGTCGCCGGTGGGATCGTGGCGGCTGCCGTATCCGTTGCCGGTGATCGCATCCCACGTGTGCGGTTTCAGTGCGACATCGCCATCGATCCGCATTGAAGCGCAATAGCCGACCAGCTTGCCATCCATCTTGGCGACGAAGCAGCCTTCGGGGAAATTGTTCAACTGCCCGCGGATTTCGCTCATCCGGTAGGCGGGCAATTCGTCATAGACGCGGCGAACCAGTGCCGAAATCGCCCTGGCATCTTCGGGGCGGGCCTGGCGGACTTCCAGGCGGGCCTTGGCGCGGGCTTCCGTGGCGGCGCGGGCTTCTGTCATTTTGGGGCTGTGCTCCGGATACGAAAAACCCTCCCGTCGGGGGAGGGTTAGCGAGAACGGGGCATGCTGGGCAAGCCCCGTTCGCGATGCGGGCATGAACCAGTCATGCCCGCATGCCGTATGTCCGAAGGAATCAGGCCCAGCCGGCCATTTCCGTTTCGAGGTTCTGCACGATCGCCTCGAAGAACTGTTCGGTCGTCATCCATGCCTGATCGGGGCCGATCAGCAGCGCCAGATCCTTGGTCATCTTGCCGCTTTCGACGGTTTCGATGCAGATGCGTTCGAGCGTTTCGGCGAAGCGCACCACGTCGGGCGTATTGTCGAACTTGCCGCGATACATCAGGCCGCGCGTCCACGCGAAGATCGATGCGATCGGATTGGTCGAGGTCGCCTTGCCCTGCTGGTGCTGGCGATAGTGGCGGGTGACGGTGCCGTGCGCCGCTTCCGCTTCCACGGTCTTGCCGTCCGGCGTCATCAGGACCGAAGTCATCAGGCCCAGCGAACCGAAGCCCTGCGCAACCGTATCGGACTGCACGTCGCCGTCGTAGTTCTTGCAGGCCCAGACGAACTTGCCGCTCCACTTGAGAGCCGAAGCCACCATGTCGTCGATCAGGCGATGTTCGTAAACGATGCCCTTTTCGGCGAACTTTTCCTTGAAGCCTTCGGTGTCGAACACTTCCTGGAACAGATCCTTGAAGCGGCCGTCATAGGCCTTCATGATCGTGTTCTTGGTCGAGAGGTACACCGGCCAGCCGAGGTTGTAGCCGTAGTTGAAGCTGGCGCGGGCGAAATCGCGGATCGAATCGTCGAGGTTGTACATCGCCATGGCGACGCCGCTGGACGGGAAGTTGAACACTTCCAGATCGAGGTTTTCGCCGTTGTCGCCTTCGAACACCAGGCGCAGCTTGCCGGGGCCGGGGATCAGCGTGTCGGTGGCGCGGTACTGGTCACCGAAAGCGTGACGGCCGACGACGATCGGATCGGTCCAGCCGGGCACCAGCCGCGGCACGTTCTGGATCACGATCGGTTCGCGGAACACCACGCCGCCCAGGATGTTGCGGATCGTGCCGTTGGGCGACTTCCACATCTTCTTGAGGCTGAATTCTTCGACGCGCGCTTCATCGGGGGTGATGGTGGCGCATTTGACGCCCACGCCGTACTGCTTGATCGCGTTGGCGGCGTCGACGGTGATCTGGTCGTCGGTTTCGTCGCGCTTCTCGACCGAGAGATCGTAGTACTTCAGATCGATGTCCAGATAAGGCAGGATCAGCCGTTCGCGGATCCACTGCCAGATAATCCGGGTCATTTCGTCGCCGTCGAGTTCGACGACGGGGTTAGCAACCTTGATCTTTGCCATGTTTGTCCTGTCGCTCCTGGGGAAGTGTGCGCGCCTCTTAGCAGCTAGCGGCGCTGGCGCAAGGCGCGGTTTTCCGCGTTCGCTTCTCGGGCGGCGCGCGGCGGCAGGGTGGCTTCAAGCCGGATGCGGGCCGGGCTTGCGGCAGCGCGCGGGCGAGCCCCGATGCAGGGGCGGCGTGCGGTGCTTCACCCGAAAACGCAGGCGGGGTGAGACGAACGCAGCCTTATCGCGGGCATGAAAAACCCGCCGTATCCGTTTGGAAAGGCGGGCTTTTCGAATGGTGGGCGTAGCAAGGATTGAACTTGCGACCCCTACGATGTCAACGCAGGGCATTGTGGCGACAATGGCTCAAATCCACGAGTCGCGCGCAAGTCGGTTTCGGAACAATAACGGAACAAACCCACTTTTTGCGCTAACTTCACGCAAAACTCACGCAAGAAGCTGGGGGCCCATATGAACCTCCGACCCCTCATTAAAGAACTGCGCGATCAGAGTGCGCACATGGCGGCCGGCGCCATTGCCGTAGTACCCCTGGCTGTGCTCGGCGTCGGGCCGTTCACATTGGCCTGGATTACGTTCTGCATGGGAATGGTCCGGGAGGTAGGAGAGGAAGGCAAGCCTGTTACCCTGGCCAAGATTTGGAAGGCGCTGGGGTCGAAACGCGACCTCACGTTCTGGACGATCGTCGGGTTTGCTGTGGGGGCATTCTCATTGACGTAGGCAGTGTTCAGAATAACGGTGAACAGTAACTTCAAACTGAATGCGTAAGTGAATTAAATGTGCGGAAGTAAAAAAGCGGTTTCACAGCGCTTATACTTTTGCATTTGCACAGGTAGGACCCGCGTTTTTCTACGAATTACTTGCATTTTTTATTTGCACTTCGCTCGGCATTATGTATTTTCATCATATCGCAAACGCGATGACGGATTGCCCGCACGTCACATCGAACAGGGCGTTTGAATGATGAAAGGCTGACCGGGGCTAGGTGAACAGTGGCCCGGCCCCGGTCAGAAAACCAAATGGCACAATTCCTTGTCCCGATATTCTTCGCATTCGCAGGCAGTGTTGCCGTGGCCAGCTTGGCCCATGATCTCTGCCAAGCGGTGCGCGCATATCCGCTAATCTCGCATCAACTCGCCGCATGGGAGGCTTGAGCAATGACTGCACTCGAATTTTGGATCGGTACGGCCACAGACGCCAACGGCGATATGCAGTGGTCGGATATCATCTGGTGCGATGGCCTCCATGCGGCAGGCGCGCTTGAAACGGCCCGAAGCTATGCCGATGCCGATGATGCGCCGAGCGGCTGCACTATAGCGGTGCACGGCCCTTATGTGACCAATCGTGCTGCGGAGGGCGTAATATGAACGCCTATAACCCCATTGCCACCTTGCAGCGCCTAGAGGCTTCCGGCTTCAAGCGAGCGCAGGCTGAGACATTGGCCGACGAACTGCACAGTGCTACAACGCAGCTTGTGACGAAGGACGAGCTAACCAAGGCGCTAGACGCACAGGCAAACCGCCTGACGCTGCGCATTTGCTCGGTCATGGGCCTGATGCTGGCCGCAGCCGTCACGATCTCCAAAGTCTTCGCATAAGCCGAAACTAGGCGCCGAGCGCGCCTAGTCGCCATGCACTGCCCGCGCATGGCCTGATGATGGCAGGGCATACAAGGATTCTTACCATGGCCACGTTCAACAAAGACGAACGCAATGCAATCAACGCTGCCTTTGACGCAATCGAATATCTGTGCGGCTCGACCAATTGGAGTGATCCCGCAACGCTTCGCGAGGCGCTGAAGCTGGAGCGCCGGGAAACGCAGGATACGACGATAGCAAAAGCCATGATTTGCAAGGCATGGCTTGAAGGCGCAGACCATCCGCACAAGCCTGCCAGCGCATTCCATTGGGTGCGCCCCGGCTATCTAAAAGCTCAACTGCTTGGTGTTGGCCATGCCGTGCAACGTGCTGATAGCGCCTACACTGGCCCGATGGTCTCAAAGGCGCGCGATCTTTGCCCGGCAGCGATCGAGGCAATCGACGCGCAAACCGCGCGGAACATCTGCGCTTCATAACCCTACCATAGCAAACAGGCGAAACGCGGCCCTTTCCCTGTTTAGGGTCGCGTCCGGCGGAACTGCCCAGGCCGCCGCTGATGAGCCGGGCACAGGAAAGGCGCACAGCCATGTCATACAACTGGACTGAAACCGATGGCGAGATCGCCACGCTAGCGCTCACAGCAGACGCGCTTGAAATTGCGGGATGCAGGGACCTTGGCGACTTTACCGAGCGCTGCGACGGCGAACGTGCCGATATGTTCAGCGTGTACTTTCACTTCACGCCCATAAGCCCGAACGACCTGCAAGGCGCGGTATGCATTGCGGATCGGGACACGCTGGACGAGGCGCGGGCCTTAGCGCGTGAATTGGCCGAGCGCCACGAATTGCCGGTGCATGATTTTGCAAGGGCAGGGGCATGACCGCCGCCCGCAAGAGCTTACCGCAATGGCGAATCACGCAAGACGGGGCGCGGGCGCTGCTTCGCGCCGCCGACTATGCCGGGGCGATAGCGCGCGGCGCAGCCATCGGCTTTCTCAAGCCGGATAGCATTTGTCTGATCGAAGATGCGCAAGCCGCACGGCGCAAAGCGATAGCGGCGCACCGTACCCTATCCCTGTCTACGGGCGGCACCCCTACCAGTGGAGAGGCCGCATGAACGCCCAGCTATGTCAACTGGCGCAGGATTGGCGGGGTGACTTACCTGCCGGCGGCGCCATGATCGAGCCCAAGATAGACGGCTGGCGCGCGCTCTACTTCCGCGGGATCGATGGCCAGCCCCGGCTGTGGACGCGTGGCGGCCACCCTATCGAGGGTGTGGGGCATATCCTCCACCGCTGCCGCCTGATGGAAAGCATGGCAGGGCATCCGCTCTTTATCGACGGGGAGTTTCAAGTCGACGGCTCACTAGCCGCCACAAAGGCATGGTGCGAGCGTGGATGGCGATTCGGCGGAGAGGCAGGGCTGTTTCACATGTTCGACGTGATGCCGCACAGCGAATGGATCGCGGGCGGCACGGATCGCCCCTTGCATGAGCGTAAGGCTATGCTGGCCGATCTGGCGCGTCAGGTGGAGGAAGACCCTAGCCTATCGTGGGAATGGCGGCCCGGTAGCCACGGCAGGGATGGAGAGGCCTCGCCGCTTATCATCATGCCCGATAGCTGGGCATTTGATGCTGGCGACGTGCTGGACGCTGCAAATCGCATCTGGGCGGCCGGGGGTGAAGGATGCATGATCAAGGACGCCGATTCGCCCTACCAGCGGAATCGGTGCGGCTCGTGGAGGAAGGTGAAGGCCGAGAATCAGCACAAGTGGCAAACGTTGCGGAATAATCAAACTGTGGAAGGTCGATATTATGGCTGATCGCATTGCTCAAATATTGGAGCAGCACATCAAGGTCCTCATGAAAAAATTGGATTTGATCGCTCACGGTGTTGAATTTGAGGATACCGCCGAAGAGATCGCACTTCAGCTAGCGAACATCCAAGGGCAGTTGGCCCGGCATGTCGAACGCAACCCTCGGAAGGCTTGACCCTACCACCGCTTAAGGGCCTGCCCACCCCCTACCAGTGGAAAGCACGGGCACAGGAAGGAACACGAATGACCGAAGAAATCTCCCGCCGCGCCTATTACCTTGAGGAAGGGCCTGAGGCGCTTGGCGATATTATCGATCTTGTTCGGCAGGGCGGTGACTATCGAGCCGAAGCGATGAAGATCCTGCACGACACGAAGGCGAAGCTGACGCGCGCGGCCCAGAAGGCTGGGGCACTTTCGGAGGACGAGAAGGCCAAGCGCGCCGAGGGACGGGCTGACGATAAGATCGCCGCGGCGCTGGCCAAACTGGAATCCACGCTGGAGAAGTCGGCGCCGGTGGCCCGTGAAGAATGCATTTCCGCGCTGGCAGACTGCGAACGCGCGCTCTTTCGGGCCGCGAAACGGGCAGAGGACATGCAAGACCGATACGAGCGCGTGGAAATCTCGCAGACGCACGGGCCGAAGCTGGAATTCACCGGGGTGCTGCTGTGCGAGACCGAATATGAGACGCGCGGTCGCGATAGGCTGAGCGTGCGGCTGGAAATCTGGCAAACGCAGGGCGGCGCGTTGATTGCCGCGCGCTATGCCGAACCGGCGGCGCGGGATGGCTTTGAAACCATCGATACCGCTGTTGTCGCGCCGCAAGAAGATGCCCAAGCGATGCGCTTTGCCGTGATGGATCATTTCCGCTGGGACATGAACGCCCGGACTATGGTCGGCAAGAAGCTTAAATGGACGCTGCGGCAGGAGGTGGCGTGATGGGTCTTAACGCCTGCAATTTCGGCTGGGCGGAATGGACGTTGCTGGCTGTGCTTTTCACATCAGTGCAAATGTTGTTGCTGAGCGCTGTGCTTGTCGCCTGGCGCTTTTTCAGTCCGCTGACGGAGCAGGGGGAGGGGCGATGAGCGCTGACACCCCCATCGATCGCGCCGTGCGCGCTTTCCTCAGGCACATGGGCATTCCGCCCGATGAGCTTGTCCCGATGGTCGGCGGTCGCCCTATACCGGCTGAGCAGGCCTACCAGTTGCCTATTCGCGCCGCATTGGAGGCGCTTCGAGGGCCGAGCGATGCGATGGTTGAAGCCGCAAAGCCCGAGGTCCTGATCGACGAGGACGATGGATTTCGCGATATGGAAAAGAGGGCAGCGGCGGTCGGCGTGTGGGAAGCCATGATCGACGCCGCGCTGGAGGAAGATCCAGCCAGCGATTGAAACTGTCGGAACTGAAAGCGAGAGCGTTCCGGATCAAGAACCAATCAAATACCGTGAATGGCAGATTTCAGACGTTTCTTGCATCTGCGACTAGCCGTCCCCGCGTTCGGATCAAGAATTTTCGGACCCCTACCAGCGTAAACGCCCACCAGCAAAACGGGGACGACGCCATGCCCTGCCGCCGCCCCCGTTCTCTCCGGCGCATGGAGAGGCATTCCACGCCGGGAAGGTTAACGCCACAATAGGCTTCGCTCGATTTCGGCTACTAGGGCGGGCGTTCCCCATTCCGCTGTCGGATGCGAATTGTCGGCTCGCACCATCGGAACAGCCGAACCGTCCGCATACTCAACTGGAGTAACCCCAAAAACTGCTTGCAAATCGACAAAGGCTGCTTGCTTGCCCATTGCGATTGTCCGAACGGCAGAAGCGTAATCAGCGCCAGCGCGAGTAGGCATCCGCGGTGGTGTGAGCAGCATCAATCCCACTCCATCAATCGCCCCCAGAATATTGTCAGCTATCGTCCCCATCTGTGTGGCGAAGATCGCCGGCGGCACTGTCGCGGCGTCATCATTGACGCCCAAAAGGTGTGTGTGCAAATCGACAGGGCCCAGCTGCGCATAGCCATCCTGCCAGACCCCGCTGCTCATCGAAGCCTGCCAGTCACTTGCTTTCGATCCCGATGATCCGAGCTTGTGAACCACGATGCCATCCCCCGCGCTCTGGAAATCTACCCCGCATAAGATGACCGAACCAGACACCACTTCAATTTCAAGATTGTCCGTGTTTGCCGCTGCGGAAACGAGCGTTCCCGTGGGAAACGCGGTCAGGCTTAGAAATTGTTGTGTCCCGGCAGTGCCTTGCACATTGGTATTGCTCGACCAGGCCCCGCCGTTCCAGCGCCAGCGGATCACACCGTCAGCGGTCCCCGTGAAATGCAGCTTCACGTCGCTCAGTGGTGGCCGCGATGCCCCGGCGTTATTCCGGATCTGATAGATCGATCCGGCTGCGGAACTGCGCGCATCGCTAATATTTGGGCTGGTGGAACCGGCGTGATAATTGCTTGTCCAGGTCCCGGCGCGCGTCGCGTAGTAAAGCCCTTCGGCATCGCCCGCCACGGTGTTCGCCGCCGCCCCGGTGAAGCCCATCCCGAACCAGCCTACGCCGCCATCGCCCAGCAGCGCTTTCAGCCGTTTGGTCAGCGGGCCGATCATGTATTCGCTAAGCGTCGACCAGCTATCCCCGCCCATTGCCATTACAATACGCGCGGATTGAGCGGGCACCATCATTCGCAGTGATGCCTTGGCACGAAACTTCCGCAAACGGCCAAGATTGGCATAATCAATGTGCGGCGCGGCTTCGGTTCCAAGGTCTACCGTTAACGCTTCGCTCGGAGCATAGACAGGAATCTCTCGCGGATTGTTCAACAGCAGATGTGTGAACCCAATCCCGATATGCGCAACGGATTTCGACCAGGAACCGCTCACAGGGTTGGTGCTTGAATGGTAGTACGATTCGCCCAGGCTATTTGAGAGCGTCGCGAGAGGCGGGCCAAATGCGGCGGGGGCGCCGCTAGCAGTCAGTGCGTAGGCGGCGAGCAGATATTTCCCACCCGAGAACGCGGCGTTGGTCAGAGTCACGACTGCGCCGCTAACAGGATCTCGCAAGATGATCTCAACACCAGTCTGCATGTCCAATGTGTCGTTGATCTCGATTGAGCCTACAGCGACCACAGGTGCACTTGCCAGATGGGGGCTCGATCCTGTTCGAACTACGGCGTGAATAGTCTTCCATCTGCCGCTTTCCCCGAGGCGATCTGTCATTTCCACGCGGATGGCATTGAAGGCGATTCCTGCGGGCGCACAAAGCTCTGCCCAGCCCATAAAGGGGAGTTGCTTGAGCGAGGTAGTCGAAGAAAGGCTTGGATTCGCTCCTTCCAGCGTGATTGTCTCGGAATCTGCTGCAACTGATTGAAACGTGTCGAATCCATAAGCCACTGGCCCCGCAATCTCTTCCACTGCGGATAGCTTGAGGTTTTGATACTCATCGTCGCTGAATGTGGGCCAGGCGGGTCCCGTCGCCGCATTGCCCTTGTACCCCCAGAATGCTTCGACATTGATCTGAGGCGCTGCCGAATTGCTGTAGGGGTAAAGGGCAATGTTTGTCGTCCCAGCGGGTATTACGAATGTAGCGGTCATTCGCAAAGGTTCAGCAGACGTTACAGAGGATGCGCTGCCACCATCAGTGAGGAACTGCTTTTGGGTGTCGATCAGCGTATTTCCGTTGCGCGGTCGGCATGCGCAACTCGCGGCCGCACCGTTTCCAGTCACCAGCACGCGCAATGTAATCAGATCGCCAGGCGCCGCCCCCAGTTCATCCAGATAGATAACAGGTCCACCAATTCCACTGATGCCCTGGACATTTCGGAGAAGGGCGTTTCCGTCGAAGATTGTTCCCGGAACAAGGCTGACTGCCGCTGCGCTACCCCAATATCGATCACGGCCCGCAGCGAGAGCACCAGGCGGAAGAAAGCGAAAGAACGGGTCTGGCCACGCGTTTATCTTTCCCGCGACCATCGAGTGGTCGTAAAGCTCTGTGAAATTGCTATTGGTTTTGACGAACGCATCGCGCAGCGGATCACCGGTCCCATCATCCGGAACCGTGCCCACGTTGATAATCTGCCTTGCCATTTAATCTACCTTCTGTCCGAAGTTTGCTGAGTGCTGTCGGTGGTGCGCTCTGCGCTGTCAGCGGTTGGGCCTCTTGGAGGGACAACACCGGGGGCCCAGCGTCGGAAATACGGGCTGCGCGCGAAATAGTCGGCCATGCCGATCTCCAATCAGATGAATGAGATGATCTTGAATTCCTGCTCCAGCGTGCGGGGCTTGCGCACGCCGGCAGCGGCGACCGGTTTTTCCAGCACGCCCATGAACGTGCGCGCCTGCCGGTAGGGGGAAGGCTCCGGATCGAAGCAGCAATAGATCACGCCGCGCTTGCCAAGGGCTTCGGTCAGCGGCCGGAACTTGGTCTCGTACTCGGCTTCGGTCTGCCAGCTCAGTGTGAACGAAACGGTGCGCCAAATGAGGCCTGGCGTTTCATCGCCCACGCCCCACGGGGTGAATTCGATATCGCCCAGGTCGTTCGGGGCATACTCGTAATCGAGATTGTAATAGCGGCTCGGTTCGATCTTTTCGCCGAGCACCAGCCCCGCAGCTTCGAAGTCGCCGGTGTGCCCGGTGATGTCGATCCGCCACCAAACTGCGTTCACCACATTTGGCAATTCAAGATGCGAGCAATAGAGGCCGTTTGCGGTTGCGCTGGCAGGAACGATGAATGGTTGATCTGCGCTGTCATAGACCGCCGGGCCGCCATCAACGGCTCCTTCAGACATGCCCAGCCGCAGGCGGATATGGGTTCCCTCCACCGCATTGGCCGCGATCATGGCGCAGAAGTCCACGGGCTGGACGTAGCCGAAGTTGCCCTTTGCCCAGACGTTGCCGTTGCCGTCCGTGCGCCAGGTCAGGCCCGGGTCGCGGTTGCGGTTGAGATGCTGGACGCCGTGCCCGCCGCGCGCGTTGCCGCAGATGACTGTGCCGAGATCCAGCGGGCGGACGAAGATTGGCTTGCGAATGGCTGCCATCGTTACCCCCACACCGTGCAACCGGCTTTGTTGCCGGCAAGGTCGATGGAGAAGTCGCAAACGAGGCCGGGCCGGTTCACACCGCGCAACGGATCGATGTAGCGGGCGATCGGGATGGTCCCGGATGCACTCAGCTCCAGCAATTCCTTGACGCCGGCCACCTGCACCGTGAAGCGTCGGCGCTCTTTCGACAGCAGCGCCTGACGGGCGTCGGCAACCTTCTGGGCGTCAGCGGTATTTTCGAAGAACGTCTCAATCGGATCTTCGCTTTCGCGGGCGAGATCGCCGTAGCGATCCTTCACCGTTCCGCTCGATGCGACGACGCGGCGCCACTCTTCCATCACGAACCCGATCTGGGCGGGGGTAGCAACCATGGGCATGGTCTCCTTGCGTTTGTTCCATTTTCGTTCTCATGCTGATGGCATGAGTCGCTATGTCGATGATCTTCGAGTCCCGACCTGCGTTTTCGAGGCGGCCGCCTGGCAGGAGACGGTCAAAATCACCTGTCCTCACGGGCATTCGGTGGTGCACGATGCGCATGGCCTGTGGTGGTGGTGCTACCGCCGCCGGGTCAGCGACAATTTCCTTGATCTGTGCCGCACGCTTGCATGCAGCCAGTGCAAGGATGCGGGGAAGGGCGTCGTGCGCCCGGCCTCCGTTGCCAGGTCGCGGGAAAAGCCAACTGCCGAATTGCCGCTGCCGCCCGAGCGGGAGTGGAAACGTGCCCTGCGCCGTATCCGGTCCTGATTGACAGGCCGCCGCGATCGCGACAGCCTCGCACGATGTGCAATCTCTACCGTCTCGATCCGAGCCAGAAGATTTTCGATTTCACCCCGGCGGACATCCAGCAATTCAATGTGCCGGTCGATGTCTATCCGACCTATCCCGGGCTGGTGGTGGAAGGCCGCAAATTGAAGCGCATGACGTGGGGCATTCCCATGCACTTCAAAGGCAAGGCCAAGCCCGCACCGGTCAACAACGCGCGCGGCGATCGCCTGCGCACCCTATGGCGCGTCCCGTTCGAACGCCGCCGGCTGCTCATCCCTGTGAGCCAATGGGCCGAAGCACAGGGCGAGAAGGGGCGGATGACCAAAACATGGTGCAGCGTGCCCGGGCAGGCGCCGTTCATGGTCGCCGGGATCTGGAATCCCAGCGTGGAATGGGGCGACAGCTATTCGATGGTCATGACCGACAGCAGCCCGCAGATTGCGCATATCCATGATCGGATGCCGGTGATCCTTGCCCCTGAGCATTACGCGCAGTGGACCGAGGGCACGCCCGAGGAAGCTTTCGCACTGGTGCGGCCATGGGACGGGCCGATTGCCGTCGATGCTACCGCCGAACTCTGGTCAGCGCGGCGCAAACCGGCAGTCTGACGCCAGGCCAACCTGTTCGGGCGTCAAGCCGAACTCGAACACCGGATCGATCGGATCGGTCGCGATGTGCTTATAGTCGGCCTCCATCCGCTTCATCGCCGCCCGGTCCTTCGCCTGCCGGTAGAAGTCCATGTATCCCCAATAGGTGTTCAGGCGCACCCGCACCGCATGCAGGGCGATATCCGGCCGCTCGAATCCTTCCTCGGCCAGGATGCGCATTTGCTCATCCTCGTCCCCGGTCGCCGCGACACGCTCAACCTGCGCCAAGGTCAGCTTGACGGCATTCAGCGTGTGGTACGCGCGTACCCGGTCGGCCATCGGGGCATGGTCTTCCGGCATTGTGAAGGGGGCAGGGGTGTCAGGCATATCCGCTCTCGCGACTCGATTTCGCGCTAAGCCTACACTAGAACATTTGCGGAACAAAGTGCTTGACCCGACTCGGTGGCGGGGAGCATCCGCGTCCCATGGTTCGCCGACAAGTACCCCGCAAGAAGCTCGATGAACGCGCCTTCCCGATCCGGGTGAAGGTGCTGCAGCAGGCCATCGGTCAGGACTGGCTGCGCCAGGATCGTGTACGCACATGGTTGCGGGAGAATATTGGCCCGGGCGAGTATGCCGATTATTGTGTGGTCGATAACCAGCCGGACGTGGAAGCGTTCTACTTCCGCTCGCTGGATGCAGCGCAGCGCTTTCTCGCTGCATTCCCGGACTGTGAGCTTGCCGACACCACGCACCGGCTTCAACACCTGCAAGAGGCGAAGCGGTGGGCGGCGGCAGAGCTCAAGCCCGAGATGCCCCACGATTTCCGCAGAGCGGAGCGTGAGGCCAGAGAAGCGCGCGCCGCCGCCGAAGCGGGTAGCGATGGCCCGGCCGATTAACGGTTCGGATCAACCGCCCGCTGCTTTTCCACCCAGGTAATCAGACCATCCAACTGGATCGCCTGTTCTGTCGCGATCAGTCGCCGGTCGAGAGAAAGTCCAGCACCGCCGGACGCTTCATCAGTTCTGCCGGTGGTTGCGGCAAGCCCGGGCACTGGCTCGCCTGCGGGCGCACCGGCAGAACTGCCTCCCCCCGAAAGTCCTGCTTGCCCGCGCAGGCGCCGGGCAGCAGTGCGAGCATCGGCAAGGCGGCGCGCATAATCGCGGCGTATTTCATCGGTGATTTCCTCTTGCTGGGCCGTCACGCGGGCGAGCCGTTCGGATTCCATCCGTTCGGCGTCCGCCTGCGCATCGGCATAGGCTTCCTTCGTTGCGGCATGTTTGGCGGCCTCGGCATCGCGCTGAGCGCGGACTTGATCCAGATCGATGCGCAGCACAGCCAGTTCCTGCTTGAACCCCCGCATGATGCAGGCGGGCTTCTCGCCGGGCGCGGTGTTCGCGCACCATATCCCCTCGATCCGCACAGTCTGGATCGACAGGCCGACAAGGAACAGGACAGCCAGGCCGCCGAATATCTTGCTGGTGAGGGCGGTGAAGGGGTTCATTTCAGCACCCTCAAGCCGCCGATACATACACGGCGTTCGCGCTCGCGGCGCGCCACCAGACCTTTGACGACACGCCCACCGGCCTTGTTCCACCAGGTCAGCGCTTCGCAGCCGCTGTCATAGGCTCCCGCGTTGAAGCGGCTCGCGCCCGTCGATCCGCAGTAGCGCCGCACGCCCACGTTGTAGGCAAGCGACACAGCGGCAAAGCGCGGCCCTTCGCGGCGGCGCTCGATCGTGGGATTACTGGAAAGCGCCAGTCCCGGGGTGCATTTCATCACGCCTTGCGCATGTGCGATCAGCTCTTCTTCGAGCATAGCCGCGCATTGGGCTTCGGTGAATTGCTGGCCCGCCTTGATGGGCTTGCCGCGATAGGTGGTGATGCCGTCGCAGGCCGTCGCAACGCCGACGATATCGAGATACGCGCGCAGATACTGCTTGCCGCTGATATGGCGAACCTGCAGCGTGCCGTCTCGGCCAACGCTCGCTTCCACCTTCCGGCCGGATTCCTCCGTTGGGATGAACTGGCCCAGCGCCGCAGCAACGCCAGCGCCGACGATCACCGCCAGCGTAACCTTGCCCGGCTTACGTTCGGCTGTGGGGGCGAGGGGTTCGATCGGCGGCGGGCTGACCGGTTCGGCGCGGCCGTCCGGGCGGCGGGTGAAATAATCAAGCAGTCCCATTGCGGCTATCCTCCCGTTTCGCATCCAGTTTGGGCTGGCGGACAAGGCGGCTGAGCATCGCCAGCGCGAAGAACAGCGCGCCCACGGCCAGTTCGATATGGTCGGGCAGGGCGGCGCGCACGGCGGGCGGCATCATGTTGACCACGGCCAGAACCAGCGTGGGGTCGAACCACAGCAGGCCGATGACAAACAGGCCCACGCCGTTCACGCGCACGCTCCACATCCGCCACCAGTGGCGGACATCATCAATCCAGATTTTCATGAAGTTACCCCTTGGGGTTGAAGAAGAACTGCGCGAACTCGCGCCAGAAAACGAAGAAAGCGGCGAGCGCGGCGGCGAGCGCGCCACCCCATTTGATCAGGCTGACGATCCGGTTGAACAGCCAGCCGAACACGCGGCCCATGAACTTGGCCACGCGCCCCGCGCGCTTGGCCACGGCCATCAGTTCGACCAATTCGCGCGTGGCCGCGACGTTTTCGGCAAGCGTGGACAGGGTGCCCGCGCGCTGGGCTGCATCGGCCCTTATCGCCTCCAATTCGGCCTTGATCTCCGCGAACTCGCCCGAGCCATCGCGCAGCCGATCCTCCACCTTGTCGAGCCGGTCGGCGATTTCCTCATGCGTGACGGGGCGCCGTGCCGCCGGGCCGGTCATACGATGGCCGCCGCTTCGATAAACAGGGCATCGATCGTATCGTCATTCAGTTCGAGCACGGCCCCAATAGCTGCGATCAAAGGATGGTCGCGGCGAAACTCCGCCGCGTATTCCCATTCGATCCGCGCTTCTTCGCCTTGCTGTCCCGGCATCGCGGCGAGCGCCGTTTCGACGGCAGGCAGATAACCATGGCGCGAAAGCACGATCCGCGCCTGCCGCGCAGTTATCGCGGCAGGAACGAGCGCTTTTTTCTCTGCGGAGGTCATCGGGCGAATGGTCCATTTGTACTGCCAGCCCCCCCCGACATTCTCCACGCCATCACGCTCTGCAACTTCGTCCGGGCCGAGAGCGGGTGGTGCGGTTGGCTCGACCAACATCACGCCGTGATCTGAAGGGTTGAATGGCAGTGGGAAACCCACGTGGTTGTCGATTTCCACCTCGACCACTTCATCGCGATAAACCGTCTCCTTGATCAGGTTTCCTTCTTCGTCCTCACGCTCGACGATGTGAGGACGGGAAACGGTCTGGGGCACCATGACGGTGGCAGGCTGGGCCGCGATCCATTCGGCTTCGATCTGTTCGCGCGTGATAGGCTCGCCCGTGGCGATTTTCACAAGTTCCATCGTCATTTACCCTTGATCGAAAAGAGGGCGCCACCTTTCACCCCCGACACACTGTTGGCGAGGCTTCGCGTGCCGGTGGAGCCCGCGCCGATGTCCTGCTGGAACAGCGCCATGCCGCATTGCGTGGCGGCCGGTTCCTGACGCTGCGTTACCGTCATCCCTGCGGGCTGGCTGAACGCACCATTTTCCTCAGACGTGACACCGAGTGCAAACAGGATACCGCCCGCCGCAGTGATCGCGGGTGCTGTCGCGGGCGTAGTGCCGCTAGCCGTGGCAAACGCGCCAATGGTATCGAACGCGGCGTTGGCCCAGAACATACGGATGTAGGAGCGAACGCTTGAGCTACCGCCAAATGTGAATGTCTGCGCTCCCGCATCGTCGGCCACGATCTCACGCCAGTATACATGCGCACTCACCCCGGACGTGTTATCCAGAGCTTCGTTCCAGCCTGCTGGTGGGGTCATCAGGCCCCCTTCCCTGCCATTTGACAGCATCATCACTTGCAATTGGCCGATCCGGTCGGTGACCGGAGTAAACGACATCGAATTGCCCGAACCGGCGAACACGCCGGAGTTCACCAGCATCAGTTCTGGCAGCTGGCTTCCGCCCATCATCACTTTTCGCGCGGCGAGCATCAGTAATTCTTCGCCACACGACGCATAATCCACCCTTCGGCCGCGTCGTCGCATTCGTACATGTATTCGTCGCTTTTCCCGCTCACGCTGGTGGGGGTTGGGGCACTGCCTTCAACCCAGACGCGCGCGCCGCCTGCCCAGGCAATGGAGTGAGCCCCGCCAAACTTTGTGCGAATGGTCCCAGACTTCCCGACAACGGGCGACGGCATCGTGATTATAGCGGGACCTGTGGTGTTGATCTGGTGCCTGGAGCCAGCGGCCAAATTGATGGTTAGCGCTGTCCCGCTCACCACTCCGCTGCTGGTTTCGGTGTAGTCGGTGATCGTTGGGTTGATGAGCGTCTTCGCGCTCACTGATTGCACATCCGTGGTGCCGACAATTGCCCCCGCAGGCCCGGCCATCGTGGCGGCAGTGCCGAGGCCAAGATTGGTCCGCGCGGTCGCAGCGGAGGGCAGGTCCGCAAGGTTCTGCGATTTCATCAGGACACCGGCACCGTCGACGTAGGCCGCAACCCACGCGCTGCCGGTGTAAACTTTCATGATTCCGGACGTGGAATTGAAATACAGGGCACCGGCCACAAGCGCATTGCCATCGTTGTCCAGCGTCGGGTCGCTAGTCTTCGCGCCCAGATACCGGTCGTCGAACTGGTCGAAGGCGGTCAATGTCTGGTCACGCGCAGCCTCAGCAGCCACGCGGGCGGCCGTTGCCGTACTGGCCTGTGCTGTTGCAGTGCTTGCCTGACCAGACGCGACCGTGGCGCTGGAGCCTGCGGCCGTCGCCCGCGTGCCCGCCAGCGTTGCGCTGGATGTGGCCGCCGTCGCCTGCACCGTCGCCGTGCTGGCCTGGCCGCTGGCCACGGTTGCGCTGGACGTGGCCGCCGATGCCTGGCCCGTGGCGATCGTGGCGTTCGATGTCGCGGCAGACGCCTGCCCGGCCGCGACGGTTGCGCTCGATCCGGCGGCGGTGGCTTGCTGCCCGGCCAGAGTAGCACTGGAAATCGCTGATGTTGCCTCTTGCCCCGCGACCGTGGCGCTGGACGCTGCCGCACCGGCGGCACTTGTCGCGATTCCGGCCTGGGAAACGGCGATTGTCGCGCTGGAAATGGCCGAGGCCGCCTGTTCGCCCGCGATCACCGCCTGCCGGGCGGCTTCCGCCGTCGCGCTGCTCGCATTGACGATGAATTCGACGCCTTCCCGCTCGTCGATAATCGTTTCCTGCGCTTCCTCGATAACGGTGTAGCCTTCCATCACTGCGTCACTCCCGGGTCCACGGTGAAGGTGCCGAAGCTCACCACACGCTTGATGTCGCCGGCGGGCGTGGCGTGCAGGTCGTAGAGGTAGACCTTGTTGTCATTTGCAGGCGACGCGGGCGTGAGCCCTTCAAGCGTGGCTTCAGCGATGAACACGGTGATAGTCGTTGCGCCAACAACTGCGTTGGTTTCCGGATGGATATAGTTCGGATCATAGACTGCCGAGATGCCTTGGACGCCCGCCGCTGCATTGCTGAGGTCCACATCGGCCGACGCCGAATCCTTGGCCGTGCGCGCCTGCATCTTGAAGACCGCGGTGGACCAGTCGACGCCGAGGCGCCGGAAAACGTGCATGAAGGGCGTGCGCTTGTAAGCGTACAGGTCCTTTTCGACAGCCATCAGGCTTCCCCCTCTGCAAGGCTGGTCCAATCGACGTTCATGGCCATCTTGATCACCGCCAGATTCTGGCCCGCGCCGCGAATGCGCTGCTTCGTGGCGATCCGGCGCGCTTCGATGCGGGCGATCCGTTCATCATCCACGATGCTCGCGGCGATCACCCGGGCGGCCAGTTGCGTGATCGTGATCGCGGTCGCGCCTGCCTCTTCGCGCAGGAATGGGAAATCGGCCGGATCGCTTTCGTCGGTCCAACGTTCTGCCTCGTCCAGCTTCTTGCGGTAGCGCAGAGCCTGTGTGTCGCCCGGCGTAAGATAGGGCGCGCAGGCCGCATCGGCCGCTCGGTCCACCTGCGCACAGCAATACTGACGAATCATGGCGATATCCGTCTCGGGCTGCAGCGTTGCTTCGCCCGGCGCGACGAGAACGTCAGTGCCCGCGGGCAGCCCGTTCATGATCGTGTTGAGATAGCCTTCAGGGCACATGCCCTTCGTAAGCTGATCACCGGTATGGGTATCGAAAACCACATAGTGCAACGTCACCGCTTATACTCCCGAATGCGAAGGTGATATTGATCGCCATTGGTGGTCGATGGCGAGGCACTGTCCGTTGCCTGGAATTCGATGCGCACCGTGTATGTGCCGGCGGCAATCCCGCTCCAGAACTGCTCGAAGGCGAGGGGGAGGCGGGTGGTCCCGTTCCCGTCCAGGTTGACGGTGAAACTGCGCGCGGCGACCTGCGTGGCGCCGCTGAAGATACGATACCAGACAATCCCCGTGATTGCGTCATCTGCTGCTGTCGCATGGAATGGTATCTGCGCCAGAATTTCCAGCAGTGAGGACGCCTGTTCCTTGACTAGCGTCGTGGAGAGGATGGTCGTGGTGTTGGGATACGTGAAGTTCAGTGTTACGCTGCTGGTGACGAGCCATGGGATAGTCGCCGCATTTCCAACCAGCGCACCTGTTCCGACTTGACCCGGCTTCACCGCGCCGCCCGCGTCCAGCCCATCGAACAACCGCGCATCAGCAGACACATTGTAGGGCGTCTGCCATTCATAAGTTGCGCTGCCCGGCAGTTTGCGACCGTAGCTGGCCCAGGTGGGCTGATTGGCCGCGCCGACATCGCCGATGTCATCCACCCATGTGCTCGGCACGTCCGCGCTGGGCGAGGGCGTCGCGGGTTTCGTGGTCGCCTTCTTGTAGATGATGTTGCTGGCTTCGCCGAGCGCGCCGGAAAGCTGGCCCCAATAGGTGGCGTTGGGAGGGGCGTTGCCCTTGGTCGGCGTGGTGTTGATGTAGAGGAACCGCGAGCCGTCCTCCATGCTCACGATATTGCCTTCGCGATAGTACGTGTCCGGATTGTACAGCCCGGCCTCGACCAGTTCCGCCCAGAACGCGATTTCGTCCTTGGTCTGCACGCGCCAGTTTCGCGCGGCCCCGAAGGTATGCTTCCAGTAAGGCACGCTCACCGGCATTTCGGTGGAATCCAGCACCTGCGGCGAGGCCCGGCCCGTGGCATCCAGCGTCAGCGCCTCGGTGCGGCTGAAATCCGGCGTGACAACGAAAAGGGTGCCAGTCAAAGAAACCGCTGCCTGATGATTGCAAGCCAAGGCCAGGCGGCGGGCGATTTCCATGAACGACACCTGCTGCGTCAGAACCAAACCGATGGGGTAGGGCAGGGCTATGTCCATAGTGTCGAGCGAGGCGCGATCGAGCCGGTCAGGATCGACGCCCGCGATATCGGCAAGCGCCCGGATGACATCGCCGGTCAGCCGGGGCGTGACGCCGTTGATCGCGTGCCCACGCACGTTGCCGGTGATGACGCCAGCCGCTGGCGCGCCGAGGCGAATTAACCCTTCGGCGAGGCAAGTTGCCCAGCGGCCGGGCGGGATCGCCTGCGCAACGAGTGTGCTGTAGCTGCTGAAATCGCCCACCGAGGAGCCAAAGTCGGATGCGCGCTCGAACAGTGAGGTCACTTCCTCGATCGGGCCGTAGCCGCTGAACTGATAGACCGAGTTGTTTACGTCGATCAGCACCGGCTCGACGTTCTTGGCTCGGCCGATCACCAGCGGTTTGACCCGGTTCTTGAGATCCATGCCGCCTTCGTCGCCCGCTGTGCCCTTGTATTCGAGCGTCAGGACGTTCTTATCGAATGCTTCGGTATCGACTTCGGCGCTGATGCCGATCGCCGGGCCATCGCGGCGCATCTCCCGCACGCTGCCTTTGAACAGCAGGGGCCAGGGCCACATCGTCCCCGGTTCGGCGGCGTAGATGGCGATCGGCGCTCCGTTCCAGGCTATCGCGTTGAGGTCGATCTTGCCGCGACGCAGTGTTTCCTCGGCGATCTTGAACTGCGCGCCCCCAACGCTCGCCGGCACCGTGAAGTCCCCGTTGAACAGCGAGAGCGTCAGTTCGGGCGCACCGAGCATCGCCGGTTCCCACACTTTGCCGCCGAGGCCGGTGATCCGCCTGTCCTGCGCGGACGATACCCGCACGGGCTTACGCAAGCCGGTAATCAAATCGAGCGGTTCGATCACCGCCAGACACGCCAATGCCATTACCAGGAACCCGTGTTAGCGTTCTGCGCGAACATGGTGCGGAGGGCTTGCAACAGAGAGCCGTTCTGCTGGGTCAGCGTGGCGAGATAGCCGTTGGTGGCGTCCATCTTGGGAGCCAGAACCGTTGCAAGCGCCGGGCCGACCCCGTTGACCGCTTCAACGACATTCGTGTTATCGTTGACTGGCACGGTTGAGGCCGAGAACGGATTGTCCGAATTCGCCGCGGCATTGGCGAGGGCCTTCTGGCGATCCAGCGCGGCCTGCGTCGTCGCCCGCATTTCCTCGTGCAGCTCGAAATACGCCTGCGTCGAACCGTAAAGTTGCCGCTCCACGTCGAGCAGTTCGCGGCCGACCTTGGAATACTCGTCGAACGCGGTGGTATCGCCCGCCTCGACCCGGCTCTTGAGCCCCGCATAGCGGGTGCGCAGTTCCTTGTCCCGGTCGCGCAGGGAAAGCCCGCTGTCGCCGAAGCTGAGGAAATCGTAGAGATCCTGCAGCGACGATACCATGGCTTCGGTCGCCGCCTTGATCGCCTCGGCCCGCTTGATGCCGTAGAGTTCTTCGAGCTGGGCCCATTCCTGCGCCGTCGCGCCCGCCTCGCCGAATATCTTGATGAGGCGCTCAAACTCCTTGTTGATCTCGTCGATGGCCGCGCCGACAGGGTTCTTGATCCGCTTCAACTCGGTGAACACGTTCTCGAAGTCGAGCGCCTTCTGGATCTGGGCTTCGATGTCGTCGCCCATCTGCAACAGCGCCTGCGTTGTGGCGCGCAGGCCCATCAGGGCGCCGTCCTTGATCGCGTCGGCGATGGCATATTTCACGGCCGCCTCGGCATCGTCGCCGAAGTCCACCGCGCCGTTGCCCGTTTTCAGCGAGGTGCCATTGGCATTGACGCGGTACTTCTTGTCCCGCACGCCGATAGTCGTGTTGAACGAACCGATTTCGGCATCCAGCGTGTCGGCGATGGACTTGAGGCCCGAAATGACGGAATCGGCCAGGCTGTTGGCCGCCTCGTAATTCTTCTTGTCCTTGCCGCCGAGGTCGATCGCATCGATGCCGGTGATGTTGGCGCGCGCGGTGCGGGCCGTCTTGAACAAGCCGCCCACCAAGCCACCGAGAACCGAGCCGATGATTTGGCCGCCGGGAATCGGAATGAAGGAGCCGATGGCTCCGCCGATCTGGGCGCCCGTGGTGCTGGTCTTGATGCCGAGAGCCTTCATCAGACCGGCAGCCTGCGTGCCCATCTGAATGCCCTGCATGGCACCATCGAGACCTTGCATGATCGCTTCGGCGGCACCTTCACCAAAGATGTCTTTGCCGAAATCGCCCATGAAGCCCCGAAGGCCACCAACGATCGCGCCGGGAATGCCGCCAACGGTGTTGCCTGCGAGCGCTCCGGAGAGCGTGCCAGAGATGTTGATACCGAGATCGGCAAGTGCGCTGGCAAGCGGGGCCGTGATGACCTTCGCCATCATCTGCGCGTATTCTTCCGGCGTGATCGCGTTCACGCCCATTGCCATCTTCCCGGTCGCGTCCGCCGTTTTCTTGTTGGCGGTGACGACGATTGCGTCGGAGTTTGCGTTGTCGTTGGCCGGGCTGGCGTAATCGCCGAGCGCGTCAATGATCGCGCGCATCTGCACGCTATCCGAGGTTGCCAGACCAAAGGCGTTGGCAGGGCTGGCGTTGCTGCTTCCGGGACCACTGACCAGATCTACGCGCTGTGCGGCGCGTTCAAACGCGGTCGCGAGAACATTCGATTTGTCTCCGGCGTTCTCCATCCCGCTCTTCATCACGTCGAGGCTCGACTGAATGCCGGTGCTCTTGCGGATCTGGTCCTCAAGGGCGCGAAGCATCGGGCCGAACAGTTGTTCGGTCATCAGCCGGCCCTGCAACTGCTGGAAGTTCTTCTTCAGGTTCTTGAGGAAGTCCTTGCCGCTCATCCCACCGCCCAGCAGGCTTTCCAGATCGCTGCGGACGCTGGAAATCGAGCTGGCATAGGCGTTGATGATCGTGCTGCGCTGTTCCAGCACCTCGTTGAGCTGCTTTTCAGCTTCGATGTTATCGCGGATCTGTTCTTGCTGTTCCGCCGTGACGACGCCGACGCGCTCGTAGAGGCGCAGAATGACCTGCATGGCTGCGGCTTCATCCTCGCGCCCCGAAGCAATCATCCCCTGGATCGCGAGCGATTGCTCCTGATCCCGCATGTAGTCCTTGAAGGGCTGATTTATCGCTTCGGCGACAACCGCCTTCGCTTCCTTTGCCTGTTCGATCAGCTTTTCGAAGCCCGGGGGCTGTCGCGTGCCGAGATCCTGTATGATGGCGTCGAGATCGGCGGTCGCCAGGGCGACTTGTTTGATCAGCTTGGGCTGATCGGAAAACCGCGTCGAAATGCTTTCGATCGATGCCGTCGCGCGCTGACCGAATTCTTCCAGCTTTGCCGCAGATGCCTCTGCCGTTTCCGAAACCTTGATCGGATCGAAGGGGAATTTTCCTTTCATCGGGTCAACGCGCTTGCCGTTGACCATGACCTCGTAATGCAGGTGGTTGCCGGTGGATGTGCCGGTTGAACCGACTTTTCCGATCACGGCACCTTTTTCGACCGACTGCCCTTCGGCAACGATCGAATTGTCAGACAGGTGGCCGTAGCGCGTCTTGGTTCCGCCACCGTGGTTGACGACGACATATTTGCCGAGCCCGGAGTTGTAACCGACTGCTTCAACGACGCCGACCTGCGTGACCTTGACCGGCGTGCCGAAAGGCTGCGCGAAATCGACCCCTCCGTGGTTGCTGCTGGCCCCGGCGGTCGGGCGCTGGCGCGGGCCAAAGCGGGAAGTGATCGACGACGCGGCGAACGGCAGATCGAACTGCGCTGAATTCGCGGCGCGTTCGGTCTCTTTGTTCAAGCTTTTTTGCGCTCGTTCCTTCTCGCGCAGAGCTTTGAGGGCCGCGTCCTTTTCCGCGTTGATGGCGTCCAGCTTGGCAGGCAGCAAATCAAGAAGGGCTCGATCGGCCTGAGCCGCCTTTGTGGCTTCACGGATGCGGTTTTTGTAGAGTTCTTCGATCCGGCCTTCGGCGGTGGCTCGCTGTTCCGCGTCCGTCTTGATGACGTTGATCTGAGCGATACGAAGATTCTGCTCCGCTGCGTTCGCCGCTGTCAGAGCTGCATTAAGGTCATTCTGGAGGCTTTCAATTTTTCGGCGCGTACTTTCGATGGCGCGGTTCATGCCGGAAATGGTGGCTTCATTCGCGCCGGCAGAGAACGCTTCGTCACGCTGCCGAATTTGCTCTTGGAGATGGTTGCGGGCGAGGATCAGGTCACGCGCAGCCACCGCCTGGTCGCGGCGCAAGTTGGCAACGTTCGTGCCAGCTTCAGCCACTTTTTCCTGGTTCAGTTCACGCTGAGTTTTCAGGGTGTCCTTAAGGGCTTCCGTGAGCTTGCGTTGAATCTCGATTTGGCCCTGAAGCGTCTTGCTGAAGGCCTCATGCGCCAAGCGGCTGTTTTCTGCTTCGAGCGCGTCTTCTTTCAGCTTCTCTGTGAGTTCGGCAACGCTGTGATTGGCCTTATCGGCAGTGTCACCCGTCTTGAACAGCTCGAAAGCTAGGGGGCCTAGGACGGCTACGGCAATCGTAACCGCTGCGCCCCACGGACCGGCGAGGAAGGTCGCTATCGACCCGATCCGCGCTTGCGTCTTGTTCGCACTGTCCTCCAGCCCAGAGAGTGCGAACGCGGCTTGAGGAACCTGCTGGGCAAAAATCACAAAGGCGGACGTGCCAGCCTGTGCCTGCACGACCATATCCTGGAACTGCTGGCCAACCTGAACATAGGCGGTGCGAACCGCGCGGCTCGAATTAATGACGTTCTGGTTCGCGGTGGTCCCCTGACGCGTGGACCCAATCAATGCTTCCGTGCCGGACTTCGTTTTGTTGAGCTGGATTTGGATTTGCTCAAGAGCATCCGCATGATTGCGCGCGGCAATTGCGGCCTGTTCTTCCTCGCGTGCCAGCGCTTCGGTCGCAGCGATCGAAAGGCGCGCCTTTTGGCTATAGTCGCCTTCCTCGCGCGCTGCGGCGGCTGTCGCTGCTGCAACTTCGCGGGCGGCCGTTGCGCGTGCCTGCTGCGCTGCGGCAGCTGCCTTCATTTCGTCAACGCCGAGATCGAGCGAACCGAACGTGTTCCGCTTTACCGAGAGCGCACCGTCGAGCTGACGCTTGGCCTCGCTCGAAAAGCGATTGAACCGCCGTTCGGCATCGCCCAGCATCGAATCGACTTCGGCCATGAACGACGACCGGGCGCTGCCGTCGCGCTGGTGCTCGATTTTCAGGAATGCCGGAAAGACCGGACCTGCAGCCATGTGTCAGTTCCTTCCCATTGCCTGGGCGTAAAGGGTGGGCAGGTCGCGCTGGACGGCCTGAACGAGCGCGATCACGTCGACGCGCGCCGCGCGCGCCGTGCGCGGGATGCCGACGAACGCGACGATGAATTCTTTTTCGACCTGCCCCTTGCGGGCCCGGCCGGACTTGGTGAGCGCGCGGGCGCTGCGCTTCTTCCCGGCGAGCGAAACGCTGGCGTTTTTCACGACCAGCAGCGGATAACCGTTGACGCTCCGCACCCGGACAAGGGGCCCGATTTTCTGCTCGAAGCCGTTCTTCGTGTAGAGATCGGGCGTCATCTTGCGCCGGCCTGCGAGCCGGGGGATTTCATCGGTCGGAATCCACAACCATCGGCCGCGTACCGGCTGTATTTCAGCACCCAGCGTATAGGCATCGATTGTGCCACGCGTGCGGGGGGAGCCGGAGCGGACAAACACGACACCGGAGGCGGAGAAGCCGCCCCCGGCATAGCGATGGACCTGCCCGGTTTCGGAAAGGTCGGACTGCGCGCCCAGGCCGTTGCCCAAGCGGCCAAGACCGGCACCCTGCATGGCGGTGCGAATGTTGCGAAGTGCGATCTTGCCACCCTGATCGGTCGCAATCAGCGCCCCGCGTTCCATCCGCTGTTCCGCATGCCGATAGTATTGGTCGAAGGGACCATTGAGGCGGGGGCGCTCAAGACGCGCGCTAATCCTCGGCATCTTTGCGCGTCTTGGCTAGCGCATCGCCGATGACCGCGAACGCATCGAGCAGCAGGAGAGGCTGATCGAGAACGCTGCCGCCATCGGGATAGACATAGCCCGCCATGCCCCGGTCACATTGCGAATGAAGCCGGAGCAATTGCCAGTGCGCATCGGTCAGGCGGTGGCTTGGGTTTTGCTGGAACTCGCCGGCGCCGGGGATTGCCCATCCTCGTCCAAGATGCTGCTCGCGTTCGAAGGCGTCTGGGGCGTGTCGGACAGCGACGGCGATACGAAGTTTTTTGCCAGTTCCTCGTTGAGGTACATGCGCGCGAAGACCGCAAGCTGCAATTCGTTCCAGGCGATGCCGGGTTCGATGCCGTTGTCCTTCTCGATCGTTTCCAGCGCTTCCTTCACGGCATAGACGCTATCGAGCGTGAGATAGCCGCGATCGCGGACGAGTTTCGCATCCAGACCGGACCAACCCTTTAGGATGACGGCGACCGTAAGCGGGCCGCTCATGTCCAGCGCTTCGTGGTTATCGGCGCGCATCATGCCGATCGGCCGGTGGGCCTTGGCCACTTTCTCGATCAGGGCCTCGCAGCTTGCGGCAAGTTCGGGATCGGGGAATTCCAGTTCCTCGGGCGGTTCTTCACCATCCGCGACTGCCTTTTCGATTTCCTTTCGACGCTCGGCAGCCTGCGGCGCGAAGTCGTCAAGCATTTCCCAATATTGCGTCAGGAACACGTTGAACGTCTCGAAATCCTCCGCGGTCCACAGCAGTTTCAAGCCGGTCAGCACTTCCAGCCGAATGGCTTCCTCGCTGTGACGCACTAGGCCTTCTTCGCGCATCAGGCGCTGCATGAAGCGCTTTTCGCGGTGGGTCGAAGTGCCGAGGGTGAACGAAGGCGGCGCTGCCAAATTGAGCAGCGAATGCGGCGTGAAGGCGAGCGTTTCGCTCGCCTCCAGAGGTACGTCCTGGGGCATGGTCAGGATCTTTCGGTTTGAGGGTCAGTAAGGGAAAGCGATCATGATCGCGCGATCGAACGCGTCGATCATCAGGTCCGTGGACTGCATGACGAGCTGGCCGCCGAGATCGGGGTTCGAGTAGTTCAGGCGGGCGTCGGGCACATTGATCTGGACGATGGACCCCGGGCCATTGCCCCACTGCGCGAAGAACGGGTGCTGCGCCTGCGCATCGGCCAGGGCGAGGGGGTCGATGACCGAGGGCAGATACTTCTGCCACGTAAGCGAAACCGTGGCCGTGCCTCCGACCATTTCCGCTGCATCGACGCCTTCGGGCTGGTTCGGGTTCGGCGGGTCCTCGGTCTGGACGCCGTTGTCGATGGTGAAGGTGGACGCACCGATTCGCACCCGGTTCAGCATCAGGTCGCCGTTGCGGAACAGCGGCACGGCGCCGAGCGGCGTGATCGCCGGGGTCGCTTCCGCGCTGTTTGCATGGATGCGGCAGTCGAAGGTGAATTGCATCTCCGGATAGGCGGCCTGATCGCGCGTGGTGGTCGGCACCACGAACTGCGCGCCGGTGCAGCGAAGGTCGATCAGATCGAAGCGGTGGCCGTCGATCCAGATTTTCGCCGACAGCAGCGGCGGATCGGTCTCGTCGATCGATCGCGCATAGCCGAGGAAGGACGGGATTTGGTAGTTCGCCGCGGGGATGGCGCCCAATTCCTCCATGAGCACCGCAACCTTGGCGGCGCTGTACGACCGGATCGCGGTCAGGCGTTCCTTGTAGGTTGCGCCGTTGTCCGTGATGAGCAGGGGGAACGCCTTGTAGAGGTTCGCCGTTGCCGCCGCGGTTGCGCCGAGCGTGACCGCAGTCGTCGTCGAGCCTGCGCCGACCGCCTCCGGGGCAGCCGGAATGGCCGTGGTGTTGACGATCTCGGTGTACTTCGCAGCTTGCAGCAGGCGGCCCGGAATGAACGCGTTCGCGGTAGGGATCGTGCCGCCCGGTGGGCGCAATTTGACATTGAAGCCGAGCGTGACCCGCTTGCCCGCGATATCGGGCGCATTGCGGAAAATCTGGCCAAGGTATTCGTCGTTATCCAGCGTCTGGCCCTGGATATCGAGACGAGCCTGGGAGATCGGGTAGATGTCGGCGCTGGTCGGATTGGCGAACACGCCGGCACCGCCGACCTGCAATGCAATCGCGAGCGCCGTTTTGGCGGTCTTAAGGGCCATATCGGCCTCCTTTCGTCAGGGGAGTTACTTGGCGGGGTCGCCGTCCTGCCCGGTGGCAGGCGAGGTTTTGCTGTCGGGAGCGGGGGCCTTTTCGGCCGGGCCAGCAGGCACGCGCGAGGCGGCAATGGCCTTGTCGATATCGACTTTGCCTTTCCCCTTGGTCAGGGCGTCGTGGAACGCGTTGAAATCGACGCTGCCAGCAGGAAGCGCCGGGCATGTCTGCTCGGACATCGTTTCGATCCTTCGTTGTTGGAATTGGTCAGACGACGAGCGTGAACCAGTCGTCGTGGGGCGTGTAGAATTGGGCGCGCATTTGCAGCGAAGCGCCGCCAACATCCTTGCCGCGAGGTTCTGCGGGCGCGACATCGACCTCTTCGATCCACTGGATACGGCCGTCGAGCGTGCGCCCCGTGGCGGAGATGGCGGCCGCGACATGGGCGATGGCGGCGTGGTTATGGCGGCTGATCGTGCCGATCGTCGGCGTGCGTGAGACGGCCTCGAATTCGATCAGCGCTGTGTGTTCTGTCCGCCCGGATTCCAGCGCGCAAAGCGTCTGGTACTGGACGGTGAAGATCAGGATGGTATCGCCTTCTTCCTCGGCAAGGGCTTCATCCAGCGGCCGGTCGGTTTCGATGGTCCACGCGTCAAGCGCGGGCCAGGCGGCCAGCGTATCGCGCAGCATGTCCTCGACCTGTGCGATGGCCGGTAGGGGATCAGGCATCGGCTTCGACCACTTCGAATTCCCAATGCGTGCCGCTCTCGTCGCGGCGGACATTGATCGGGCGGAAGGTTGTGCCCGGGTGTTTGGCCAGTTGCAGGCGCGCGGCCTTGGCGGGCTTTACAGGGACATCGGCGATCATCAGCGCAACCGTGATATCCTGCGCGATGGCTTCGGCGCCTTCGAGCGGCTTCACCATGTCGCGATAATCGACGTGCCCGCGCACGCCCACATACGCGCCGGCAGCGGACGCCTTATACTGGATCGGCTCGCCGAGATAATCTCGGCAAGTGCTGTCCAGCCAATCGGTCATGTCATCGAGATTGGGAGTGGGCATGAGCGTGTTCCATCGGAGCCGGAGCACTAGGCCCCGGCTCTCGCGTGACGAACTGTTGCGGGCTCAGTCGGCCGGAGCGCTGTCCGCGCCGCCGTTCTCGTCTGCGATTTCTGCGGGCGGATCGTTGGGATCGCCGGCAGGCGGATCGATTGGCTCGCCATTTTCATCGAGCACATGCGCGGTGATGCCGTCGCCCTGATCGCCGTCGGGCTTCTCAGTTGCTGCCGCCTCGGCAATCTTCGCCTTCAGCGTGTCAGCATCCCAACTGTGGTGCGGCTTCTTGCCCAGCGCAGCCTGGTAGGCGGCGCGCATTTCGGCGAGGTCATCGGCCGGGGCTGCGTCGTCGTCCACTTCGACAGCCATTTCCGCATCGACGTAGGGCTGCGCCAGCTTGTCAGCCAAGCGATCGGTTTCGCCGGGGTTGATAACGACAGCGCGCCCTTGTTCGGCATCCCATTCGATGATGGTGCACTTGGTGGCCTTGATCAGCATGATCGGTATCCTTCTGGTTCGTGGATCAGGCGCGGCGGGCGCATGGCCCGCCCCGCGGATCGATCATTGCGATCAGGTGTTGCGGCCGCGCAGCAAAGCGCCCGGCTTGGTCGGCAGGTGGAGCGGGTAGGAGAAGATCTCCGGCTGCACCCACTGGTTGCGCTTCGGATCGCGAACCAGTTGCGAGTAAATCGGGCGACCGATCGTATTCACCAATTCCAGCTCTTCACCCGGTCCGTTGTAGCGGCGATAGAAGCCCGGCGCGTTGCGGATGACGAGCTGGCACTTGGTCGTGCCGATCGCCACGGTGCTGTTGTCGTCCGTCCCCTGGTAATTGTGCCATTCGCATTCGCCGAAGCGGAAGGACGAGAAAACCTTGCCATCGCGCAGGTTCGAGGCCGCCTCCCAATTCAGGTAGGTTTTCCAGACATCCGCGTGCGTGGTGAATTGGTCGAAGAAGGTATCGCCGCAGAGCCAGAGGAACTGCGTCACGCCGGGGACATAGGCCGCACCCATGGCGCGGATGGCCGTCCGCTTGGCCGCTGCAATCTTCTTCAGCAGATCGCCCTCAACCGGGCTGGCGGCATCGAGATCGAAATCAATCTCGGTCGGCTGCGCGATGTTGAACTCGGTGAAGTAGTTGTAGATCGGCGTATTGTCCGCATCGAGCAGGATGCCCTGAATGGCCCCGAGACGGTGGAATTCCATCGTCAGCGCGTGCTCGGTGAGCAGCTTCTTCTGCTTCTCCAACACCTTCTGAGCGACCGTTTCCAGATCGCTTTCCGTGCCGAACGCACGCACGTTGGCGATTTCGCGCGCGAACAGCTGGTCAGACTTGGCGACGCGCGGGATGTTGAAATTGACCATCTTGCGCTTGTCGGTCTTGGCCATCGGCGGCTCAGTGCCGCGGGGGCTGGTCTTGATCAGTTCGAGCGTCATGCCCTTGCGTTCGATCGAGACGATATCGGTATCGACGCCTTCGCCGTCACCGAAGAGGTTGAGATTGCCAAGGAAGGTCGGGACGTTCGGAATATCCTCGATCGCTTCGGTCATCGTAACGAGGCTGAATGCGTCGTCGTTGAAAATATCCATGTGAGCCATGGGTGATCCTTTCAGGATGCGCGAAACCGTTTCCGGTCAGCCATGCTGCCGGATCAAAGCTTCAGCGATGGGGTAGGGTGTCAGGCGGCCTTGATGCCGAGGCCGAGCAGGGCGGTGTATGCCGCGGTCTTGTGCGGGTCGGTCTGATCGCCAGCGAATTGGAGATCGTTCTTGTTCACCACGGCGGGGCCGCGCTTGAACACGGTGCAGGCCTTATCGCCAACAGCGGCGTTCACATTGCCCATCAGAATGCCGGTCACGGTCTGCGAACCATCGGACGCGGCGCCGTCATATTCGACATACTTGCCGCCGACCGAGGCAACGATTGCCCCGGCCTTGAGATTGTTGCCAGTCGCGAGCGTGCCTGCATCGACGTGGTAGCCGATGCCCATCGCCATTTCGCCGATGAACTCGCCTTCGTGCTGGCCTTCGGTGAGGGTGGTCATAGTCGTGTCCTTTCGCGTTCAGGCGCTCACTGCGCCTTACTGTTCGGGAAAACCTTGGCCTTGGCCTTGGCCCAGACCGCGCGGGAATCGGTCTTCGTCTTGCCGCCGCCGCCATTGGCTTCGATGTTGCTGTTCTGGGTCTCGGACATCGCGTCCTTCATTTCCTTGCGCCCGGCTTCTTCCGCGGCTTTGCGCTGCTCATCCGACAGCGCGGCGTTGGCTTCTGCCTTCGGCATGTCAGCCAGGACATCGACGATATCTTCCGCGCTCATATTCTTGCTGAGCAGCTTCGTCGCGGCAGCCTCGCGGCCCGCGTAATGCTCGGATGCGAACACGGCATTCATGCGGTCATTCGCTTCCTTGAAGCCAGCGGTGTGGCCTTCCTTGCGCGCAGCCTCAACGGCTGCGTTTACTTCAACGTTGTCAGCCATTTCGGCCTCCTTGGGTTTGGTTTCAGGGAGTTCATCGTCATCCAGATCGTCGTCATCGTCCGGATTCCGAATTTCGGGTTCGCTGGCGTTCTTGCCGAGCGTCTGCTTGAGTTGTGCCAGGCGGCTCATTGCTGCTGCCTCCTTTCGCGCTTGATCTGATCGATTTCTTCTTCGAGGCGATCCCAGGCCTCTTGCTCGGACAGGATTTCATCCATCAGCCCGAGTTGAACGGCCTCGCGGCCTTCGAACCAGTCGGCCTCGGTCGCCATTACGCCCTCGAAGGTGATCGGCCGCATGATCGAAACCATTTCGGCGAAGCGCCGGCGGGTGTCGTCGACCGCACTCTGCAACTTGGCCATGGTCGCCTTATCGAGCTTTTCGTATGCGCTGCCGCGATACTTGCGTTCGCCCGCGCGGATGATCGTCACTTCAGCGCCCGCCTTGTCCAGGGCGGCGGTCAGATCGCTATGGACGATGACGCAGCCGATAGAGCCGACACAGGCATCTTCCGGCCCGAAGACCTTGTCGCACACGCTGGCGATCGCGTAAGCCGCCGAGCACGCCTGCTCGTTGACATAGGCGTAGTGCGGCTTGCCGCCTTCGGCTTTGGTCGCTGCCGCAATTTGCAGGCACAGCGCGAACAGGCCCGCCGTCGATCCGCCCGGGCTGTCGATGTCGAACCAGATGGCCTCGATGTCCTGGTCCCGCATCGCCTCCCGGTGCTTCTTCGCGATGCCGTCATAGCCCGTCATGCCCGATACAGGATCGAGCCAGCCATATTTGTGGACCAGCGTGCCATCGATATGGATGACAGCGATCCCATCCTTTTCGTGGAACGATTTGCCCGAGCGATAATCCCGGGCAGCGTCCGCGGCGGTGGCGGCGCGATCCATCATCGCGCGCGCATCGAGCGTTACACCGTCGATGCCGTCGATCTTGGCGATACCGAGGCGCTGCTGCAGCGCGCAGGCGATGACTTCGGCCTTGTGCGGCAGGATGCACAACGGCTCGTTGAAGAACTGCTGTGCGAGGCGCGAGAAGGGGCGCGGCCCAGCGCCAAGGGTCCTCATCATGCGTCCTCCGGTTCCTCAGGCGGCTTCTTCCGTCTGCCCTCAAGCGGCACCCCGTCACCGTCGCGGTCCTCCTGCGTGCCGCCGGCGGCGCCACCCTCTTCGCCGGCGGCATCCGGCTTCACGTTGTGATTGAGCGGGGGAAGCTTGCGCCGTTCGCGCTCTTCCATCATCCAGACCTCTTCCGACATGACATCGGTCGGGTCGCGCCCGTTTTCGAGGATGCATTCGACCGTGGATTTGCGGCCCGCCGCCGTATCCAGATTGTTGGCGTTCGCTTCCTTGAGCGGATCCACCGAGCCACGGCCCGGGCCGATCCATTCCGCCATGCAGATCGCGGTCTTGTTGCGGTAGAAGTTCGCCGGACCTCCGGGCACTTTCACATCGCCGTTGGCCACTTCGACTTCGAGCCACGCGGCATAGATTGGCGTCAAAAATGCCTGCGTGAAATAGTAGCGATCCTCAAGGAACGAGCGCCACAGTTCGTTGAGCAGCGCGCGTGCCGAGGAATAGTTGATGCCTGCCCAATCCTGCGAAAGTTGCGGATAGCTGATGCCGAGCGAACCGGCGATCTTCTGCAGGACGAACCGAGCGAAATCCGGATAATTCGCGTTCGGGCTTTGCCGGGCAGGTGCTTCGACTTCCTCACCAGGAAATAGATGATGGACTTGAGCGCCATCCACGATGACCGGGTTTCTTTCGCGCAGGTCGAGATAGTTTCCAATCCACGGATCAACGCTGGCATCGTCGAGCGGGGCACCGAAGATGCCCGAAACATCCTCTGTCGTTCCCGGTGACTTGATGAAGAAGGACAGAATTGCCGATTTCAGTGCTGCGGCGACCTCGGCCCGGTCCACGCGGTCGAGCATCTTGGCCGGGACCATCGATTCCGCGAGGCGGCTGATGCCGCGGATCTGCTCTGTACGGCGCGGCGAATAGACGTGCAGGAACTTCGCGCGGCCGGTCTTGCCACGCGCGGGAATATAATCCCACCGCTGGGCGGCAAACGATTGGTTCGGATCGTTCGGATGGCCCGAACGCAGCCAATACCCGATCGCCGCGCCGTTCCCGTCCATGGCCACGCCGTCGCGCAGCTCGGGGCCTTCCAGATGCGTTCGCTCCGGCGGTGTCGAAATCCGCTCTGCTTCGATCAGCAGGACATTGGTGGTGTTGGTCAGGCCGCGCTTGTTGTCGCGGATCTCGGCGGCCGCTTCGCCGTCGCGCACATAAGTCAGGTAGGCAAGCTTGGCGATCGCACCGAAACTCAGCTTCTGCCGCGCGTCACAGCGGCGCTCGATGTCATTGCCCCAGACCTTGAACCGGTCCTGCACATAGCCGGTCCAGGTCATCCGCCAATCGTAGTCACGGTTCAGCAACGTATGCACAGGCTGGGCGGACAGCCGAATATTGACGCCGATGACCGATTCGACGCGGCGATCCAACCCGCCGTTGATCCAGCCATTGTTCTCATCGAGGTCGCGCGCGCGGCCCGTGATGGTTGACCAGTCCGCGCCGTAGGATGTGCCAGCAAAACGCAGGGAAGGGGACCAGCCCGAGAATTCCGTCAAATCGCGGCGGGCGGCGTCGCGCTTCTGCGGGCCGAAGCCGAGCGCCAGCACGGCCATCTGCGATTCAGCCGACATTGTACCGTCCGCGCGAACGCGGATGCGGGGTTTTTCCAAGTCAGTTTCTCCAGCCGAGATAGATAGGGCGGCGGCGCGGACGGCCATTCTCGGCCGCCTCGGCTTGTTCGTATTCGCGTTCCAGCGCATCGATCGCGCTGTTGATTTCGTCGAGCGAGGCTTCCGCCAGGCGCATCCGGCGCCCGTCGCGCCACACGTCCACGACGCGTTCCCCATTGATCAGCTTGGTCCGCGCTTGCCGGTAGATGGCAAGTTCGGCGGCGATCTCGGCCGAAGTGCGTTGCGTCATCTCAGGTCATGTCCTGCGGTTGGCGAGCGCCTGAAAGCGGTCGCGTGCGGTTCGTTGCGGCGCGGGCTTGGGCGCTGGTTCCTCGCCCCCGGTGGTCTTTTGATCACCTCCCTCCGGTTGAAGGGGGACAGGACGCGCCCAGACAGGCCGCCGATGTTCTTCATCCCAATGGATGTCCTTGCGGTCGGGCTTCAGCATCAGCCGTGCCGCTTCTTCGTAGGCGAACAGATCGAGGCTTTCGTTGTCACCCTGCCGCTCGAACTTCCCCTCGATCAGAGGTTCGTTGAAGTATTCCTCGAAATACCGGCTATCGATCCCGTCCGCGAAATAGCACTGGCCCGGCCCGCCATCGGTGATGGCCAGACGTTCCAATGCCAGTTCCTTCAACTTGTGTACGCCGAGCGTCCATTCCTGCACGCCCTTGGGGAACACACGCCCCTTGTCATCGCTGATGCGAGGTTTGGGCGGCAGTTCCTGAGCCTTGGCACTGGGTGAGCCCTGAATGAGCTGTACTCGCGCCCAAGGCTTCGCCCGGGTGCCCCAGATCATCCCCTGCCTGATCGTGCGGGCCGCAAACTCCCGACCAATCCATGTCACGTTGCCGTCCGAAACGTCGATCACGGTCTGGGCCACTGGCATCAGGGCATTGGCGCGCCCTGCGATCGGGAACAGGCGCAAGATCACCTCGTCGATCAGTACGTTCCAGTCATCGATCCGCTCGCGCGTCGCAATGTCGCGCATCCTGCCGTTTGCGCCCGGCAATTGGCGGTAGGTAAGCCGATCGAGCCACCACGACCGACCTTCGCAGTCCCAGCCGCGAAAACTCACGTCAAACTTGCGTTTGCCGACATCGACCGCTGCCGTGATGAACATCGCGTCAGCCGGGAAGGTCCCGATATCGGGTTTCGGCACATCGCTATCGCGCGACCGCAAGGTGGACGCCGTGACGCCATCGATCCCGCTCTTGCCCTCGAAAACCTCGCCCAATTGCTTGGACAGATATTCCTTGAGGACCTTCACGTTGCGGCCACCGGATCGCTCGTACTTCGTCAGCGCTTCTTCGAGCCCGCGCGCCAGTTCCTTGATACGGGATACCTTGAGCATCAGCCCATGGTCCCAGAAGCCGAACTCGGTGGTCGGCAGCATTTCGCCCTGAATGCCCATGTCGGGATCGAGAGTCTGGCCGCGGTGGAGCCACCAATCCTTGTCGCCCGCTTCCTCGATCATCGCGAAACGGTCTTCGTCGTCGATCATCGCTCCGCAGTGGGGGCAGAGCATCCCGGCTGTGCGTTCGGCCAATTCCAGCCTCTCGTCCAGACTGAGGTCTTCGTGCTTCTTCACCAGGCGCTGGCGGCCCGGATTCGCCGGGTCGGGTTCGAACAGGTCCCGGTCGTAGGTCAACTTGAACTCCGGCACGTCCGGCCAGTATTTCGTGGCATGGGCCGCCGCGAAGCGCTCGCAATGGATGCAGCGCATGATGTAGATTCCGCGCGAAGTGCGCTCCCACGCCGCTGCGGTGCCTGCCTTCCACCCCTTGTCAGGATGGGACATGACCATCCGCTTGGCCCGCTTGCCGACATTCTTCTGACGGCCTTCAAGCTGGGTGACGGGCGTCTCGGAATACTTCGTCCACCCATCCGGTTCGTCCGCCACACCGAACACGAACTCGCGGTTACGGAATCCGCTGTCGTTGGCCGGCAACCATTCAATCAGGTGTCCGGACACACGCTTGCTGGTGTCGTTGTTGTCCGAGCGCCCGGCGCCGACCTTGGCCATCAGCAGCGGGTGATCGTCGAACATCGGCTTGATCACGCGGTCACAGTATTTCTTCACCGCGGTATCGGAACCGAGGTACCAGCCGACATCGCCCATCGGGCCGAACAGCATCAGCTTGAACAGGTAGTTTTCGGCAACGGTCGTGCCGCCCGAACGGGACGGCTTGACCACCACCACCAGGTTGACGGCCGGATTGTCCAGCGCGTTCATCTTGGCGATGTTGTAGGGCGTGCGCTTGCGGTCGTATGGGACCAGCGCACCGCCCTCGGTCGTGCGGAACTTGCGGTACTGTTCCGCGCATTCGACCGTGGAAATCTTCTCCGGCGGGCGGAGTAGCGCCAAGCCTTCCGCGATAAGGTCTGCCGGGTTCTGGAGGAATTCACCTGCCGATAGCGCTTCGATCTCGCGAAGCAGACTAGCCGGACCGAGCAGCGCCTCCATTCATGTTCCTCAGACAGCGTTGCGCCGCCCGTTCCTGCGCCAGCAGAATCGAACGCGACACGTTTTCGACATTTTCGCGAACCTCGACCGGCCATTGCCCGGTCGGATCATGTTCCTGCACAGCCCGAAGCGCGGCCTGCTGCATCTCCGAGAACACCCGTCGCAGCATTTCGAGCAGACTGCCCGCCTCGACCAACTGGCCCTGGCGCTCCCGACTTTCCTGCACCCGCATCGAGAGTGCGAACATCTTGTTCATCTCGTCGATGCTGTAGTCGTCAGGGACCGCATCGAGCGCGGCCCCTGCAATAATCCGCTTGGTCCGGCGCGACCGGGCGGCGGCTGTATCCGCCAGCGTCTTGAAGTGCTTCAGCAGGTGATCGACCGTCTTGCGCGGCCGAAATGTGTATTCGATCCCGTTGGCCCCGCGTTCGAACGCGCCCGACTGCTCGAACCCTTCGACCTCGTCGCACCAGCCGCGCAGGACTGGCCAACTCACTCCCAAGAACTTGGCCATCGGTTGCGCGGTCATGGTTTCGCCGCGCTTGAGTGCTGCAGCGCGCTCTTTCGCCTTCTCAAGCGAGCGCAGGCGCGCGCGGGCCGATGTGGGAGAAAACTTCGCCACGTCAGGAATTCTGCCGGTTTGCGGAAACGAAAAACCCCGCGCGCGGCGGGGTTGCTTCCCTTCTCAGGGAACTATTACAGGCTCTCAGAATCGCATTGATATTTGTTCCCGTCAAGTCAGTCACCGCACGCCTGCCCAATCGCGACTGATGCGGAGCATGTCCACATCATTAATTTCGCAGAATTCTACAACTTCATCAATGACTTGCTTCAATCTTTGCAAGGCCTTTTCTCGGCGGCAACGAGCAAACCGTATGGCGCGGTAGATCGGGATATCGTCGACCACCACGGCATCGAAATACCGGATATAGAATGCCGTCATGTGCTTGCGGACATCGCGCCAGAGTTGGCGGGCCTCTGCTTCTTCCAGCGTCATGGCGATATGCCCGCCGACTCCGCCGGTGCGACGCGTCCCCGATGTCGGATTGGGGGCGCCGGCACGGCTGATCGAATAACGACCCTCAAGACCGGCGCGCTCGAACATCTTGCGATACCAGACGCAGGCCGCCGCCTGTGTCTCGTCAATCGCGCCCTTACGGTGAAGGCGCTCGATCATCGGTGTCACCACCCGCCGCACCGTGCGCACCTGCCGCACCGTCCCGTCCGGTTGCTTCGGCGTGAATCCGATCACATCACCTTTTTCCAGCCACTCCGGCGTGGGTTCGATCACCGTATCGGCCAGATTGACGAATACGCCGTCGCGCACCTGCAACTCGGCAGCCTTGCGGTCCCGTTCCTTGCTGGCGTCGGCCCGGTCGCGCTTCAGCATCGCTTTGACACGGGCGGCTTCGGCTTCGCTCGCGGTCAGCTTCCCGCCTGCCCGGATAAACGCCAGATCGAGATCCGAACCGATGCGCGCCGCCTCCCGCTCGTCGAAGGCCTTATTGAACTTGTCGTCTTCGTCCGTCATCGCGTCCCTCGCCGCCCGTAGTGTTTGTTGGCAAATGCCTCGGTCCATTCCTTGTCGAGCCCATGCACGTCGCCGGGAAACACGACGATGATCCCCATTTCGTGCCAGAGCGCACGGGCCGCGCGGAACTTCCCGGCCGGGTCGGGATCGCGCATCGATGCCGCGAAGCGCCCCAGAGAACTGCGGAAATCGCTCATTCTGGCCGCTCCACCATTTTGCTGCTCGGCTTGCGCACATCGACCAGTTCCATGCCCAGGCCGTGATCCTGCGCGTTCTTCCAGCGCCACCGGACATCGTTGCGCCCCTTGGCGGCCAGCGCTTCGTTGCGCTCCTGCACCAGATCGCGAAACAGGTCGTTCACGCCGCTTCCCCGAGATCGCGGTGAGAGGGAAAGCCCGCGGCCGTCCGCCCGGTGATGTCATGCATGGTCTCGTCTTCAGACACTGGCAGCGCTGGCCGGGCGCGCAGCGTGTAGGTTCCGTCAGCGTGCTTGCGCAGCAGCGATCGCGTCTCGAAGATATCCCGCCAGCGCTCCGGCAGCGCGTCGATTGCGGCCTGATCCATCGTCCCTGCGCGCAGGGCGGCGCCAGCATCGTCCATCCGCGCTTCGCGTTCACGGCGGGAAAGGCACTTGGCCAGATGGCGTGATTCAACCGCTGCGTCGAAGCGCTGCCATTTCCCGGCAATCGCGATGCATTCGGCCGGTGACGGGAGCCAGCGGCATGTGCGGATGGCCTCCGTCACCATGAATTCGATCTGGGGGCGCGGGAACTTACCCAGGACCATCGCGTATCCCTCGGCTTTCAAGGCACCATCCACGCCGCCGGCGGCCTGCTTGGGCAATGTTGACAGCAGCAGCAGCAGTTGTTCGTCCAGATCGCCACGATCAATCGGAGCCAGAGGGCGCAAGGGGGAGTTCGCCAGCGCATCCAGCCGAGCCAGCGTCTGATCGTCGATCCGCTCTGGCAGATTGCGCAGCTCGGTTAGCTTCGACTCTGCGAGCGAGGTGGGCGATTGCCCCGTCACCGTTGCGGGCAGGTTGGTGTTGCGATCCTGTTCCATTGCGCCGTCCCTTGAGTTCGAAAATTCCAGTCCAGTTGTTCATCGTGGATTCGTTGAGCACCGCGCCCGGATCGCAGCCGGAGCGTCGAAGCTTGTTGAGTTTCTTGATCAGCAGCTCGACAGCGTGAGCCGTGGGCCATGCGCCCTTCTCGTTCCTCATCGCGAGGAAGGCGTTCCACGGCTCAACGGGCACCCAGTCGGGGATCTCCGGCCAGCCGTCATCTCGGGTGTGCGAGGGGGCTGGATCAGCAGGCTCGTCATCGTCTGCGGGGGGTAGGGGGGAATCTACTATATCTATTGTTCCCTTGTTCCCTTGTTCTTTTATGTCCCGCTGCTGTCCCGCTGCTGTCCCGATAGGTGTCTCGCTACCTGTCCCGCTTTCGTCACCCGAAGATTGGTATTTCTCATAATTACATATGGTTATGATGAGGCGGCCTGTCCCGCTGTCTGTCTCGATCATTGTCTCGGTTTTTAAACGGGTGATGAATCGCTCGGTCGCGGACTTTTTCCACCCCCAAGCATCCGCCAACTCACGGATAGAACAGCAAAATTGGCCGCGATTGAGAGTGACGGTCTTGCCATGAACGTTGAACCGGGTGGGCTTCCAGCACGCCTTGGCAATCATCCAGAACCACGCGTAAAAGCGTGCAGGATCGCCACCAATGATATGGTGATCGAACGCATCACGATCGAGGCGAACGAAGCCGCTCACATTGCACCCCGCCAGCGTTTGCAGGTTGAGGCAGTGTGGCGGTCATACGGCACGCCACAGTTGAAGCAGGGATCGCGTTTCTCGATCCTGATTGCACTTGCCGCGATGTCCGCATCACGCTTCGCCTGAACGCGCGGAACGGTACGCACCGGATTGACGATCCGCTTGCGCGGTGTGGGCAGCGGGGCGGTCACTTTACCTGTGCTTAGGATGGTTACGATCCGGCCGTTTGTCCGGGTGTCAATGTCGATCCATCCCTTGCGAGCGATGGTCCCCATCACATTGCTGATATTGGTCGCGCTGTGGCCCAACCGGTCGGCAATCCTGGTGTTCGATGGGCATTTCGCGCCAACGTTGGCTGCCTCGACGAGTATCTCGAAGATTGCCGTCTCCGTGGCGCTGAGCGGCTTCCTGGTCACAGCGCGCACTCCTTCGCAGCGCGGCGCACACGCATACCGAACGTGGTGAGAAAGCGACCAGCAGGACCAGCTTCGACAAGGCCGAGCAATTGCAGGTCGCGGATGAGCGCACGGTCGGTAACGGCGAACACGCCGCGCATGTCGATGGCATCGCACAGCGCGATCAGGTGGCGACCGTCCAGAAACCGGGCGAACATGACCGGATCGGGGATGGCGCGGAGCGATCGCAGCGCATCTTCGTAGGCGCGCTGCCATTCCTCGGCCTCGCTGAGTGCTGGCGCAGGCTGCTGTTGCGGATTGGCAGATTGTGGGGCGGTCATGCGGCGACACTCCCAGCCTGAACCTCGTCCCAAGCCTTCGAGATGCGCTCCACAGCGGTCAGATAGTGGTGCTTCTGCCGCTCTATCCCGACGAAGCGCTTGCCCGCCTTGATCGCGGCAACGCCGGTGGAACCGGTGCCCATGAACGGATCGATGATGCTCTCGCCGTTCACGTTGCGGACGATCTTGTCCATCACCGCGTCGGGCTTGACCGTGGGGTGGCCGAATTTCAGTTCGCCGCGTGGAGAGAAAGCTTCAATCTGGCGATCGAGGTCGGCCAAGCTTCCGGCAGGATGGAACCCCTTGCTCCATGCATGGATGTAGAATTCGTTGACTGGGCGATAGTGCTTGTTCGCGACCGGCTGCGGGTTGGTCTTGCGCCATGAGCAGAGAGCAAACCGCTCAAAGTTACCGTCGATATAGGGTAGCAGCTTTGGCAATTGGTCGTTGTGGCAGAACACCACCACGGAACCGCAGAGCAGCGGATTGATAATCGCGTGCTCGAAACCATGGTGGAGACCTTCGTCTATGATCTGGTCCATGCCCTTTCGGGCCGCGCGATACATTCCGCCACCTTCCGCTCGGAATTCGTATGGCGGGTCCATCACATCCGCATCGAAGCGGCCGAGAGCAGGACGGATGACGTAGGCGTCGCCCAAGTAGAGCGTCGCCGGGCCGATGTGTGACATCGCTTCGATCATGCTGTGGCACTGCCGAACATCGGCCGAAGCGTCTCATTGGCGAGCCACGGCGGCATTATGTGGTTGAGTTGCAGCGCGTAAGTCAGGATGCCGATGGCATCGCCTTCGTCGTCCTTGCGGGGCGCCATGCCGAGCTGGCGGCACCGCTCCATCGTCAGCGCCTTGAGTTGGTCTCTAGCCGAGACCTTCTTGCCCAGAGCCTTGGCGCGCTTCCGGGCATCGGCAGAGGTTTGCCGCGCGATGTCCTCACCAATGAACGCTTTTCGCCATAGGCCGACATTGATCGCCTTGGTGCGGCAACCCATGGCATGGCCGAAGCTTTCGGCATGGGATGATAGGCCGGTAGCCAGGCGGATCGCGTGGATATTGGTCGCGCCGCTGAGATTGGCGGGATGGATCGGCTCTTCGAAGTAGATCCAGTCGAACCGGGCCATCATGCGCAGTTCGGACAAGCACTGGTGCAGCTTCGCGAATACGCCGCCATCCGTGGTGTATTCGCTGCCCAGCCGCCAGTGGCCGTACCGGGGACGATCGGTCTCGCCATCCCAATAACACCAGCCCGTCGATGCCTTGCTGAGGTCGAGTGACAGAAGCCGCATATCAGGCTTCCGAGTGAAAGCCGGAGATCACAAAGCGTCCGCGCCGCGTGATCCCGGTTGCGACGTAGAGGATCGTTGGCCCAAGACCGCCATAGATATGGCGAACCGCTTCGATGCGTTCGGCGCGCTTGCGTTCGATCGCTTCGGCCTGGCGCAATCGACGCGCGATCTCGCGCTTGCCCTGATGCGGCATATACCGGCCATCGCCGACATGTTTCCAGCCGGGGGCATAGCGAGTGCGGCCCATATGATGCGGGGTGCGAATGCCCATGCCGACCGAGGCTGCGGCTGCGGCGACGAGTTTTCCAAGGAAGCTCATGTATCCTCCAGATCCAGTGTCTATCCTCGGGGCGGCGGCTACGGGGCATGGGCCGCCGCCCTCCGGGAGAAACTGGAACGTCAGTGGGTTGACGCCTCGCTTCCCACAGCGCCGAGCCCGTCGCCCGGGCCATCCGGGATCAGGTCGGCGGTGTCACTGAAATCTTCGGGATCGGCGTCGTCATCGTCGAAATCGTCATCGTCTGGGGTGTTGAGTGTCGCCAACTGGCTGCGCGAACGCGATCCGATGGGAATGACGCTGCCGCCGTCCTGGCCCTGTGCTTTCGTGACCAGATCAGTTGGAAGTTCGACACCAGACACCTCAAACAGCATGTTGAGGGTCAAAAGCCGATGATCGCGTTTTGCGTCTTCTTCGTCGAGTAATCCAATTACGAATTCCAGGTCCTTTCGAAGCACGTTGCAATCGTCTTTGATGCGTTTGTATGGGTCCGACAGATCGCCTTTGATTGTCGCCATGTGCGTCTTTTTCGGCGCGATCTCGTTCTTGTAGATCTTGAGCGCGCCGGCGGCGTCAGGACGCTTGTACTCGCCGCTGATATCGCCGCTGTCTTCGAACTCTTCTTTATTCGCTCGGGCCATGTTGCCCTCCTTTTCTGTGGTGGTGAGGCGGGGGATGATTTCGCTGCGTGCGGTTGAATGGGGAGAGTTGCCCCCGCATCCGGATCAGCGTGCGGAGGCGTCAGCCAGCCCCATCATCCCTTTTTCGCAGCCGCCTTGGCCTGCGCCGGATTGGATTTTCGGCTGCCCGCACGGGCTTGCCGGGCCGCATTGGCCTTGCTCAGCGCGGAGGCACGCTGCGCCTTGATCGCTGCCAGTTCGTCGATTTGGGGCCGAAGCGATTGGATTTGCCGCATTAGGCTGAAGTTCGCTGCTTCGACGCTTTGCGCCCGCATCGAGGCCGCCGTCTGGGCTGTGGCCGCTTCACGCCGGGCCACCAGTGCCCAGGCCGTGACGGCCCAGGAAATGACGATGATCGCGATGATAAGAATATCCATTGTCCCGTCCTTATTCTGTGGTTTCAGGGGATGGCCCGCAGCCGCACTTCGTCGCGGCGCTGGCGGAGAAAGTCGGCGACCTTGAGAATGGTATCGATCGAGCCATTCGCTTCGAGGGCGCGCACGTCGCGGTCGCGGCAATCGCCATCGCACAACAGGTCGATAAGCTGGGGCAGGGTGGCGGCCAGTTCGGAGGGCACCCGCGCCACATCGAGCATCATCGCCGTGTCCTGCACCGCACGCATGCCGAGCAGCGCGAGCACGGTATTCAGGCCATCGGGCCCGAACCGTTTGCCCAGCTTGAGCCAGTTCATCAGCGATAGGTCGTGACGCTTGTTCTGGGCGTTGTTGACCGTCCCGGCGGAGACGCCCCATTCGTCGGCCATGTCCTGATCCGACCAACCGTTGCGCAGCGCGGCGACGGATGCGGCGACAGCAACCTGCACAGAGGTTTGATTGAGCGAGGGAATATCCCTCAACCCATTATTGACCGACATCGGTATCTCCGTTGGCATGGAACGTGGAATTGGAAACGGTGTGGGGCTTCGGCGCCCGGGCGTGGTGGTGCCGCCAGTGGGTCAGCGCCGCCGTGCGCAGAACGGCGCTGCGGGGGCGGCCGGCCGGCAGGGGGCGGATGCCGTCTTGTGTCACGCCGCCTCCGACGAGGGGGTGGGGGGGGATTCCAGCAATTCCTCAAGCCGCTCGGGAAGTTCGTTTCCAGAAGCTCTGGCTGCCAACCGGATGTGCGCCATCCGAGATGCGGGAATACCAATCGACCGCCAGCTATGGACGGTTGATGTGGGGGCCTCAATCATATTGGCAGTGGCAGTGGTGCCACCAAGATGATCGATAACGGCGTTCGCAATTCTATCCATGGAAATGGATATGCGATAATCGGAAGTTTATCGCAAGTCGAAACTTCCGATAATCGCGATTGCGAAAATCGGAAATGGCTCTTCAATAGGCGTATGGTTCAAGGATCGAAATTGCAGCCTGAGGTGGCAGATGTGTTCCGGCGTTTGGATGCTTTGAATCTCAAACAGAGATCGCTTGCAGAGGCGATTGGTATTGAGGAAAACAAGGTATCCAAGGCGCGGAGCGGAGAGCGCCAGCTCAAGGCGCCCGAACTGCTTGCGGCAATTTCTTGGCTCAGCGACATGGAGGCCCGGCGGCATCGTCCGGTCGCCGATCTGCCCGTTGCCCCACCCGAGCAAGCTTATGTGCCCGTCGAAGTGCTACCAACTTACGGTGGCGCTGGCGGTGGCGGAACTGGCGACGGGGACCGCGAAACAGCTTTGGTTCCACGCGCGCTGATTGTGGATGTCCTGCGCGGAAAGCCAGCGGATTTCCTGCTTATCAATGTGCGCGGAGACAGCATGGAGCCCGATTTCCATCACGGCGATCAGATATTGGTGGACCAGCGAGACAGAAGCCCCGCGCAGCCAGGTCCTTTCGCCCTTTGGGATGGCGAGTGGGGCGAATATGTCGTCAAGAATGTTGAACGTGCACAGGACGGACATGTCCGCATTTTCTCAAGTAATTCCAAATATCGCGAAGTGATTGTGGAGAGTGAGCAGACGCGCATCATCGGGCGGCCGGTGTGGTTTGGCCGGAGGCTGTAGGTCATTTGCAGTTGGGGGGCATATGAGTTTGAAACGTGCACTTCGAAAAATCGATTCACTTCACACTAAAATCTATCAAGAAATAGATCGCTTCGAGAATCTGGAAGATCGAATTGAGGATTGCGTAGATAACTGCGAAAATCTCGATTTAGATAAGATCCGGGATGTTGATTATATAGTTGCAGCCTCTGCGCACAAAGCTGCCTGCGATGCGTTGCGAAATATATCGCAAGCGCACGCTGAGATAGTGAGCAAGATGCAGGAAATCGCCTGGGCATTGGATGACGCCACCGATCATATTAATTCAATGACCGCGTAGTATCAGGAGACACGGAACATGCGTTGGCGCACACATGTTGCATTCGTTGTAGCTGCTTATGGGGTAGCGGCTCATGGGCAGGAACCAGTAACACTGTGGCGTGACATCCAGGTTGGGATGTCTGCAGCAAAGGTGTGGGAATTATATCCTGAACAAAAAGGTGCGGTTCATCACAAGCCCAAGTTGACCCTCATTGAGGGTGTGCAAGAAGTCGGCCGCTGCCATCCTGATGTGCATGTTGATCATCCGAATGGGGTTGTAGACAAGGTTATCATTTACAGCCGCTATCGAGGCTTCCCAAAAGAAACGTGCGGGGGCGAAGCCTACAAGGCTTTGCTCGGAAAATATGGCTCGCCTCACGGAGACGATGAGGCCGGGCGTCCGACCGGCGGCGTCGTGTCGTCCGGGCTATTCAGGGGGCTGGACACTCGCCGCATCCAGCGGGACACAAAGCAGACCTGGGTGAGCAATGGTGTGCTGATCACGTTTGAGCGTTGGGATGCTGGCGGCAATGATCGGTGGTTCATCACTTACGAAGCGTCGCGGGACATTGGGCTTTGAGGACACTGTGGCCGCGAGCGTCGATCCTGTCACGGTCCTAGGCAGTTTGGGCTGAACCAGCGGAGGGTAAATGGCAATCGAATGGAGTGCGGCAGCGCTTTTTGCGCTGGTATTCGTTGGGGCAGGCGTGGCGCTATCAATTGATAATCTGGCGCGGAAAAATGAGGGGGCCGCATGGCACGTCCTTCGGCGGATTGGCGTCTGGCTCTTCTGGATAGGCGTCGCCGTGTTCGCGTTGGCCTTCTTCATCCCTGATACCATCCCCGAAGCGCCGCGTAGCAGTTACGGAGAGTCGATCGATCTCGATGCTTACCGCGCACAATTGCAAACCGCGCAGAATTACGCCCGCATAAGCGCGCTGGCGAACTGGCTTGCGAACAAGGCGATTGCCGGCGGCTTTCTGATGTGGCTCGCTGGTCGCGTAATCGACGCGTTCCGCCATCCGGAACATTACTGAATGCGGCTCGGGCTGCTGGTGATCGCGCTCGCCGGGATCGTCTCAATTGGTGCGGCGCCAGTGTCACCACGGCAAGATGAACGCGCCGCCGAGCATGGAGAGCGCAAAGACTCCACCGGTGAGAAAGAGAAACCTCCCGTAGCGAGGTTCGGGATCGCCAACGTCCCCCAGCGTCCAGTCGAACCAGCGGGCGAAGATCGCAAAGGCGACAGCATTCAGGAACAATCCGAACGCGATACCGATCCAGCGTGGGTATCCGCTAAAGCCGCCCGTGATGCCGCTGATTATGCTTTCTGGATGAACTGCATCAGCCTCAGCGGTCTTGTTGTTGGCGGCCTCACACTCGCTGCTGCTTGGCGTGCCGCTCATTGGGCCAAGGTGGCCGCCAGTCATACCGAAATTGCTGCTGAGGAAGCGAGAAGGGCTGCCGATGAGGCGAGTGATGCCAATCGCATTACAGTTCAGTCGCAGCGCCCATGGATCGCGATCAGTTTCGAACCGATCTTCGCGGGTTGCCGGGATGGCATTTTTTCCGTCGAAGTTGCTGTAAAATTTCACAACGCGGGGATGAGTCCCGCCATCGCCACGTTTTTCGCTGCTGATCTTTTGCACACGACCGGCTCTTATCGTGATGAGATCGAAGCGTGGTTCAACAGCAACCGGAAGGTTGACTACAGTTCGGAAAGCGCAATTCTTCCCAACGAAACGGTCGAGCGACGCATCAGCTTTATGGAGAAGGTTGAAAATGTCTCTTACTTCCGGGATGCTCAAATGAGCGGCGTGTTCTTGGCGGCCCTTGCTTCGGTTGAATATGGCCCGGTCGGAGAAGGGATTGAAGGCAGAAGCGAGGCCGCTCGCGCTGCCATTCTTCAAAGGCGTGTTCGCATGAAGGGACGAGCGGATGAGGGCAATATTCTGTCCTCCTTTCCGGTAGGGGAGTTCACTTGCCAACGGGAGGAACTTGTAATCGACATGTTGGCCCACGATCGGATCGGTTGAATGACCAAGCGCAGCCATCGCGAGCGAGAGAAGGATAGAGAGCAGGGGCATGAACTGCTTCTTGCATGCTGACGGTCCATGATCGCAACATAAAATTCCGATAATCGCATTTTTAAGTTGTCAGACTTCCGATAATCGCACATAGCTTCTCCATCAACCGATGGAGAGCGGCGTGCCCGATTCCTCACAATCACAATCTCACCAGCGCTTCGACGGCAGCGTCGTTCGCAGTCTGGCGCCTTGCAAAGGCTGGTCGCTGTGGTCGTTCGACGACCAGGACAGCGATGGCTTTTGGACGAAGCGGTATTTCGCGCGCTCGGCGGAGCGGGACGAGCTGCTTGCCGTTGACCGGTTCGAATTCGATCCGACGCAGGAACGGTTCGATTGGCTCGTTCGCAGCGGGTTTCCGGCTCCCCGGTTAAGCCCGGTCACGGGCGCACAGTGCCCGTGGAACAACGTCACCATCGACGCACTGATCATCGACGCTGAGATTGAAGCGTCGAGGGCGGCAGCATGAGGCGCGCGCCCTTGGCCTACATCGTCATCGAGACGCGCGGCGAGCCGATCAAGCACGCGGTAGCCGACACGGTCTCTCAGGCACAGTTCGAAGCCGATCTGCGGATTCTGTCCGCCTACGACAAGGCGGCGGCGCTCGCCCGCATCCTCGATCGCGTGGCATTCTGGGGCTCGATCGTGCTGGCGGTTGCCGTCACGGCGTACCTCGGCGTCCACGCCATTCTCGGGCTCGCCCGGCAGGGGGTGCTCCCGTGGTGAGCCCGGTTTCCTTGACCCGCCGTCAGCAGGACTTGCTGCGCTTCATCGCTGGCTACCAGCGTGCGTATGACGGGATTTCTCCCAGCTATGCTGAAATGTGCGGCGCGTTGGGTCTTGCCAGCAGGCAGAATGTCATTCGCCTGATAAACGGCCTGCAGGAACGTGGCCACGTTCACCGACTGACGGGCCGGGCGCGCGCCATCCAGATATTGACGCCAGTTGCCGTGCCGTGCGCGCCAGACGGTGCGCCTCTCTTTGCCGTGCCTATGCCGGAGGCGCGCTGGTGAACGACAATGACCTCCAATCTGTCGTCGAGGACCATGTCTATACCTGTTGGTGCAACGGTCTGGGCATCAAGGCGACGATCATCGCGATCAAGCGCGTCTGCGGCGTTCCGCTCACATTCGATCAGATTCACCGGCGCTTTGTCGTCTTTTCCCGGAGCGAAGCCGCATGAACATTATCCAATCGATCACCGCCCCTGAACCTATGCGCGAAGGCGAATATCCAATCATGCATATCGTCGGGATGAAGTCCGGTGGCCACGTGGTCACCAATATCGAGTACCGCGTGGAAAACTACGGCGACCATGGTTTGGCTTGGTATGATGTTTTCGCCGGAGACATCCTGATCGAAAGCATGGCCGCCCGCGATGTCGGCTCGATCAGCTATCAGACTCCGCAGGTGCCAGAATGACGGCACTTCTCATCCATCATCATGGCGCGCCCGAAACCATGTTCGGTCATCGCCGTTTCATCGGTTCACCGTCTCCCCGCAGTGCAGCCATCCCTCCGGCTGCACCCGGCCACCGCTCGCGCATGGGCGGTGGCCGGACATCCCCGGCGATCGACAATCAGGCGGCGCTGGTGCCGCAGGTCATTGCGGAAAGAGTGCGGAGGCATGCGGCGGCCAATCCCGATCTGGTGCGCGACCTCTACGCCAACTGCGAGCGCGCGCCGCTCGGGTGGGAGACACGGTGATGACCGAAGAACTAAAATTCGCCGTTCGCATAGCAATCGAAGGTTGCGATGACAGGACCGTCATCGACTTGGAAGTGTCCGCATCTGAGCGGGATTTCCTTGAGCGCCTGTCGGGTCTTTCAAAGGAAGCCAGCACCTACATTTGCCAGCCAACGCTGGGGCTCGCCCACCGCCAAGCCGGTGATGTAGCGTGATGCTGTTCGCCTCGATCGTTGGTGCCATCATGGCCGTCACATCCGCAATCTGTGCCATCCCGGCCATGTTGAGGCTCGTCCTGTGACTGGCCGCAAGTCCATCATCTACGGCGAAACCGAAGTTCGGCCAGTCCATGTTCCCGGTGCCGTCGATGTCACGACGCCGGTGGCCGGATACTACCGCTACCGGCTGCGCGCAGGCGCGGTTAAGGGCGGCGTCAAGCTTTGGTACGGCCCGCCGCTCGATCCCGTCACCGGCGAGGAACTGGACCGTTCGTGGCGGTGGCAGGCTCAGTTTGAGGGCGAATACGTCGACTTCGACCGAGTCTGGCCCGCCTGCGCTGGCGATCCGATCACGCCCGCCGAATACGATCAATACATCTCGCGCAAGCGCTGGGCCGAGAAGCACGCGCCCGGCAGCGCCTACGCGAACCGCGCCAAGCGGATCGACCTTCTTTCCCCTGACGAACCCCTGCCTTTTTAGGAGCCGACACAATGCAAACCAACACGGCCAACCCGCCCATTCTTCTTAGCAAGATCGACGCGCTCTCATTTGCAGCGCAGCAATTGGACGAAATGGTGATGAGGATCGGTGTGGCATCCCAAATGCTTGATCTCATCGAATCTATAGCGGCGCAAGCGCCGGGCAAATCCGACGAAGCGTCCAAGCTGCTCGATCTGCGGTCCAAGATTCCCGAGCCTGAAATCCAGCGCAGGGCGATCGGTGATGCTGCGAAGGCGATCCGTGATCTCGTCCTTGAAGAGCGCCTGATCGCTGCTCACGCGATGTCCACTCTCTGAAAGGATCGTCATGCCCATCACGACCAAATCGAAGCCCGAGGCGGAAACCGCTCGTCTGCCAGGCGAAGCGCCTGCCAGCATGGGCCACAACAGGCCTCCCCTGGATGAGCAGGTGAAGGCAGAGTTTCGCGAGGAATTGCTGCGCGATCACCCGCAGTTCATGGATACGTATTCGGCGCTGATCGCAGCCGCTGAGCGAGCCACCGCGACCGATGACGAAACGCTCGGCAAATGTGGCGACCTGGTCCGGCGGTGTCGCGCGCTGATCACGCACATCAATGACACGCATAAGCTTGTGAAACAGCCGTATCTCGATGGCGGCCGTGCGGCCGATGCCGAAAAGAATGCGCTGATCGTTGATGTCGAAGCCGCGAAACGCACGGTGGAAGGCGTCGGCAACGCTTTCGTTGCGAAGCGAGACGCGGAGCGCCGGGCCGAGCAAGAGCGTATCGCCGCCGAACAGCGCAAGGCGGCCGAGGCGGCAGCGGCTGCCGAGCGAGAAGCCGAACGGGCCGAACAGGCGCGGATCGAGGCTCAGCGCAATGCCGCCAACGATGAAGAGCGCAGGGCTGCGGAAGAAGCTGCCGATGCAGCAGCTATTGCTGCCGAAGAGGCGATGTCGGCTGCTGCTCTTGCTCCGGCTGCCGCGACCACGCCCGAGCCGGTGCGTTCCGATGCTGGTGCTGTCGTGTCGGGCAAGAAGGAATGGAAATCCGAAGTCACGGATTACGAAACCGCGTTCATCGCCGCCGATCTGGCGAACGATGAGAACGTCCGCGACGCCATAGACAAAGCCATCGCACGCCGCGTCCGCGCCGGCACCCGCGAGATTGCCGGTTGCCGCATCTGGCCTGTCGCCAAAGCCAATTTTCGCTGAATTTCGCAGAAGGATACACATTGATGAATACCGCTCGCAGCCGCGCCATCGCCAACGAGAGCGCGCAGATCGAAGCCAGCCAGTCACGCGCCATCGCCGCGCGCGAAGAGAACCGCAGGCCGCGCAATGCGCTTGAAGCGATGGCCCAGCGCCTCAACATCTCTGCTGCCGGATTGAAGAACACGCTGAGTTCGACTGTGTTCAGTGCTTGCCGCTCGGAAGAAGAGTTCATGGCGCTGATCGTCGTGGCGAACGAGTACGGCCTGAATCCGATGCTGAAGGAAATCTATGCCTTCCCAGCGAAGGGAAGCGGCATCGTCCCTATGGTTTCGGTCGATGGCTGGATTCGCATTATGAATGAGCATCCTGCCTTCGACGGGATCGAGTTCGAATACACGAACGACGAAGACGGCAATACCGAGGCGATCGAATCCATCATCTATCGCAAGGATCGCGCCCATCCGATCAAGACGATCGAATACATGGACGAATGTGAGCGCAACACTGATCCGTGGAAGAAGTCTCCACGCCGAATGCTGCGCCATCGTGCACTGATGCAGGGCGCGCGAATTGCGTTCGGCTTCTCTGGCATCGCTGCAGAAGGCGATGAGGAAGAGTTGGGCCAGGTAATCGATATTACGCCGCAACAACCGAAATCGCTGCCGACTCAGGCGCAATTGGCAGCAGAGCAGGGGGATCAGGCTGCACGCGTCGATGAAACGACCGGCGAGGTGTTCGAAACTGACGAGCGCGGCATGTCGCAGGTCGATGAGGAAACTGCACGCGCTCTGGATGCAGGCGAACAGCAAACCTATCACCCCGACGCCACATACACCGGTGCGAAGCCTGCGAACGCCGAGGCTGGCGAGACGTGGTTCAACCCGGACGATGGCAACTTGCGCTACGCCCATCAGACGGCGCACGGCATCAAGTGGTATCTCAAGCCGCAGCAGCCCAGCGAAGCGGAGATCGCCGAGCAGACCGCGAAGGACATCGACGGGCCGCTGGACGATAAACCCGCCGAGGATGCCCCGGCATGGCAACCGCATGTCGACCGAATCCGCAATCTGATCGCCGACGCGCAGGACAGGAAGGCCCTGAACGCGGCCGACAGCGAATTCGTGAAGATCAGTGTTGGCCTGCCGGATGATGTTGCCGATCAGATCGAAGGCGAGCTTCGCGAAGCACGCCGGGCCCTTGCTGCCGGAAACGGGGAGGGCTGAGCGATGTCGGTCGGTCCGTTCATCGTCTGGTCGCCCGATGGCCAGAGCAACCCGTCGAAGCAGCACACCAGCCACAAGGCGGCGTGTCACGCGGCTTGGGAGATGGCCAAGGCCAACCCGGGCACCGAGTTCTTCATCATGCAGCGCAAGGGAAAGTCTGCGCTAGTGCCTGCGGATGCCGCTCAAGATGCGGAGTCAGCGAATGTCTGAACAAGAAACCATCGCGGCGGGTGCCATGCCCGATGGCGAATATGCCATCGTAGAAGCCCTCGGGCACCGGACGCTTGTCGGCCGCGTTTGTGAAATCGAACGCTTTGGCACCAAAATGCTCCAGGTAGAGCCGTTGTTTGGCAGCGTGATGCTGGGGCCGGTCCTGCTCGGCGGGGGATCGATCTACCAATTCACCCCGTGCTCGGCCGAAATAGCATTCTCCCGCCGTCCGCAGGCGACCTACCAGCTTCCGGCGACCGTTGCAGCGACGATTCCGCCCTTTGTTTTGCCGTCGAACGAAGAATTACCGACTTTTCTGGTCGAAGGCGGTGAATATTTGGATGCCGAAGATGCCAAGAGGCCGTTCTGATGCCCGGCGGCGATCTTTACACCCTCGCGGGCAAGCAGGTTCTGTGCGGAGGCGAGCACTATGCCGACGCCGCGAACGAGCTGGCCGCGGAGATCATCGTGGGCGCTTTGAACTGCGACGGCAGCGGGATCGTTTCGGTCCTACGCCGGAATGAAGCCGAAACGGTCGCTGCGGATATGCGCGCCAAGCTGCCGACGCTGACCGGGGCGAAGGGTTTACCGCTGCGGGACGATGATCCGGCTTGGGCAGACGTGGTGCAGCACATCGTGCGGCGTGCGGCCGAAGTGGTCGGGGCGAGGGGGCAATCATGACCGATAAGCCCGTGCTCGATACGATCGTGATCGAGAAAACGAAGACGTACCAGCAGACCCGCGCGCAACTTGGGCGGATTGGTCCAATCGTGATGGAAACGCCTCGCGGTCCTGTTGAAGTCGAGGATGCGCCCGGCTTTCTTACGATGCAGGTCGATCGTGAGGGTGCGCCGCATAGCATCGCCGTGCTCGTTTACGAGCCACGGCCCGGGAAGGGCAGGGGGCTCGTTGTCCAGATGGATGCCAACTCTGCGAGGGCTGTAGCGGCTTCGCTAATGATGATGGCTGATCGTCTCGAAGCGGTGGACCTGGACTCATGACATGGCTTGGCAACCCAACCCCGGCCATTGCCCGCCAGAAGCTGACGGCACCGCTGAAGGCAAAGACTTCCGCGTTCATGTCCGGCTGCGCTGTGGCTACGACACCAGGCGCAAAGAGCCCGCTGGCTGGCCCGCAACAGGTCGCGGCGCGTGCCGCTGGACGCTCACGGGCCACCGCTGCGATATCGTTGAATGGGAATTGATCGGATGACAGACCGCCCCGTCACCCCCCCGACCCCCGAAGAACTGGCGCTGGCGAGGAAGATCGTAGGTCGCCAACTCCGCATGGAACCCGAGGACACCACTTGGTGGAATGAACTTCCGGAGGTCCAAGCAGCCCTAGCCGCCATCCAGCAGACAACGGAACTGGCTGTGAAGCTTGCCGAGCAACAGCAGCAGGATTTCCTCTCACCGGAGTATGCGACTGGGCAGCCGCTGTCATCGTTTCAGGAACGGTTTGCCTGTGGCCAGATTGCCGAAGCCCTCCGCACCAACGCCCACCTGAAAGGCGAAGCAGATGACGCCCCTTCCGGGAAGGAGGCTGTGTGATGCGATCGATCCGCTGCCTGTTCGGCTTTCACGATTGGAAGCTGTCGAAGTTCTTCGTTCTTGGAAGCCTGAATCCTTCATTCGCCTGCACACGATGCGGGAAGCACAGGGAGGCTCACCATGCAGACGCCTGAGCAGATCGCTGAGGGGCTGAGCGAGGCGCAGCGCGAAGCCGTCATGTCCGCGTCAGAGACGATCGGTGGTCAGATGGTACTTTGGCACGCGCATCGCGGAACAATGAAGTCTTTGTATCGCAAAGGCATTTGCTGCGAGCCCTGTTGGAGAGGCAACGCAGTCGAAACGCCCCTCGGCCTCTCCGTCCGCGAAATTCTCATCACAAAGGAGGCCCGCCGTGGTCATGACTGACAATAAAACGTCTTGGACAGCAGAGCAGCAGGTCAAACACCTGATCGCTTTGAAGGCTATCAAGTTTGGCAGTGAAATACCCGCCGACCTCCTGTCTGATCCTGATGCCGCATACGAATACCTTGTCGAGAACGACGAGCATTGGGACGCGGTGAGCGAAACCCGTTGCGGTGAGGTGGAGACGGACATCCCTGCCGGTTGGTCGCGACACTATGAAAGCAAGTCTGTGGCGGCCTTGTGCCCAGATGGTTCATGGGTTGGCTGGACCTATTGGTACGGAGGCGGAAAACACGCAGATCCGGAGGCCATAGACTGGATCGATCAGGCATACGCTCTCGACTGCACCGAAGAGCAGAAAACGGTCACGGTACGGACCTTCACGAAGACTGGGGAGGCCCCCCTCCAATGACTGACAACAACGCGCTGGAGCTTGAACGATGGCCGGGTTACACCGAGCAATCTTGGTCAGAGCGGTTTGTTGTTCTGGACCGTCTTTATTCCAATAGCATCGAGATCACGAACGGCTTGGTTCGCCAGATTGCCGCTCTCCGCACCCCAGCGCCTGCCCCTGTGGGTGGTGATGAGCCTGTGGCGTGGATGTACAAAACGCATCTAGGTCAAGATTTCGTCTCGCTATTCCGCCGCACTCATTATGATGGCTTTCCCATCACAGAGGAGGCCCCGCTCTACGCCTCACCCCAATCCCCTCCCGCGCCTGAGACTGTGCTGCATATCTCGGACGATGTGAGGGCTTCCACTGATCGTTTAGCGAAACGGATGGGCGGTCGCTTTGTCTATCATTCGGAGCAAGATGCGGTGGAGCGGCTTGATGGCATAGCCAAGGATGGGATTGAGAAAGCATCTAGTGCGCCTGATGGCTTAAAGGCCGCAATCCTAGCCCAAACTATTGGTGAAATCCGCGCTGCCCTCGCAGCGATGCCGCCGAAGGTGCCGTTTCAGCATCGCGTTGGCGACTGGATGGAGCAGTGCTTCACGCCTGAAATCGTAGCTGACAAGTTGGAGCGTTCTGACCGGTTCGTTGAAGAAGCCTTGGAACTGCTACAGGCTTGTGGGTACGACGCAGCCCGCGCCCATGCGCTTGTCGATTACGTTTTCAGCAGGCCGGTAGGCGAACCATCGCAGGAAGTTGGCGGCGTCATGGTTACGCTGGCCGCGCTCTGCAATCCGCACGGTCTGGACATGGAGCAGGCAGCGGAAACCGAACTGGCTCGCATCCTCCAACCGGAGGTCATTGAGAAAATTCGTGCCAAGCAGGCCAGCAAGCCCACCGGCAGCGCACTGCCTATCCCGGTGGCGAAGGTGGAGGCTCCCGCAGCATTCACTCGCCCCAACGATCCCGACGATAAAGCTTGGAACGAATGGACCCCGCCCTCTCCCGCAGCGGATGAGGTTCGGGAGTTGGTGGAGGCGTTTCGGGCCCTCGGCGGACCAGATCAGGGAATGAACTTTTCCTCGGCTCGTTCCAGTGAGCGGCTATATGACATGCTTACCGGAAAACCTATCAGCGCAAGTGCCCGCCCGGCCGAATTGACCGTGTATGGCAAGCGTGCGCTGTTCCTGAAATCCCTGATCGACGGAAAAGGCCGGAAGTTGGCCGACATGCTCGAACGCTTCTCCCACCCGACAGCAGATGCCGTGGCGGTGGAGCGGGAACGGTGCGCGGGTCTGCTGGATGCGCTGCTAGACAGTCAGACACTCAAGCTATTGGCCGGGGAAATGACGGCACAGGAAGTGCGGACCGTGAAGGCCGTGCTTGCCAACATTGCCGCCGCCATCCGTTCGGGAGGCGCGTCATGAGCGCAAACGAACTGATCGAGCGGTATGCCAAGAAGGCTTTGCAAGCATGGAAATCCCTTCCTGGCGAACAGCGGGAAGAAGAACGCTCATTCATCATGGGCTTCAACGCAGGCTGGGAAGAACATGCCGCCCAGAATGGCGATATGAACAACCGCCTTGAATCCCAAGCAGCCGAGATCGAGAAGCACACCGCCGAGATAGCGGCATTGAAGCTGCCATTGCAGCCAACCGTTGGAGATCGCCATTTGGCGGCGGCTCTACGCGATGGTTTGCTCGATGAAATGGAAACAGAGCTTGCAGCACAGCGCATCGAGCAGGGCCAGTATTACGATTGCGGCGATTTTGGATTGGTCATCGAAAATCAGCGCCTTGAGGCTGAAATCGAGAGGCTGGCGAGCGACGACGCGATAGAGGCCGCCGCCAAAGCGCATTGCGATTATTTCGGAGGCGAAGGCTGGTGGGATTCCGGTTTACTCGCAGACACGAAGCCACGCGCCATAGAGGCAATGCGGATCGCTCTCCAAGCCCTCAAAGGAACAGGAGCCGATCATGGTTGAGAACACGAGCGCGGGCGTCAACGTTGCCGATCTGCGTGAGCGCGTTCGTCAATTCCAAACGATGGAACTGCCCGGACAGCCCATGATGTTGCACATGGGCACGAGCTATCTCGTCAATGATCTGTGGTCAGCCGTCAAACTCCTAGCCGAGCGGCAGAAAGGCGGTGACGCGTGAGCAGGTACGCCGAAAACACGTCCGTATCGGTCTCCAACAGCAAGGCCGAAATTGAACGACTGATCGAGCGCTATGGCGCATCCGGCTTCATGTCGGGCTGGGATGCTACCCGCGCCGTGATCGCGTTCGCGATGAACGAGCGGCAGGTCAAGTTTGTGCTGCCGATGCCAGCGCGCGATGAAAAGCGGTTCACGCACCATAGCCGAGGCATGCGCACAGCGGACGCGGCGCTAAAGGAATGGGAGCAGGCCTGCCGCCAACGGTGGCGGGCGCTGGCGCTGGTGATCAAAGCCAAGATGGAAGCCATCGAAAGCGGGATCAGCGAGTTTGACGACGAATTCATGGCGCACATCGTCCTGCCGAACGGTCGCACAGTCAGCGAAGAAGCTAAGCCGCGCATCGCGCATGCATACAAGACTAGGGAAATGCCCGCGCTGCTACCTGATTATTCGGGGGATTCCACATGACCAAAGCAGACCTCATTGCGCTCGCAGAACGGGTAGAGAGGGCCGAGGGGCCAAGCTTCACGCTCGAACTGGAAATATTCAGGGCAATCAACCCGCAGGCCACAAGTCACAGCATCCCGAACAATTACACCGCCTCGCTCGACGCGGCGATGACGTTGGTGCCGGAGGGCCATCGAATCTGCACGATCAGCCAAGCCATGTCAGGCCGAGAGTGGTTCGCTAAACTGGCATTCATTGGCCGTGAAGGCGGGCTGCCAGCATCTGGCGCGTCGTCCCCATCCCTCGCCCTCACAGCCGCCAGCCTCAGGGCTATCGCAGCCGAAACCTACACCCACATTGCCCAGGCGATACAACATGACGAATGATGACACCCCCTGCGAATCGCTCGTTCGGCTCGATCGAAAGGTATCGCGGGCTTTGAGCAACGGCCGTGGAATAAAGTTCACGGCTGAGGAACTGGCGTTGCTGGCCTCGCTCGGAATGATCGAGCAGCTCTCCGAAGCGAAGGCCAAGGCATTAAAGGAGCAAGCAAGGTGTCAGCAGTTAAGGGTGGTGTCTATCAACGAGGGCCATACTGGCTCGATCTCGTACGAGGCGCAGATGGGAAGCCCGTCAGCGACCGGTGGTACATCTGGTGGTATGATTCCGCCGCCGGACGGCAGCAGAGGCGAAGCACGCGCACAGCAGATGTTCGGCTAGCCTGCGATAAACTCGATGAGCACTACTTGGCTAACCATCGAGCGACGCCAAGCGAACAAGAAACCTACGGCGTAGCCGATGCCATGGCAGACTATTGGATCGAGCACGGCCAACATCTCCCCAGCGCAGATCCGATCAAGGCCCGCCTGGCATTGTTCAACCGCTTTCGCGTGATCGAACAGGGCGCCGGCAGGATGCCGCAGCCACTTTTGCCGGACCATTTGGACGATCGAATGATGGATCGTTTCCGCAAGTGGGGCATCGCAGATCCGATTGTCGCCCGGAAAAAGGATGCCAACGGCAATTGGGTCGAGGGAAAGAAGCGACAGCGCGCCGCATCGACCGTGGAAGAAAGCGTCATTCAGCTTAAGGCGGCACTCAACTTTGCCTACAAGGCTCGCCGAACCCGCTATGTGCCTCCGTTGGCTCATAAGTCGCGCGACCAAGTCTCAGTTCAACGGACCTTCCGCCTGTCCGTCGCGGGTCTTGGAGAGTTGCTGGACTACAGCATCCGCGGCGCCGGAAACTATGCTGGCCATGCGGATAGACTACTGCCGCTCCGTCGCTATGTCATTGCGGCCATCTGCACGCTCGCACGCCCAGACGCTATCTTCGATATGAGCGTGGCGCCTCAGCGTGAGCAATGGATGCAGAACGCAGGACTGTTTGCTTTGAACTACGCTGGCCGCGTCCAGACGAAGAAGGTGAGGCCAATTGTCCCTGTCGTTGGCCTGCTACAGTCATGGCTTGAGGCGACCGACGAATGGTTCGTCTGCAAGGAGCGGACCAAGTTCGACTCTGAGCAAAAGGTCGATGTCGTCGAACAGATTGGTGTGGGCGGGATTCGCTCAGCCTGGGACGGTGCGCGGGACCAACTTGGCATCCCGGAGGGTTTTGGGCCGAAACTGATTCGCCACAGCATGTCGACCATCCTGGCAAACCGCGGCGTGGATCTCGTCCAGTTGGAAATCGCACTCGGGCACCGGCCGCTCAAGAAGACAACAAGCCGCTACGCCATCTTCGATCCATCATACCTGAACACGATCAAGAGCGGCATTGAAGACGTGGTGGCAGACCTGACCAAGGCTGCCGGGCCAGCAATTCACCCAAAACTCACGCAAAAGGACGCGAACGTTGCCGTACTACGAGCATGAAAAAACCTGCCGTATCCGTTTGGAAAGGCGGGCTTTTCGAATGGTGGGCGTAGCAAGGATTGAACTTGCGACCCCTACGATGTCAACATAGTGCTCTACCACTGAGCTATACGCCCGCACCATTCGATGTGCCGCGCCCTGCGGCGGCGGCTGGGGGCCATGTAGCGACAGGCCCGTTGCCTTGCAAGACGGATTTCGTGAATTTTTGAAACCCCGGAAAACGCCCCCCGCGATCAGACTTTGATGCTGATCTGGGTGTCGAACAGAGCCTCTATCTCGCGCACCAGTTCGCGCAGGTGAAACGGCTTTGAGAGGATCTTGCTATACGGCTGTTCGCGGCTGCCACGCATGGCCACGGCGGCGAAACCGGTGATGAAAATGATGTTGGTGCGCGGCGAGATTTCGGCGCAGCGCTGGGCCAGCTCGATCCCGTCCATGCCGGGCATGACGATATCGGAGAGCAGCAGATCGTAATCGCTGTCTTCCAGCAGCGGCACCGCATCGAGGCCGGTACCCACGGCGTCCACCTCATAGCCCGAATTTTCGAGCGCAAGGGCCAGATAGTTGCGCATCGCGTCATCGTCTTCGGCGAGGAGAATACGGATCATGAGCGGGGCCTTTCTTTCTGGTGCCCCGGGCCTAGAGCGAATCGTAAACAAATTCTTGCTGCGTTTCCGGCCTGCCCTGCTTTGACACAGCTCGTTTCCAAGGCCAGCTTGGCACGATGGAGCGCACGACGCGGACGAGGGGCGATTCGCAGCCCGAAACAGGCGGAAAAATTCCGGGCAGCGATGGCCATGCGGCCTTTTCGCTCGACGCGCGGGAGCCTTCGCTTCTGCCGATATTGCTCGCCGTGCCGCATGCCGGGCAGGTCTATCCTTCTTCCTTGCTGGCGATGATGCGCGATCCCCGGCGCAACGCGGTGCGGCTGGAAGATCGCCATATCGATCGGGTTGCCCGGTATGCGGCGGCGGAAACCGGGGCGGGGCTGCTGGTCGCCCACGCGCCGCGTGCGATGATCGATCTGAACCGGTCGCCCGACGATGTCGATCACGACATGATCCGATATGGACGCGATTCCGCGCCGCGCCGCACGCCGCCCGGCTGGCGCACGCGCAACGGCCTCGGGCTGGTGCCACGCCGCTTGCCGGATGTGGGGGAATTGTGGACCGGCCAACTGGGGGAAGCCGATCTGGCCGCGCGACTCGACGGGATACACACCCCCTATCATGAGGCGCTGGGCGCGGTTCTGCGCCGGATGCGCGATCGCTGGGGGATGGCGCTGCTGCTCGACATTCATTCGATGCCGCCGCTGACCCCGCGCCCGGCAGGAACGCCCGCGCCGGTCTGCGTGCTGGGGGACCGCTTCGGAGCAAGCTGCGATGCCGGGCTGGCCAACGCCGCGCAGGAACATCTGCGCGATGCCGGGCTGACGGTTGCCGCCAACCGCCCTTATGCCGGGGGCTATGTGCTCGACCGTCATGCCGCGCCGCGCCAGGGCATTCACGCATTGCAGATAGAATTCTGCCGTTCGCTCTATCTCGATTCCCGACTCATGGAGCCGACGGAGGGGGTGGCTGCGACAGGCGCTATTCTCGCTGGCCTGATCCGGCGGCTGAGCGATGAGGTGGCTCTGATCGGGCAGGGGCGGCGCTGGGATCTGGCGGCGGAATAGGCCGGAAATCCGGCATTCCACACCCCCAATGAAAAAACCACCCCGTGCGGAACACGGGGTGGCCAAGGTTCAGGGAGGAGGTGCATTCGCATGCACCTGCTCAGCAGGCCATGAGGGAAAACCTGCCGAACCTCTGTAAGGTAAGTATTCCTCGCCAATCTTGCAAGCTTTTCGCAGGCTTTGCGGCAACCGGCGAGGAAATCGCGCCGGAGTGTTCCGGTTCTGCCTGAACCGGCTCCACTTCCGGATCATCTTTTGTTTGGCGCGATTTCCAGGTCGGCAGGTTTCCACCTGCTTCGAAATCGCACCAGGCGATCAGGCCGGAAGCTGCGGACCCTTGCCTTGCGCCACCTGGCGCGAGAACACCGCACGGATCAGATCGAGCGAAAACAGGTGGGCATAGACCAGAGGCAGGAAGCCGTTGCGGTTCCAGGTGCGCAGCTTGTCGCCGCGCACTTCACGCAGCTTTTCCTCGTTGATCATCTGGAACCCGCGATAGACGAACGGCTTGTCTTCCGCGCCTTCCTGACGGATCGCGACTTCGCCTTCCATCAGCAGATCGTTTTCCTGCAGTTCCTTGATGAACGCGCCCGTGCGTGCGCCGGCTTCTTCGAAGCGCTGGCAGAACGTCAGCATTTCCTGTGTCACTTCGCTGGGCTGGCCGTCTTCGAACAGGGCGTTGCCTTCCTTGAATTCGCCGACGAGGCCGCTCGACGGATCGAAGCACAGCGAGAGTTCTTCGCTTTCGCGGCTCAGCTTGGCGAGCAGGAAAGGATAGCGGCGGGCATAAGCGGGCAGGTAGAGCCCTTCTTCCACCGTGCCGTCATCGCCGACAAAGGCGTTCACGCCTTCGTTCAGGCCCATCAGCGCCAGCGGAACGGGGGTGTCGCCGCTGCTGAACACGATCGGGAAATGGCGCTGCGTCATCGGGAATTCTTCGACCGTCAGCGGAATCGCGTGCTGGCCGGCGAGCCAGGAAGCCTTGTCGGCGGCGCGGGCATGCCACGTGCCGTGGTCGCGGCTGTTGAGCGGCATGAGGTCGTTGTAAAACAGGGGCAGGGAAGCTTGCGGCGCGCTGGCCATGGATCACTCTCCGAAATTGCGGCAACTTGCCGGGGCATATGCCCGAAAAGACGAGGGGCGGGCTTTAAGGCGTCGAACGGACGGGTGCAAGCGGCACAAGCTTGCCGGGATTGAGCAGATTGGACGGATCCAGAGCTTTCTTCACCGCCTGCATCATGTGCAGGCGGACCGGATCGGTCAGCCGGGCCAGTTCCGCCAGCTTCGCCTGCCCGATCCCGTGTTCGGCGCTGATCGACCCATCCCAGGCGACCACGCAATCGTAGATCAAGGCACTGATCTTCTTGCCGGTGGTCTGTTGCCATTCGCCCGGAACCGCCCCCGCCGGAGCGAGAATATGGAGATGGACATTGCCATCGCCGAGATGGCCGTAAGCGATCGCCCGGGTGCCGGGGAAGCGCGCTTCGACTTCGGGCATGACGAAATCGATGAACGCGGGCATGCGTTCCACCGCCACGGATATGTCATGCTGGACGGCGGGGCCGCGCGCCCGCTCCGCCGCGGAAATCGATTCGCGCAGCAGCCAGAAGGCTTCGGCCTGCGATTCGCTGGCGGCGATCGTGGCGTTTTCGATCAGCCCCGCCGCGAACGCGGATGTGAGCAGGTCTTCCGCCTGTGCTGGCAGCGCGTCCGCCGCGCCCAACGGGGCGGCCAGTTCGATCAGCACATGCCAGACGTGTTCCGTATCGAGCGGGGCCCGGCTGCCGGGCAGGTGATGGAGAACGGCGGCCAGACTGTAGGCGGGAATGATTTCGAACCCTTCCATCGCCGTGCCCGCCCGCGCTTCGCAATGGAGCAGCAGCGCGCGGGCCTGTTGCAGCGACGCGACCCCGGCCCAGAGCACCGCCCGCCCGCCCAGCGCGGGGGCAAGACGCAATGTCGCGGCGGTGACGATGCCCAGCGTGCCTTCCGAACCGATCAGCAATTGCTTGAGATCGAACCCGCGATTGTCCTTTTTCAGCGGCGCCAGCGCATCGAACCGGCTGCCGTCGGCCAGCACCGCTTCCAGCCCCAGAACCTGCGCGCGCATGGTGCCGTGGCGCAGCACCTGCGTGCCGCCCGCATTGGTGGAAATCAGCCCGCCCACCGTCGCCGAGCCTTTGCCGCCGAGCGTGAGCGGAAAGCGCAGGCCCTGCGCCGCAACCGCTTCGTGCAGCGTTTGCAACACCACGCCCGCATCGCAGGTGATCTGCATCGCTTCGGCATCGAGAGCGCGGATCGCGTTCATCCGGCGGAGCGAGAGAATCACCTGCTGCCCGCTCGCATCCGGTGTCGCGCCGCCGCACATGCCGCTGTTGCCGCCCTGCGGCACGATGGCGATGCCATGGCGCGCGCACAGCCGGACAAGAGCGCTGACGTCTTCGGTCGAGGCCGGCGAGGCGAGCGCCAGCGCGGCGCCGGTATAATGGCCGCGCCAGTCGGTCAGCCAGGGCTCAATCAGTTCCGGATCACGGGTCAGGCCGCGCGGGCCCAGCAGGTGCGCCGCTTCTTCAAGGAAAGCGGTCTGTTCGGGCGTGTCGTGGGCATGGGTCTGCATGATGTGCCCCATTATGAACCCGTGGGAGGGCGATTGTCACCATTTGCAAGTTTTGCAATTCGGGTTAAGCCGCCATTCAAGCGCCGCACCTATGCATCGGAGGGCAATTCGGATGCCGTGTGTGATCGTTTCGGGGAGCTGATTTCGCCTTGTCATGAACAGCCTGGCCAACCTGCTTTTCCCTGCCATTCTGCTTGCGGTGCCGGAACCGGCCACCCCCGATCCGGATACGGCGGCCATGCTTCCCGCCGTGGAGGATACCGTGCCTGCCGCCAGCCCGCCGGCGACGGCAGAGGTATGGGACGGTCTTGCCGGCGCCTTCCGGCCGCAAGTGCAGAATCAGGTGCGTATCGAACGGCGCGTGATTATCCGGATCAATCCGCGGCGCACGGCTGTGGCGCCCGATCTGCTGAGCGCGCTGCCGCAGGGCGAATTGCCCCCCCGCTACAAGGAGCGCAAATTCGGCAAATGCGTGGAAGCACGCTCCATCGCCGGGGTGCAGGCCCAGCCCGACAACCGCCTGTTGCTGTTCCTGCGCGACCGGCGGATTCTGCTGGTCACTCTGGAAAAATCCTGTCGTGGGCGGAATTTCTATTCCGGCTTCTATGTCGAACCGGACAGGGACGGGAAAGTCTGCACTGGCAGGGACAAGCTGCATTCCCGTTCGGGCGCGAATTGCGAACTGGATAAGTTCCGCGAACTGGTGGCCAGCCGGCACTGACGGTATTTGCGGGGCAACCGCTCTTTTCTTGACTTTCCAGCCCATATCGGCAAATGCCCCGGCGATTGGGACGGGGTTTCCCATTCCTCGTGAAATGATCGGACGGCCGAAGTCGACCGCCCCCATCCGGACAATCAGGACGCCTATGAAATTTGCCGATCTCGGCCTGTCTGATGAATTGCTGCAAGTGGTCGAAGCATCCGGCTACTCCGAGCCGACCCCGATTCAAGCTCAGGCAATCCCTCAGGTCCAGATGATGAAGGACCTCATTGCCATCGCGCAGACGGGCACCGGCAAGACCGCGAGCTTCGTCCTGCCGATGATCGATATCCTGTCGCATGGCCGCCGCCGTGCGCTGATGCCGCGCTCGCTGATTCTGGAGCCGACGCGCGAACTGGCCGTGCAGGTCGCCGAGAATTTCGAGAAGTACGGCAAGAACCACGATCTCAAAATGGCGCTGCTGATCGGCGGCGTGCAGATGGGCGATCAGGTCAAGGCGCTGAACGATGGCGTCGATGTGCTGATCGCCACCCCCGGCCGCCTGATGGATTTGTTCGAACGGGGCAAGATCCTGCTGACCGGCTGCGATCTTCTGGTGATCGACGAAGCGGACCGGATGCTCGACATGGGATTCATTCCCGATATCGAAACGATCTGTTCCAAGCTGCCCGCGAACCGGCAGACGCTGCTGTTTTCGGCAACGATGCCCGCGCCGATCAAGAAGCTGGCCGACAAGTTCCTCACCAATCCGAAATATATCGAAGTCGCCCGCCCGGCGACGGCGAATATCAACATCACCCAGCACAAGGTGTTTGTGCAGGCGCGGCGCAAGCGTGAAGCGCTGCGCGCGCTGCTGCGCAGCGACAATGTGACCACCGCCATCGTCTTCGCCAATCGCAAGACGACGGTGCGCGAACTGGCCAAGAGTCTGAAGCGCCATGGCTTTGCCGCCGGGGAGATCCATGGCGATATGGATCAGCCCGCGCGGCTGGCGGAGCTTGACCTGTTCAAGAGCGGTGCGGTCAACATCCTCGTCGCGTCCGATGTCGCCGCGCGCGGGCTCGACATCAAGGGTGTCAGCCACGTGTTCAATTTCGACACGCCGTGGCATCCCGATGATTACGTTCACCGTATCGGCCGTACGGGCCGGGGCGGGGCATCCGGGCGCGCCTTCACGTTCGTGACCAGCGAAGACGCCGAAGCCATCGCCAATGTCGAAAAGCTTACCGGGATGACCATTCCGGTGCACGAAATGGCGGTCGAGGACGAAGCGCCCAAGGAAGACAGGGCCCGGGAAGACCGGTCCAGGGAAGATAGGCCTCGCCGTGCCCGCACGGAACGGGTGAGCGATGAAGAACCTGCGCCCGCCCCCCGGCGGCGAGAGCGGGAAGAGCGCAAGCCCCGTGGCGAACGCAAACCCGAACGCCAGCGCGACCGCTATCGCGACGACGCGCCGGATGATGGCGGCTGGAACGGCCCGATCCCCGCATTCCTGAGCGTGACGCTGGGTTGATTAATACTCCCACCCCCGTTCGGCCTGAGCCTGTCGAAGGCCGCGCGCCGAACGTCTGACCAAGTTGTCGTTATGCGCGGCCTTCGACAGGCTCGGGCCGAACGGGCATTGGGCTGGCGCAATTCATGTTTGCAAGGATGCAATCGCCTTGATTTCTGGGGCAGATTCCGAAGCCTTCCACCCGCTCTCGCCGCGCCCTTATTCCGGCAGGGAAACGAAACTGTCGAGCACGCGCTTGGTCCCGGCGTTTTCAAACGCGACTTCGAGCTTGTTGCCTTCCTGCCCGGTGACTTCGCCGTAACCGAACTTCTCGTGGAAGACGCGCATGCCGATGGTGATGTCGGTGCGCGGCCTGGCGGCGAAACTGGCGGCGCTGCGGGTCGATTCCTTCACCGGGCGCGGGGCCGGATCGAATGGTGCGGCGGCCGCGCGCTGCCAGCCGGGGCCGCGAGTCTGGGCGCGGTCGGGCCGGTCGCGGGCGACATGGGCGAAAGGATCGTCATGCTCCGACCAGTTGGCGCGCCATAGCGATGCACCGCCGCTCAGCGTGGTTTCCTGATCGGTGTGATCGTCGGGCAGTTCGGCAATGAAGCGGCTGGGAATGGAACTGGTCCACTGGCCGTAAATTCGCCGGTTGGCGGCATAGTAGATCGTGCAGCGCCGCCGTGCGCGAGTGATCGCGACATAGGCGAGGCGGCGTTCCTCCTCCAGGCTGGCAAGGCCGCCTTCGTCGAGCGCGCGCTGGGAAGGGAACACGCCATCTTCCCAGCCGGGCAGGAAAACATGATCGAATTCCAGGCCCTTGGCGGCGTGAATTGTCATGATGGTGATCTTCTCGCCGTCGCTGGCGGCATCGTTGTCCATCACCAGGCTGACATGTTCGAGGAAATCGCCCAGCGTGGGATAGTCTTCCATCGCCCGCGCCAGTTCGGACAGGTTTTCCAGCCGCCCGGCGCTTTCGGGGGAATGGTCCGCCTGCAGCATCGCGGTGTAGCCGGATTCTTCCACCACCAGCCGCAGCAGTTCGGCCGGGCTCAGCGTTTCGCTCTGTTCGCGCCAGCGCGCGAAATCGCCGACCAGCGCGGCCAGCGTGTTGCGCGCGCGGGCGGGCAGATCGCTGCCTTCGGCCAGCGCGCTCATCCCCACGAACAGCGGCTGATCCAGTTCGCGGGCCTTGCGGTGCATCGTTTCCAGCGCCTTGGCCCCCAGGCCGCGCTTGGGCTGGTTGTAAATGCGTTCCAGCGCCAGATCGTCCTGCGGCTGGGCAATGACGCGCAGATAGGCCAGCGCATCGCGGATTTCGGCCCGTTCGTAGAAGCGGAACCCGCCAATGATCTTATAGGGCAGACCGATCTGGATGAAGCGGTCTTCGAATTCGCGGGTCTGGTACTGGGCCCGCACGAGGATCGCCACGCGATCGAGCGGGGCGCCTTCGCGTTCGAGCCGTTCGATCTCGTCCCCGATCCGGCGGGCTTCTTCGGGCGCATCCCACACGCCGACGACGCGGACCTTGTCGCCGCCCGATGCCTCGGTCCACAAGGTCTTGCCGAGGCGCTGGCTGTTTTCGCCGATCAACCCCGATGCCGCGCCGAGGATATCCGGGGTGGAGCGATAATTCTGTTCCAGGCGGATCACTTTCGCGCCGGGAAAATCCTTTTCGAACCGCAGGATATTGGCGACTTCCGCGCCGCGCCATGAATAGATCGACTGATCGTCGTCCCCCACCACGCAGATGTTCTTGCGCGCCTGCGCCAGCAACCGCAGCCAGAGATACTGAACCGCGTTGGTGTCCTGATATTCGTCCACCATGATATATTTGAAGCGCTGCTGATAGTGCTCCAGCACATCGCGATGCTGGCGGAAAACGTTCAGGATGTGCAGCATGAGATCGCCGAAATCGCAGGCGTTCAACGCTTTCAGGCGGGCCTGATAGAGCGTGTAGAACTGCTGCCCCCGGCCATCGGCATAAGCTTCGTTGTCCAATGCATCGAGATCGTCGGGATTGAGGCCGCGGTTCTTCCACCTGTCGATCAGCCCGGCGAGCTGGCGGGCGGGCCAGCGCTTTTCGTCCAGCCCTTGTTCGACGATCAACTGGCGCAGCAGGCGGAGCTGATCGTCGGTATCGATAATGGTGTAATTGCTTTGCAGCCCGGCCAGTTCGGCGTGGCGGCGCAACATCTTGGCGCACACCGCATGGAACGTGCCCAGCCAGGGCATCCCCTCCACCGCCGGGCCGATCAGGTGCCCCACGCGTTCACGCATTTCCCGCGCCGCGCGGTTGGTGAACGTGACACAGAGGATTTCGCTCGGCCACGCGCGCCGCGTGGCGACGAGATGGGCGAGGCGAGTCGTCAGCGCGGCGGTTTTCCCGGTGCCCGCGCCAGCCAGCATCAGCACCGGGCCTTCGGTCGTCAGCACGGCTTCGCGCTGCGGCGGGTTGAGCCCTGCGAGATAGGGCGGCTCGCTCTCGCCGGGGAGAGCGGGATTCAAGGCATTGTCAGGGGTGGTCACCGGTGAACAACTAGGGAACATCGGCCCGGGGTTCAAGCCGTCAAAACCGGGCGGCCGGAACCGCAGCCTGTGCTGGCCGTTCGACTCCGTGTGAAACAATCGAAGGAGTGCCCCATGAAAACCTTGATGTTGAGCACGCTGGCCGTGCTTGCCAGCGCAAGTTTCGGGTCTGCCGCCATCGCACAGGATATGCCGCCTCCGCCCCCGCCACCATCGGATGGGATGCCTCCGCCGGCTGATCCCACTGGAACGGGCATGCCACCCGAAGCGCCCCCCGCGCCGCCTCCGCCGGTGCAGGAACAGGCCAATCCGCAGGGTTCGGGCCAGCCGACCGCCACGCCGCCCGATCCGGCCACGGCCAACGATCCGGTGCCGCCGGCGCAGCCCGCCGATCCCAATTACAACGCCGGGCCGTACAAGGGGGCGCTGACCGCGCCGCCACCGCAGGAAATGAACAAGACCTATCCGGTGTGCACGAAGAAGATTCAGGACAGCTGCCGCAATCCCGGCGGCAAGTAAGCGCCGTTCCGCCAGCGAACGGGTGGAGTGATGGACCTTCGGAAGGAGGTCTATCACGTTCCTGCTTGACGTGAGGCGCGTTGTGCCCAAGCAAGCGCGCCATGAGCCCCTATATTCAGCACCGCCGCGTTCTGGCCGCCGCCCTGTCGGGTACGGCGGTCGAATTCTACGATTTCTACGTCTATGCCACGGCCGCCGCGCTGGTGTTCGGGCCGTTGTTCTTCCCATCGGAAAGCGCCTCGGCGCAATTGCTGCTCAGCCTGATGAGCTTCGGGCTGGCGTTCATCGCCCGGCCGGTGGGTGCGATCGCGTTCGGCCATTTCGGCGACCGGGTGGGGCGCAAGTCGACGCTGGTTGCCTCGCTGATGCTCATGGGTATCTCGACGCTGCTGATTGCCTTCCTCCCGACATACCACATGGTCGGCTGGCTGGCCCCGGCGCTGCTGTGCGTCCTGCGGTTCGGGCAGGGGTTCGGGCTTGGCGGCGAATGGGGCGGGGCCGCGCTGCTGGCAGTGGAAAACGCGCCAAAGGGCTGGGAAGCGCGGTTCGGCACCGCGCCGCAGATCGGCGCCCCGGTGGGGTTTCTGGCCGCGAACGGGCTGTTCCTGCTGCTGGGGCTGGGCCTGTCGGAAAAGGATTTCCTCGAATGGGGCTGGCGCTTGCCGTTCCTGCTCAGCGCGGTGCTGGTCGCCCTGGGGCTGTGGGTGCGGTTGCAGATCGGCGAAACCCCCGCGTTCCGCGAGGCGCTGGAGCATGAAGCACCGCCGATGGTGCCGCTGGGCCGCCTGCTGCGCGAACACTGGGCCCCGGTGATTACAGGCAGCGCCGGGGTGATCGCCTGTTTCGCCATCTTCTATCTCGCAACGGCTTTCGCGCTGGGGCATCTCACCACAGCGCGGCATATGGACCGCGAAACGGTGCTGGGCGTGCAACTGATGGCGAACACTTTCCTGGCCATCGGGATCGTCGTGGCGGGCGTGTGGGCGGACAGGACCAGCCCGCGCCGGGTGCTGACGGTGGGGGCGGTGGCCACGGTCTTGCTGGGGTTTGTTTTCGGCCCGGTGCTCGGTTCGGGCTCGCTGCCGACAGTCTTCGTGATGCTTTCGGCCAGCCTGTTCGTCATGGGGCTGGTCTATGGCCCGCTGGGGGCGTGGCTGCCGACGCTATTCCCGCCGTTCGTGCGCTATACCGGCGTGTCGGTGGCGTTCAATGCGGGCGGGATCATTGGCGGTGCGGTGGTCGCGGTCGAAGCGCAGCGGATTGCGATGATGGGCGGTATCGCGATGATCGGCCTGTTCCTGACGATTGCCGGGCTGCTTACGCTGGCCGGAATCTGGCTGGCCCGCCCGCCGCACGCGGATGCGATGTCGCATCCGGTGTGAGGCAGCCGTCCGGTTTGTCAGGCGGGGCGGAGCAGATGCAGCCGCGCCTTGCCCGAATCGCGCGTGACTTCGACCGTGAAGCCTTTGACATCGAGCGTTTCGGTGCGCGCGGTTTCCACGCTGATCCACGCGCCCGGCGCGATCCAGCCGAGCCGGTTGAGCTTGTCCAGCGCCACCGCGCCCGCGCCGCTGCCATAAGGCGGATCGAGCAGCAGGAGATCGGGCGTGCGCCGCGCCGGGCCGAGCGCCAGCACGGAAGCTGCCCGCACATCGCAGCGATCCTGCGCGCGCAGATTGGCGATATTGGCCCGCAAGGCCCGCAGTGCCGCGGCATCCTGTTCGACGAAAATCGCTTCTGCCGCCCCGCGTGACAGCGCCTCCAGGCCCAGCGCACCCGATCCGGCGAACAGATCGGCCACCACCAGCCCGTCAAAACTGCCGAGGCGGCTGGTCAGCATGGAAAACAGCGTTTCGCGTGTCCGGTCGGCCGTGGGCCGGGTGGTGTCCCCTTGAGGCGCTTTCAACGGGCGGCCGCGCCATTCCCCGGCGATGATCCTCATGCCCGGCTTTCCCGCGCCAGTTGCTTGCGGAACCGTTCGACATCCGCCTGCTTGATTTCAGCCGCCGCCCCGCGCGGCAGATCGCCGAGGGTGAAGGGGCCATAAGCGGTGCGCAGCAGGCGCGAGACCTGGAGCCCGAGATGTTCGAGCACCCGGCGCACTTCGCGGTTCTTGCCTTCGGTCAGCGTCAGTTCGATCCACTGGTTGCGGCCGGTGCGGCGTTCGAGATGGGCATCGATCGGGCCATAGCGGACCCCTTCGATCGTGATCCCTTCGATCAGTTCTTCCAGCTGCGGCTGGGTGATATCGCCGTGCGCGCGGGCGCGGTAAGTGCGCGGGATGCCGCTGGCGGGCAGTTCCATCGCCCGCTTCAGTTCACCGTCGTTGGTCAACAGCAGCAGCCCTTCGGTGTTGAGATCGAGCCGCCCGACCGGCATCAGCCGCGGGGTATCCTTGGGCAGGGCATTGCGCAGCGCGTTGTAGATCGTCGGCCGGCCGCGCGGATCACGCTCCGCCGTGATCAGGCCTGAGGGCTTGTGGAAACAGAACAGCCGCGCCGCCTCCGCCCGGGCGACGGGATTGCCGTCCACGGTCACGCCCTTGAGATTGGGCAGCACCGTGGCAGGGGTGTCGAGCACCGCGCCGTTGAGCGCGATGCGCCCTTCGCCGATCATCCGTTCGACCTCGCGGCGGCTGGCGACACCGGCGCGGGCGAGCAATTTGGCGATCCGTTCGCCTTCGCGCGGCGGGGCGGTCGCGCCGCCCTTGCGGGGGGTGGACGGTGCGCCCCTGGAATGTTTTTCGGCCATGAAAAGCCCTTAGCGATCCGCCGCGCGGTGGGAAAGCGGGGACAGGATGTTTCTCCCGCCTTTCCATGTGAGATTTCGGCGCTAGTTTCACATCTCATTCGCGTGACGAGGAGTGAGGGATGAGCGAGGCGGCCGAAATCAGCGGCAAGCCGGGGTGGCGTAAGGTTCTGGCTTCGCTCGGGAATCGCAAGACGGGATTCATGGCGCTGTTCGGCTTTTCCAGCGCGCTGCCCTATGCCCTGCTTCTGGGCACGCTTTATGCGTGGCTTTCCGATGCCAAGGTCGATCTGGAAACGATGGGTGTTTTCTCGCTTATCGGCCTTGCTTATTCGTTCAAGTTCCTCTGGTCGCCGTTGCTCGACCGGGTCAACCTGCCGGTGCTGCGCCGTCTGGGGCGGCGCAAGCAATGGATTCTGACGGCGCAGGTCCTGCTCGGCACCATTCTGGTGGTCCTTTCGACGCTCGATCCCGTGGGGGCGATCGGCTGGTTCTCGCTGCTGGCGGGGATCGGCGCGTTCGCCTCGGCGACGCAGGATGTCGTGGTCGATGCCTGGCGCGTCGATGTGGCGGACGAAGTGGCGACGATCGACATGCTCTCCACGGTCTATCAGCTTGGCTACCGCTCGGCGGTGCTGGTCGGTGGCGCGCTGGCGCTGTTTCTGGCCGAAGGACTCGGCTGGCCGGCCGTCTATGCGCTCATGGGCTGTCTGATGCTGGTCATCGCCGTGGCCAGCCTGTTCGCACCGGAAGGGCGGCCGACCAGCGCGGTTATTGCCGCCGATGCCGCAACGCTTTCGGAACTGCGCCAGCCGGGCGAACTGGAACCACGCCTGCGCGCGTTCGCGCTGCTGTTCGTCGGTCTGTTGTGGGCCTGGGCGCTGATCACCGTGGGTATATTCATGGTCCGCTCGCTCGGCAGCGATCCGGGGTCGCGCCCCGATTCCGTTGCTTTCGTAGCCCAGCAGGGGCCGCTGATCGTGATTGCGACAGTGGTGGTGCCCGCGATCATAGCTGCTTGGCTGGTGCGTCAGAAACGGCATGGCCGCTATGTGCTGACCCAGCCCGTGCCCATGACGCGGCGGCGCGATGCGCTGCTGGATCATGGCTATCGCGCGCTGATCCTGCCTTTGACCGACATCGTCGGGCGGTTGGGCTGGGCGACGATTCTGGTGCTGGGGCTGGTGCTGACGTACCGCATCACTGACACGATCTGGGGCACTTTCGCCTATCCGTTCTATCTCGGGGAACTGGCCTATTCGAAGGAAGAAGTGGCGATTGCGTCCAAATTCTTCGGGGTCGGCGCGCTGATGCTGGGCATTGCGCTCGGCGGAATCCTGTTCACGTACATCGGCCGGATGGCGGTGATGACGCTGGGCGCGCTGACCGCGGCGCTGACCAATCTGCTGTATGCCGACCTGGCGGCGGGCGGGGCGGTGATGGCTGCCTGCGCGCGCGTGACGGGGTTCACTTTTCTGGTCGAACATCTCGGCGGGGACGAACGGCTGGCCAAGCTGATGTTCGCCATCGCGGGCGAGAATATTGCGGGCGGGATCGCCGGGGCGGCGTTGGTCGCTTATCTCTCGTCGATCACATCGAAGAAATACAGCGCGGTGCAATATGCCCTTCTGTCATCGCTGACGTTCCTTGTCGGGACGCTGGGGCGCGGCGCGCTGGGCAAGATGATCGAGACGCAGGGGTATTATGCGGTGTTCATCCTGACCACCGGCATCGGCCTGATCGCGGTGGTGCTGTGCGTGATGGAATGGGTGCGGATCAAGCGCCTGGGCAGGCGCGCGGGGCTGGACAGCGTGGCGCTGGCAACGGCCTGACGCCTGAGCGAATGCCCTAGTCGGGTATTTCCCCGTTCAATGCCAGTATCTTGCCCGCCAGCCGCAGCGCGCCGGTGATCAGCACGGTCTGGTGCCGGTCGTCATGCTCGTGCGCGAGAGTGGCCGAGATATCTTCCAGCGCCTTGCGGATATCGGTGGCGGGCCGCACGAGAGGAATGCCCAGCTTGTTCGCGACGGCGCAGATGTGTTCCGGCGAGTGGGATTCGTTCCCTTCGATAGGGATGGCCCACAGCCTTGTGATAAGAGGCGCCAGCGGCTTGAGAAAATCCTCGACCTGCCGGTTGGCAAGCATGCCCATGACGACATTGAGCACCGGCTTGCCCGCCATCGCGGTGGCGATGACGCCTGCGGCATCGGGATTGTGCCCGCCGTCAAGGATCACTTCCGTACCGGGCACGATCGCGGTGAGCGGGCCGGGAGCCAATGTTTGCATGCGCGCGGGCCAATGGGCCGCCAGCAGGCCGCGCGCCATCGCGTCGCTGGCGACAGCGACTTCGCGCTGGTGACGCAGCATGGCGATGGCCAGCGCGGCGTTGTCCGCCTGGTGCAGGCCGGGCAGGGCCGGCAGGGGAAGCGTGAGCGACCCAGCGGCATCGCGATATTCCAGCACATCGCCCGCATGCGCGACCCATTCCTGCCCGCGCATCGCCACCCGGGCGCCTGCCTGCTTGGCGATCTTGAGGATTTGCGCGGTGGCTTCGGGCGGATAGGCCTGCGTCACCAGCGGCGATCCCCGCCGCGCGATATTGGCCTTTTCGAACGCGATGCGCGCCAGCGGATGATCGGGCGCGGCCGGATCTTCGCGCAGGAGGAACGCTTCGTGATCGATCCCCAGCGAAGCGATGCCGCAGGCCGCCGGATGTTCGAGCACATTGGTGGCATCGAACCGGCCGCCAAGGCCGACTTCGATCACGCAGGCATCGGCTTCTATATGGGCGAAAGCGAGGAACATGGCGGCGGTCGTCACTTCGAAGAAGCTCGGATGCAGATCCTCGCACTTGTCGAGCACTTCGCCCAGCAGGTCGGCCAGCAGGCCATCGTCGATCAGCTTGCCTGCCACACGGATACGCTCATTATAGCGCACCAGATGGGGCTTGGTCGCGGAATGGACCGTCAACCCCTGTTCTTCCATCATGAAGCGCAGGAAGGTGCAGGTCGATCCCTTGCCATTGGTGCCCGCGACATGGAATGTCGGCGGCAGCAATTGCTGCGGATTGCCGAGCCGGGCAAGCATCGCCCGGATCGTGTCGAGGCCGAGGCGGCCCTGCGGCAGCGAGAGCCGGGCAAGCCGCTCCAACTGCGCCTGCACCGCCGGATCGTCCGATGTGGCGAAATCCTTCACGGCCGCCCCGGCAAAATCGTCAGGCAGCCCGGGCAGGCTGGAGATAGTCGAGCAGCCGCGCCAGCGTGCCGCGCAGCGATTTGCGATCGACCACCATATCCACCATGCCGTGTTTGTGGAGATATTCCGCGCGCTGGAACCCGTCGGGCAGGCTCTCGCGGATGGTATTCTGGATCACCCGCTGCCCGGCAAAGCCGATCAGCGCACCGGGTTCGGCGATATGGATATCGCCCAGCATGGCATAACTGGCGGTGACGCCGCCGGTGGTCGGATCGGTCAGCACCACGATATAGGGCAGGCCCGCTTCCTTGAGGCGGCGGGTCATCACTGTGGCCTTGGGCATCTGCATCAGGCTGAGAATGCCTTCCTGCATGCGCGCGCCGCCGGCGGCAGTGAACACGATATAGGCGCAACCTTCATCCAGCGCGCGCTGCGCGCCGTTCACGAAAGCCTGGCCCACGGCCATGCCCATCGATCCGCCCATGAAAGTGAAATCCTGCACACCGACCACGGCCCTGTGCCCATCGATCGAGCCCAGCGCGACCTGGAAGGCATCGGTATGCGGGCTCTTGGCGCGGGCTGCCTTGATCCGGTCGGCGTATTTCTTGCTGTCGCGGAATTTCAGCGGATCTTCTGCGACCTGCGGTTCGGCGAGCAGCGCGAAACCGGGATCGAGCACCTGCGCCAGCCGCACATCTGCCCCGACGCGGCCATGATGGTCACAGCGCGGGCAGACGAAGAGGTTCTCCTCGTAATCGCGGGCGAACAGCATTTCGCTGCAATTGGGGCATTTGACCCACAGGTTGTCAGCCGTTTCCCGCTT